>JAAYDF010000198.1 GCA_012729395.1 Phycisphaerae bacterium
CGAACGGCCGCTGTCAGGACTTGGTCCGCGCCGGCCTGTTCTCCAACGCCGCCGCCTGCCGCCAGTTCTTCAACCAGGCAAAGTGATCTCACTCCAGGGCGGCTGGTGATCGAGGCGTCACTCCTGCGCCAGAACGCGTTGCTGAACCAAGGCCGGCTCCCATCGACTGTCCCGAGGATCCACGCGAGTCGCTGACCTGATGCGTCCGCAGGCAAGGCGGGGATAAACCCCGCCGCTCGCTTGGTTCCTGTCACCGCTCGCTTGGTTCCCGTCACCGCTTGCTTGGTTCCTGTCACCGCTCGCTTGGTTCCCGTCACCGCTCGCCTGGGTTTCGCGGCTGCAAGCGGGATTGCGTGTGTCGAGCGTGGGGTTCGTCATGAGGACGGCCATGCGGTAGAATCTGACATGCACCATGCGTTACGCGCTCACGATCATCATGCTCATCGTTGCTGCGTTGGCCGTCGTGATGCTCACGGGGACCGGACGGCGCGAGGCCGACTTTCGTTTCATCAGCCGGGGCGGCGTGCAGACCCTCGACCCGGCCCAGATGAGCTACATGCAGGATATCCAGGTCGCCCAAACGCTGTGGGAAGGATTGACCCGGTTGCACCCTCGCACCTGCGAGCCAATCGAGGGGGTCGCGTATATGCCCCCCGAAATCAGCGAGGACGGCCGGCGATACCTGTTCACGCTGCGCCCGGAGGCACGCTGGTCCAACGGCGACCCGGTGACCGCCGCCGACTTCCTGCGCGGATGGCGGCGAGCCATCGAGCCGGGCACCGCCGACGTCTACGCAGAGTTGATCACCAATCACGTTACGGGAGCAACCGCCTACGCCGATTGGCGTAACGCGTGGGTCGAGGTGCTCGGAGTCATTCGGCTACGCCAACGGTCGTCACCGATCAAGGCGGAGAGCTTGGCCAAGGCCTTGCGCGGTCAGGCCGGGGGCGTGCTGACTCAAGTCTTGGATCAGGTCATCCCCGAACCCTTGCCGGCCGTGCAGGATCCGTTTTGGCAGACCTGCGTGGTCAGGCTTGAGCAGGCACAGGCGGACTGGAAGGCACTCGGCGACCACTTGCTCGACAAGCACATCGCCGAGATGGAGTCACGGTTCAGCCAGGTCGGTATCCGCATGCTGGACGATCATCGCATCGAGGTCCACCTCCAAAGGCCTACCCCTTTTATCCTCGACCTCACCGCGTTCTCGACCTACATGCCGGTCCACGAAAGCATCGAGCTACTCCGTGAGCGATACGAAGACCGGCCGCTCAGCGACACTGGAATCTGGGCTTACGATCCACAATGGACCAAACCCCGGTATCGGCGTCACGGCTACACCGGGCTGATCACCAACGGCCCGTATATGCTGACCGAATGGGTCTTCAAGCAGAATCTGCGGTACGAGGCCAACCCTTTCTACTGGGACCAAGCCAGCGTTCGCTCGCAGGTCATCGAATCCTTCGAGGTCGAATACCAGAACGCCGGCTTCTTGCTCTATGAACAAGGCCTCGTCGATATGATGTTGGATCTCGCGATGGACTATACCCCCGAGTTGGTTCGCCAGGGTCGGGAGGGCCGACGGGACGACATCCACTCGGTGCCGTCCTTCGGCACGTTCTACTTGACCTTCAACTGCCGGCCGCTGCTCAACGACGGACACCCCAACCCGGTCGCCGATCCTCGTGTTCGCCGGGCGCTGTCGCTGGCCATCGATCGGCAGGCGATCGTGGATCACGTCGTCAGACTCGACAACCCTGTGGCCACGACCTTTGTGCCCAGGGGCCAGATCCCCGGCTATCGGAGCCCCGCGGGTTTGAGTTACGACCCAGAGCGGGCCCGTCGTGAACTGGCCGACGCGGGCTACCCCGAGGGACGCGGTCTGCCCGTGGTCGAGTACCTGTACAACACCGGCTCCAACCAGGAGGGGGTCGCCCAGGCACTGAAGCGCATGTGGGAGCGCGAACTGGGTGTCCGCGTCGAGCTGGTCGGCAAAGAAACCAAGGCCTACTCCGAGGACAAGACCGAGCATCGCTTCACCATCTCCCGCGGTGGCTGGTTCGGTGACTACATGGACCCCACCACCTTTCTTGATCTTTACCAGTCGGAGAATGGGCACAACAGTGCCGGGTACGACGACCCGCGTTTTGACGCTCTGCTCGGCGAGGCGGCGCGAGAGCCCGACCCGCGGAAACGTCTCGATCTACTCAGCGAGGCGGAACGCCAAATGGTCGAGGAAGGCGTGCCGATGGCGCCGATCTTTGTGTATGTCATGGTCTACACCTGGCGGCCGAACGTCGTGGGCGTCTACCCTAACCCACGGGCTCAGTTTCCCACGCAGTACATCGGGGTCGAAAGGGAGAAGTACGCTGCTCCTGACCGCCGCCAATCCGTACGATGAGGTGATGGAACCTGCGTCCGATCTTCTGGTTCGCATACAGCAGAGCGCCAGGAAGAAGATGCTGTTTCTGCCGCATGCGGTTCGGCAGATGCCCAGGCCAGACCGAATGATCAAGACCAGCGATGTCCTGGCGGTCGTTGAGCATGGAGAAGTCATCTGGAGCGATTCACGCCCCATCGATCTTGACAATTGTCAAGAAGGTAGTAGCGGTCGCCCCCCGACTTCGGCGAGCTCGCTTCGTCTGAGCTCAGCGTCGAAGACAGCCGAGCCGTGGCGACCGGCGTATTCCTTGCGAGTTAGCGGGCCACCAGGGGTGGCGGCCGCTACGCCATTGCGTGAAATGCTCTAGGACTGCTCGGACGATCCCCGAGGCCACAGTTGCCTGCTTGTGGGTCTTGTTGCGGGCCGGCCGATCCATGTGGTCTGTGCTCCGAGAGATGACTGCCTTGCCGTCATCCGCAACCCACGGGCCTGCTTTCCGACGTACTACATCAGGACGCGGAGGGAGTAGGGTACTACATCAGGACGCGGAGGGAATAGGACCAAGAATCGCCGCGGACAGCGATTGCCGACGGTGTTGGTCAGGGACGACCGTGCCGCTCAGGATCAAGAACGCGGCCCGTGGCGGACGGGATGGCCTGTCAGGCTTCCGCCTCGTCGGTCACCGGCTTGTACACGCGCTTGAGGGGTTTGGTCACCAAGCCGTTGCGGATGGCCTTGGCGCTGGCCCGAACGCGGGTCACCTTGCCCTCAATGACCGCACGGACCTTCTGGATGTTGGCCTTGAAGGTACGCTTGGTGCGGCCGGTGACTTTGCGCCCGACACCGCCCAGGTACTTGGCCTTACCGCGGTGAGCATAGGTGCGACCCGCTCTGGTCTTCTTGCCGGTGAAGTAGCAAACGCGCGACATCAGAACACCTCATCCTCTTCATGCCGGCTCGCAGGTCCGGTGTCGGCGCTGCCAGCCAAGTCCGATTGAGCTCCGCATTGTACCGCCTCGCCGGGGGAATGCAAATCGCGAGGCGGGCTTTTTGCAGCCGCCCAGCCTCCCCCAGAGACGTTGGAGCCGGTCTGGGGCAGGGCGGTCAACTGGATCTTCTCACTTGAAAGTTGATTTATTCGTGCGTTAACTGATCTCCGCACGGCAGGATGCCACGATGTGACCGGTCCCGCCGCCCGCAGCCATAGCGGGGCGGTATGGGACGGCTGCCCTGAGATCGGCCTTGCCGTCGGCTTGCCTCTTCGCGAGAAACGCGTACAACTGTCGTTGCGCGAGCCCCACGGAGTCTGTGGTGCGGCAGGTGGAGCATTCTGAGAACGGAGGAATCCATGAGCGGACGAACACGAGTTACGAGCCGGGTGGGATTGTGGTTGTTGGTCGCGGCTAGCGTGGTGCCGATGCTGGGCTGCGGGAGTGTGGCCGGGCCGCTTAGGGCTGGCAGGACAGACGTCGAACGCGAGCAGCTCATCAAGCCGGGCACTTTTGGCAACAATGCGGCAGCCGATCGCCGTCGCGGGTTCTTCGACTTCTGGAATGAGCAAGTGATTCGTGAGGACGTCGCGGTCAGCACGGTCTTCATGGGTGACTCGATCACCGAGTTGTGGCAGCTTGGGGTCTACTTCGTGCCCAGCGACGGCCTGATTCTCAATCGAGGGATCAGCGGCGACCTGGCCACGCACATGGCCAAGCGATTCCAGGCGGACGTGGTTCAACTCCACCCGCGGCAGGTTGTCATCTTGGCGGGTACCAACGACGTGGCCCGCATGTCCAGCGGGGGCAAGACGGACGAGGAGATCATTACCTCAGTGACGACCTCGGTGCAGGACATGATGGGCCAGGCTCGGGCGGCGGGTATTCGCGTGCTGGTTTGCTCCATCCTGCCGACAAACAGCGACACCAAGAACCACGAGCCCAAAGCTCGCATTCTGCCGCAAATCAACGAGAAGCTGCGGGCCGCCTGTACGGAACAGGGAGCCATCTACGTCGATTACGCGGAAGAGATGCGCGACGACCAGGGGGCTCTGCTGAAGGATCTTGCCCGCGACGGTTTGCACCCGCACTACGCCGGCTATCGCATCATGGCCGACGCTCTCAAGGAAGTCGCCGCCCGGCACGGGCTGCGATTGTGAAGCTGATCGCTTGCGGTGTCGCATGACGGCCAGAGCCAATCGGTTCACGATGTCGCGGTCCCAAAGGAGCTACCAGCATGTGGATTGGCGGCAAGTTGCTTGGTTTGCTGTTGGGGACGGCCGCGTCCGGAGCGGAGACTCGCCCGGCCAATCCTCCGGTTCGATGGCGGTCCGATCCGCCCGTGATTCGCAGCTCCTGGGATGATCTGTTGGAGGGTATCACCAGCCGCGAGGAGTGGCTGGCGCACAAAGAGGTCTTGCGGCAGCGATACCTCGATCTCTTGCGCGACGATCGCAAGCCGGCCAAGCCGCCGCTCGATCTGCGGGTCGAGGAGTCCGTGGTCGTTGAAGATGCTTACGTCCGCAAGCTGATCAGCTACCACGTCGAGGCCGACGAGCGGGCCCATGCGTACCTGGGCGTGCCGCTGAACCTCACCGGCCCGGCGCCGGGGGTGGTTGCCCTGCACGGAACCTTCAAGCAGGGCAAGGAACAGGCGTCAGGCCTGCTCGACAACCCCGAGAAGGCCTATCTTGACCACCTCGCCCGGCGCGGGTACGTGGTTATCGCCCCGGATCACTTTGTGGCTGGTCATCGCATCCCGCCGGAAGGCCCGTACGAGACCCGCCGCTTCTACGAGAAGCATCCGGAATGGACGGCGGTCGGTAAGTTCACCTACGAGCACTCCATCGCGATCGACGTGTTGCAGTCGCTGTCCGAGGTGGACCCCGAGCGCATCGGAGCCATGGGACATTCGTTGGGCGGGCAGGGCACCTATTTTCTGGCAGCCTACGACGAGCGGATCAAGGCCGCGGCCAGCAATTGCTCCGCGGCGTTCTTTCGGCACAACCCCGGCGTCGAGCACTGGGCTCGCAATCGCTGGTACGTCTACTTCGGTCACGTCAGGCCCATGCTGCTGGCCGGCCAACTGCCGCCCATCGACATGCACGAGATCATCGCCCTGATTGCTCCCCGCCCGTTCCTTGACCTTTCGGGACTCAACGACGGCAGCCCGCTCATCCAGCGTCAGCGGGTGCTGATGAACCTCGCGATCATGAGCGTTTACGAGCTCGAAGATGCCCCCGCCCACTTTGCGTTTTACAGCCATGGCCAAGGCCACAGTATCCACCATGATTCCCGCATGCTGATTTACGGCTGGCTGGACAAGCATCTCAAGCCGCCGGAAGCCACGCAGTCTCGGTTGGTCGGGGCGGGAGCGATGAATAACGAGTGATGGGTGCTGGGTGAGCGGGGGCACTGCGGCTGGGGGCGGCCGATCCCTACTGGCCGGCAGGTGCGATCCATGCCTGTTGTGTGTTCTTAACTCATTTGAATAAAATGGTTTACATTCACTTCGCGGTTGCGGGCTTCTCGCCCGTGATGATTGACGACGAAAAATTATTATCTTCATCAAACTATTTCTGAGTGTTTGTGTCTTTCCTGGTGGAGACGGGACCTGTGGGTCGCCGACAGGGAGTCGCGAGCCGAGGTCCGGGGCCCAGAGCCTCCGCGAGAGGCCGGGAGGATTTGCCATGAAACGCATCGCACTTTTCGCAGCGGGTTTGATGTTGAGCGGCGGCCCGGCGGTCTGGGCGGCGTCGGCCACCGCGTCGTCTGTGGCCAGCAATGGGGGCTCCAGCAGCGCCAGCGCTCAGGCGGTCGGTCATGCGGACGCCACCGCTCATGCTGGGGCGACCCGCGGGGGCCAAGCGGTCGCGGACTCGGTGGCGATCGGGGATGGCAACGGGTATGCGGCCAGTGACGCCGTGGCAGCGGCGGATCGGGGTCTGGCGATCAGCAATTCGCGGGCGGATGCCCGTGGGTGGTACGGCGGGAGCGCCCTGGCGACCAGCGAGAGCATGGCTGGGGCGATGGGCGGGGTGGCGATCAGCAACAGCGACGCACTGGCCAGTGGGACCCTCGGCGGGCAGGCCCGCAGTCAGTCCTACTCTACTTCGCTGACCCGCGGGGGCGTGGCCCGTAGCGACAGCAGCGCGGTGAGCGAAGGCTACTGGGGGGGCAGCGCACGGAGCGTCAGCGATTCTCTCGCGGACACTGTCGGGGGTCGGGTAGCCAGTCGCGTGGTGGCCTTGAGCGGTGCCCGGTATCACGCTTCGGCCGAGGCCAACGGACGCGGGGTGAGCGTCAGCGGTTTCAGCCGCACTCGTCCGGTGGAGGTGCGGGCGACCAGCCAGGCTCAACGGTTCGGGTCGAGCCGGTCCAATGCGGTCGCGGTGCAGGTCCGGCGGTGAAGGCGGTCAGATGGTCGCGCGGTTGACGAGGATGACAGGCCAACGAACGGATGATGAGAGGAGATCAGCCATGAAAGCGATGCGAAGATATCTCGGCGGAATGGGGATGATGCTGGCGATGAGTGCGAGCGTGATGGGCGGGCAGGCGATGACCCAGGTGTCGGCCAGCCACGGGAACCGGTCGGGTGACGGGGTAGCCTCGGCGATGGCCAACTACGAAGGTCAGGGCGGGCAGGGTATCGCCCGGACCCGTACTGAGACCGGCGACATCAATTTGGCTCGGGCGCTGGCGGTGGGCGTGGACCGCAACGGGATGGACATCTCGTTCAGCCACGCGATCGCGGGACCGTTCGGGATTCTGCCGGCCTACGCGGGGACCTTCAACCTGAGCATCGGCCGGGACGGGAGCGTGGCGGGCAGTTACGGCGGTGCTTTGGCGAGCGGTGGTTTGGTTCGGTCGGCGGAGGCGGGTGGGGTGACCAGTTCGGGGCCGCACGGCAGCACCGCCCAAGCGACCGCGGGCGGCTCAGCCACCCCGGGAGGCAGCGTGCGGGCTCGGACCGACTCGTACAGCCGGCCCAGTCTGCGGAGCTTGCCTCGCCAGCCGGTGACCGTGATCAGGCGCGCCCGGTAGGGCGGTGCGGTGGGCTGAACAACCGAAGAGCGATGCGCAGGGCTCCGATCCGAGCGACCATGCGTCAAGGCGAAAGGCCGACGCAGAGCACGGGTCGGAGCCTTTGGTTTTGGCACTGGTGGCGGCATTTGCGTCGGCCCTTGCCGGTCTCCCGTGGGCGTCTTGCGAGGCCAGGGGAGCTGGGGCGGGCGCATGGTTCATGGTCTGGGTGTCCGTTATAGTCTCGGCGTGGTGAAGTGGCAGCCATCGGCACTTCTGTGAGGAACGATCATGTCCATCTGTCGTCAGGGTCAATCCGCGAGTCGGGTTATTGTGGCCGGCTTGGCCGTTTGGGTGGCCTCGGCGGCGATCGGTTTGCCGGCGGCTCAGGGGCAGGAGCAGCCGGGTCGCAAGCCCAATATCCTTTTCATCTTCACCGACGATCAGCGGGCGGACACGATCGCCGCTCTGGGGAACCCGGCTATCCAGACACCGGCGTTGGATTCTCTGGCCCGCCGGGGTTTTGTGTTCAGCAACGCCTACTGTTTCGGCAGCAACTGCCCGGCGGTTTGTCTGCCGAGTCGGAATATGCTCCTCAGCGGTCGGACTTACTTCCGATGGGAGGGGCCGCAAGCCTCTGCTGATCAGCCCAATTTGCCGGTCACCTTGAGGCAAGCGGGCTATGTGACCTACCATCACGGCAAGAAGGGCAACACCGCGCTGAAGATCCAGGAGAAGTTCGATGTCAACAAGTACGTCGCCGACGATGCGGATCGCAGAAGCGAGCCGGCGCTGGCGATCGTGAATGAAGCCATCGACTTTCTGAGGAACAGAAAGGATGATCGGCCGTTTCTGATGTATCTGGCTCTCGGCAACCCGCACGATCCGCGTGTTGCTCCGCAGTCCTATCTGGATTTGTACGAGGGTAATCGGATTCCGTTACCGAAGAACTTCCTGCCAGTTCATCCGTTCAACAACGGCGAGATGGTCATTCGCGACGAGCTTCTGGCCGGGTGGCCGCGGACGGAGGGGGAGATTCGGCGCCATGTGCACGAGTACTACGCGGTTATCACCGCGATGGATCATCAGATTGGCCGCCTGCTGGGTGTGCTGGGGGATCTTGGGTTGGAGAAGGACACGATCGTGATCTTCTCGTCTGACAACGGGTTGGCGGTCGGGAGTCACGGGCTGATGGGTAAGCAGAGTCTTTACGAGCACAGTACGAAGGTGCCGTTGTTGTTTGCCGGGCCGGGGATTCCGCAAGGTCGCAGTGACGCTCTGGCTTATCTGTTGGATGTGTTTCCCACGATCTGTCAGTTGGCCGGGGTTGACGTGCCCGCGGGCTTGGATGGTCTGGGACTCAAGCCGGTGATCGAAGGCCGGCAGGAGAAGGTCAGGAACCATGCGGTGTTCGCCTATCGAGATCTGCAGCGGGCGATTCGGGGATCTCGCTTCAAGTTGATCCGCTATCCGAAGATTGGCAAGACGCAGTTGTTCGATTTGCGGTCGGACCCGGATGAGTTGCGGGACTTGTCTGATGATGCTCGCTATCAGGAGCGGCAGGAACGGCTGATGCGGCGTCTTGCCGAGGAGTTGCGTCGGCTGGGTGACGAGGCTCCGCTGACGGTTGAGCCGCCGGAAGATCCCACGTTTACGCCACCGACGGGCGAGGCGTTGGAGAAGCTGCTCGCACCGTTCAAGGCGAACTGAGGGCGGGTTGTACTGGCCGTGGGGGCATTGGGTGGCTTCAATCGGCGGTCTGGCGTTCGAACCACAAGTCGGGCCCGATGAGCCACGCGCCGCGCTCGCGGTGCAATGGAATCACGAGCAGGTACTCGGTTTCGCTGGAGGCGGATTTGCCGCGAACACGCACGAAAGCCTCCTTGCCGCTTTCGAGATTCTCACCGATCACGGTTGCGGAGCCGGGCTCGAAGAGCCGGTACTTGTGTAGCCAGGAGTCCATGACCATCTCGACGGCCTGCTCGGTTTGCAGGTTATCAGCCAATCCTTGCACCACGAGAAGTTGTCGCATGGCGGCCATGGCGGCTTTGGGGTCGGCGAGGGCCTTGAGGTTGGAGCGGTCCTGCTCTTCCAGGGCTTTGAGGAGGATCCGGACGACGTCGGAGGGGGCACTGGTGGCGGACAGGCCGGCCGGGTAGGTGGTTGGCGTCGTGGTTGTGGTGGGGGCGGGGGCGGTGGTGGCGGGCTGGGTATCGGGCGGTGGTGCGTCTTTGGGCCGTTCACAACCGATCAAGGTCCAGGAGAGAAGGGTGCCGCCCGTGAGAACACAGGCACTTATTCGCGAGGAAAACCGGCCGGTCATGAGCGATGCTCCGCGTTGGGCTCCAGTGATCTGCCGCAGGGCGAGAGGATGCCTCGCCCTCGGTTGGGTCATGATACCGGACTATGGCGGCAGACCACAATATGCGGGCGGAGGTTGTGTCATGGCATTCCGGCGTATCCTTCATGGCTCGATTCACCGGTCGAGAATCGGGGTTGGTGATGCCGTATGCGTTTCTGGCACCTCTTGTGAGAGCGCCGCGGGGAGCTCTGGGTCGGCTGCGGCTTGGCTGAGCTCGCCGGTCGCCACGGGGGGCGACCGCTACGGGGTTGGCGTGATGCTCGCCGGTCGCCACGGGGGGCGACCGCTACGGGGCTGGCGTGGTGTTCGCCGGTCGCCGCGGGGGGCGACCGCTACGGTGGGCGTCCGTGTGGCACTGCCCTGTGAGCCGTGCATGTGTGCAGGGCTTCCTCGGCACCGGCCTTGCCACCAAGCACGCCCCGGTCGCCGCGGGGGGCGACCGCTACGGGGCTGGCGTGATGTTCGCCGGTCGCCGCGGGGGGCGACCGCTACGAGGCTGGCGTGATGCTCGCTGGCGTTGTTACTCGATGGGCTTGGTTGCTGAGTTGTGCGCTCGGATGGTCTGCGTCAGCATGGAGACGCACGCCAATGAGGTGGTCAGGGTGGCGACGTAGGTCAGGAGCCCCAGCAAGACAAGAAGTACTTGGCAGCAGGGGGCCTGATAGCCAATAAGCGATGTCATGGCGTTGAGTGGAGCTGGCGTCCAGAGAGCATGGACAGCAAGCAGCCCGATCAGGATGGCGGCCAGGAGCATCCAGAGGGCGAGCAAGGCGGTAGAGACTTTGGCAGCACGCAGCACGGTTTCGTTGCGGGCTCGCCGGCCGAGTCCCGAAATGGTTCGGAGGCTGAGTATACCGGCCGCGCCGCATATCAGGAATGACAGGGATATTGTGAGCGAGGAGAACGCAAGGATGCCGCAGACAAAGAGGAAGCCATCGATCAGAAGCAGGGCGATGATGGCCGATGGTGGCCAGGGACTCGGTTCGGCATGCCTGGTGGCGAGGGGGGCGCTGATGCCCATCAGGCCACAACCGAGCAGGAGCAGGGCTAACGCAGAGCCCCCAACTCCGAGGACTGGGGCACCAACGCACAATCCGCCAAGAACGACAATCGGTGCCACATGCCCCACGGCCAGCATGATCGCCGCCGCCCGGAGACCTTTTAGCCCGTTGAGGGGCGCGTAGCGCAGTTCACTGGACCGGAGGCTGTCGATGACCTCGTGGCCGCATTCCGGGCATCGCGAGTTGATGGGCATTGTCCGCAGGTTGTAGCCGCAATGCACGCAGGAGACATCGGTCGCGACGGTCAGATCGGTTTGGCGGATGGTCTCCAGTGCAATGGAGGCCCCAATTGGCTGGCCGCAGTGGGGGCACACGTCGTGGAGTTTCGCACCTCGCAGGTTGCCGTCGCAGGCTACGCAGGTGATGTCCGCGTCCAGCGTTGCCGCGGTGTCATTGCAGTGGGTGTCCGTGTTCATCAGTGGTCGCCGCTCCAGATGGTTGCGGGTGGGCACCCGCGGGAGGCTTTCATACTCCAGGCTTGCCGATTTGGCAAGCGTGATACCTGCGAAAGGAGCGAGCGCCGCGCGGATTGCAGCCGAGCGGCTCTCGGGTATGGCGAACGGTGGCTCTCACAAACAGCCATTCTGCGGTATCAGCCGCTCGTTACCGCGGCGATGAGCTTGGGTAGGATTTCGTTCTGGGCTCGTTCGAGAGGGCCGGCGACGCGGACACCAGCGGCACGGCGATGGCCTCCGCCGCCCAATTCCTTTGCCAGGGCGGACACATCGACATCGCGGCCGCAGACTTCGGGCGATTTGCTTCGCAGGTTGACGCGGACGCGTCCGTCTTCGAGCACGTTGAAGAGCACGGAGGCGACGACCTGTGCGGCGGCCATGGGCTCGTTGATCAACTCCTCGCAGTCGGCCGGTGTTGCCCCGGCGACTTGGAGCATGTCGGGCGTGAGGATCATGCCGGCGACGCGGCCTTCGGCGTGCAGTTGGAGCGTGGCGAGTAGGAGGGCCTTGAGTCTCAGGCGGGCCGGCGTCCAGGACTCGTACAGGCGGGCATAGAGCATGTCGGCTTTGACGCCCAGACGCAGCAGCTGGGCGGCGGCGGTCAGGGTGCGGTCGTCGGTATTGGAGAAGCGGAACCATCCGGTGTCGGTGGCGATGCCGACGAACAGGTCCTCGGCCGTGGTTTGATCGATGGGCCAGTTCATCAGTCGGCACCAGTCGAACAGCAGCCCGCACGCCGACGCGGACGACGCATCGCCCGCGTAGATTGCGGTGGTGCCTTGTCCGTCGAGGGCGTCCCAGGTGGCGTGATGATCCAGCACGATGCGTGGCAGCCTGCTGGCCCGCAGGTAATCGGCCGCCGGCTCGAGTTGGGACCAACTACCGGTGTCCACGATCAGGATGCCGTCATAACCGGCGTCCATTTGTGCGGGATCATGGAGCGGGCAGCGCTCGAACGGGCAGGACTCGGTGAGAAAGGCATAGCGTGGCAAGCAGTCGCCGTAGATGCAGGCGGTGGCCTGCCGGCCCGCGGCGGTGATCACTCGCCACATGGCCGCCATCGCGCCGTAGGCGTCGCCGTCCGGACGGTCGTGGGACAGCAGCAGGGTCCTCGGCCATAGCTGGACTTGCTGGCCCGCCTGTTGGAGGAGCGCGACGTTCATGTGACGTTTCCGTCGGCCGAGCCATTGTGCCGCGTGGCATGCGTTCCGATCGGCCCGTCGGATCGCGCCCCCGGTGCAGTGCGTCGGCCCGGGGTCCGTACGTGTTTAGCGTTTAGGAAAGGGGGACAGGCACTTTCTTGCCTTGAAGCCCTTCTGACGCAACGGTATCGCCAGGCCCTCAAGTGACTGATCCACGTGGAAAGCCTCCATGTCTGCAAAAAGGAGCCAGTCCCCGGACGCCAAAGACGCACCAAAGTTCGGCCCGGGCATAGTAACCGAAGCGGCAAGCGGGTTAAAGGCAGATTGAACGGGCGATGGTTGCCCCTGCGGCCGCTTGCGTGTCTTCGTTTGCCGCATCTGTCCTGGTTTCGGGCGCTGAGGGCGGTGCCCGCGTGGATACGCTGAGAAAAATGCGCGTGTTGCTTGACTCTTGGGGCACCACCCCTACGATCCCGTGTGGCCAGCCTTCCTACCCTTGGACCGGGGCAAATACGATGAGCGACCAAACGCTGGAAACGATTTCAATGGATCGCATTCTCGCAAACACCCAAGACGGTGTTTTTGTTCTTGACGAGCAGAGGCGATTCGTGTTCTTCAATCCGGCGTGCGAACGGTTGACCGGCTTTCGCGCGCAGGAGGTGCTCCAGAGCGACCGTGCTTGCAGTGAGTTTCTGGATTGTCGGGATGAGCAGGGGCGACCGCTGGCGGGAGGTCTCTGCCCGGGCTTGGGCGTCGCCAGGGGCGATCGGTCCGTGGCCCGTCAGGTGATGCAGTTGACCACGCGTGCGGGCGAGCGCCGTTGGATCGAGACGCTGTACACGCCGCTGCGCGATGCCCATGGCGAAGGCGGGGGGCTGATCGGGGTGATGCGTGAGATCACCGAGCTGCGGGAGCGTGAGGAGGGCTATCGCGAGACGATCGAGGAGCTGCGTGACGAGGTTGAACGACTGCATCAGCGTATGCGCGAGCAGTACGGTTTCGTCAGTATCGTGACCCGTTCGCCGGGTATGCGGCTTGTGTTGGACAGGATTCGGTCCGCTTGTGAGAACGGCAGCCCGGTGCTGATTTGCGGTGAGGCGGGCACGGGCAAGGAGCGGGTTGCTCGGACGATCCACTTCAACGGCTTGCAGAAGGACGGCCCCTTTGTGGCGTCCAGCGTAGCGGCCGCGCCCGCGGATCGGATCGAGGCGGAGCTGTTCGGGCAGGTGGGCGTCGGGGCGGCGGTCGGCAGCGGAGAAGGCTGCGGGCTGTACCGTGCGGCGGATGGTGGCACGCTGTTCATCGAGGGCGTGGACCGCTTGCCGGGCAGCACGCAGGCCAGGTTGTTGGGGGCGATCGAGGAACGTGCGGTTCGGCCTGTCGGGGGCATCGAGCCGGTGGCGGCTCATGTACGGGTGATCGCCTCGGCGAACCTGCCCTTGGAGGCTCTGGCTTCTTCGGGTGCCTTGCGTGAGGATCTGCTCTACCGTCTGAGTGTGATTTCGATTGAGATGCCGCCGTTGCGTGCCCGCAAGGAGGACATTCCCCTGCTGGTTCACCAGTTCATCGGGCAGCTCAACCAGCAAGGCATGCGGCAGGTAAAGGAAGTGGGGGCGGAAGTGTGGGAGATCCTTGATCGGCACGATTGGCCGGGGAACGTTCAGGAGTTGCACAACGTGATCGAGTCCGCGTTCGCGTCGGGCACCGGTGAGGCGCTCACCGGGGAGGCGATTCGCCTTCCGGCGGCACATGTGTCTCTTCATGAGTCGGCGGGCCGGGCGGGAGGCTCCGGTGTCCTGCCTCTCGATGATTTGCTGGCCGACTATGAGCGGCAGGCGATCTTGAACGCGTTGCGGCAGACCAACGGGCAACGAAGCCTTGCCGCGCGCAGGATGGGTATTTCCCGCAGTCGTCTGTATCGCCGCATGGAGGCGTTGGGCATCGTTCCCAAGCTGGCAGGTATGTGATCGGGATCGTGATGGCGGCTGGATTCGGTCGGACGGCAGGGTGATCGATGGCAGGGCGTCCAGGCATGATTTCCGCGTTCAATCGTTGATCCGCGTGGTCGAGAGATCGGCTTTGCGCATCAGCACCACATCTTGTGTGGGAATCTCGCAGTCCCAGCCGAGTTGTGCCGCGAGGTAGTGGAAGGTTTGCGGGCGATAGAACACGACGTGGGTCGGGTCGCGGCGGTAATGCCAGTCGGCGAAGCGTCGATCGTCGGTGGCGAAGCAGGTCATGATCGCCAGCCAGCCGCCGGGCCGCAGCAGGGCGTCGAGCCGGGCGAACTCGCGGGCGGGCTGATGGAAATGCTCGGCCACCTCGGTGCAGGTGATGAAATCGTAGGTGTGTCGCAGTGCCGAGGCGTCGGGGTGGAAGAAGGGGTCATAGAGGCGGACGGTATGTCCGGCCTCGGTGAGCATATGGGCAAGTGCCGGCCCGGGTCCGCAGCCATAGTCGAGGCCCTCGCGGCCGGGCGGAAGCTTGTCCAGCAACGGCGTGGCCAGCCTGCTGAGGAAGCTCCTGTAACCGGCGTCGTGCGGATCGTTCTCGTGCAGCAGGTAACGCGCTCGCTCAGTGGGCCTGTCGGGAAGCTGTGCGATATCGAGGAAAGTGGCGGCGCAGGTGGGGCAACGCCAGTAGTCTTGTCCCTCTATCACCTGGAAAGGGATAACATGGCCGGACCGGCAGACCCGGCAGGGATTCGCAGCGGGAAGGCAGTCGTTTTGGGTTGCCAAGCCGGTCATCGCTCCATCAACTCTTCAAGTCCGGTTCTCACTGTGTTGGGAGTCCGGCCCGTGATGCCTTTGCGTCTCACCGGGGTACCAGCGTTGGCGATGCGTTGGTGAAGGGCAAATCGCTGACCTTGATTTCTTTGTTTCGTTCCTGAAAGTATCGGAGTTTCCAGTCGTCTTGGAAGAGGAGAACGCGTTGGCCCTGTCCGTCGGTGGCGAGGCGTACGCCGTGGGGGAGCATGAGGTCTTCCGGCCGCACGGCGGGGTCGAGCCAGCGAGCGACGGTCCAGGGCGCCCCCTCGATGCGTGAGGCGGCGCCGTATTCGCTTTCGAGCCGGTACTGCACGATTTCGAACTGGAGGGGGCCGACGGCGCCGAGCAGCGGGACTTTGCGGGTGGCGTCGGCGAGTTCGTAAGTTTGCACGACGCCTTCCTGGAGCAGTTGGCCGAGTCCGTCGCGAAACCGCTTGAAGTTGGCGGGCTCGGGATTCTCGAGGTAAGCGAAGCATTCGGGGGCGAAGCGTGGAATCTCGTCGTAGGTGATGGCCGGGTCTTCGGTCAGTGTATCGCCGATGGCGAACTTCGCGTTGCCAACAATTCCCACCACGTCGCCGGGGTAGGCTTCGTCGACGGTTTCGCGTTCCTGTCCAAAGAGTTTGGCGGCGTTGGCGAGGCGGATGGTTTTTCCGGTCCGTGGGTGTGTGACGGTCATGTCGCGTTCGAACTTTCCGGAGACGACGCGGACGAATGCGATGCGGTCGCGGTGGCGTGGGTCCATGTTGGCCTGGATCTTGAAGACGAACCCTGAGAAGGCCGGGTGGGTGGGCTCGATCAGGCCGGTCCCGCTTTGCCGGCCGGTCGGTGGCAGTGAATGCTCCAGGAAGCCGTCCAAGAGCAGTTGCACGCCGAAGTTGTTGAGGGCACTGCCGAAGTAGACGGGTGTGGTGTGTCCGGCTCGGACGTCGTCCAGTCGAAACTCCGCTCCGGCGCCTTCGAGCATCTCGACCTCTTCGCAGACGGTGCGGTAGACATGCTCTTCGAGGCAGTCGCGGACCAGGGGATCGGAGAGGCCTGCGGTCGAGACCGGGGCGCGATAGGCTCCGCCGCGGGTTCGCTCGTAGAGGTGGGCCATGCGGGTGCGGCGATCCCAGACGCCTTTGAAGTTGACGCCAGAGCCCAGCGGCCAGTTCATGGGGTAGGCGGCGATGCCCAGGACGTTCTCGAGTTCGTCGAGCAGGAGCAGCGGATCCCGTGCGGGGCGGTCGAGCTTGTTCATGAAGGTGAAGATGGGCACGCCCCGGTGCCGGCAGACTTCGAAGAGTTTACGGGTCTGGCTTTCGATACCCTTGCCGGCGTCGATGACCATGACGGCGGCGTCTACGGCGGTGAGGACGCGATAGGTGTCCTCGGAGAAATCCTTGTGTCCCGGCGTGTCCAGGAGGTTGATGCGGAAATCGCGATAATCGAACTGGAGCACGGTAGAGCTGATGGAGATGCCGCGTTTCTTCTCGAGTTCCATCCAGTCGGAGGTGGTGGCTCTCTGGGTTTTGCGTGCGGTGACCGAGCCGGCCAGGTTGACCGCTCCGCCGTAGAGGAGGAACTTTTCGGTGAGTGTGGTCTTGCCGGCGTCGGGGTGGGAGACGATGGCAAAGGTCCGGCGTCGGGCGATCTCCCGGCGTGCGAGGCGGCTTACTGAAGTTGCGGGCATATCCATGATCGAGAGTCCAAAGTATCGGGTTCTATGGTCCTATTATCGTCGTCAGGCCGGCGAGCGAATGGCCGTGACAATGGCCGGGGATGGGGGCCATCAGGTCAATCGGAAGAATCGTGGTGGATAGTTAGGGTGGAGTCGTGCCCCAGTGCAAGGGGATCGCGAACGGGGCCGCCTTTTGGATCGTCAACGTGCTCATCATCCGAGACATTATACCGCCGTGGGCCGTCGGGGAGAAGAACCCCGCGACCATTTGTATCGGCAGGGCGTCTCATACGGGTTCTGGCGTTGCAGGGTGGGGCGTCCTATTCTGCTGCGACACCGGTTCCCTTGAAGAAGGTGTAGCAGAATGTGCCCCCGCCATCGGCAGTGCGACGAAGGTCGGCGATGCCCCGCTCCCATGATGCCGGGTCGATCAAGCTGGCGGCCAGGGCTTGGTCGCGGACTCCGGCGACCATGGCGGTGAAGGTGTTTCGGGTGAAGCCCTGGACCAGATCGGGCCGGCTGTCGTCCACATAGACCATCCGTGGGGAGACGGCGACCTGGCGGTACCCCGCGTTCAGCAGGAGCGGATACAGTTGCCGTCCGATCAGCGAATCGCCGCCTATCCGGGCCTGCAGCTCGACAAGGCACTTAATGCAGCGCTGAGCGGCCTCACTGGCGGGATGGTAGTAGGCTGAGCCGTGGTCGCCCTCGATGGCGGTGATGGTTCCACCGGGTTTGAGCATTGGCAGGAGGGCACGCAGTGCCTGGGCCGGGTCGGGTAGATGCTCCAGGACAAAGCAGACGAAGACATGGTCGAAGCGCTGGGTCTCGAACGGCAGGTGGAGGAGGTCCGCCTGCTGAAATGTGACGTTGCGGATTCCCCTCGCATCGATCGCGGATTGGGCCTGGGCGAGGGAATCGGCGGAGATGTCCACGCTGGTGATGACGGCGTGGGGATTTCGGCCGGCGAGGTGGATGGTCTGGGCGCCGACGCCACAGCCCGCTTCGAGGATGTGGGCGCCTGGCGGATAGACCGAGTCGTGATGGAGCAGATCGGCGAGCGTATCGGCCTGATCTCGGAGTCTGCCGCTTTCAATGTTGTCGTAACCGTGGACGTAGGGACGCATCAAAGACACCGCATTCGCCGACGTGGAGAGCGAGGCTCACGCACCGCTTCACTCGGCCAAGAGAACCCAGATACTACTCCTTAAACCCTCCTTGGCAAGCGAAATGGACTCTACCAGACGAGTGCTTTTCTGTCAATTGGCTTCCGGTTGTTCATGCTGCGACGTCTGGAGCGGCGGTGGCCGACCGTCCGTTTCTGTGCGGCGGGCTGATTTGGGGAGGTGGCGCGGCAGGCGGGATTATTGTACAATGATGGTAGGCCCCTGACGGCATAGGCGGGCGAGCTTCTCACGGGGGTGCCCGACCGAGGGCCCGAGCTTTGCGATCCGTGGGACGGGGCACGATCGGAGACGGCGATGATGAGAGTCTCATCCGTACTGTTGGCTCTCGCGGTGGCTGGAGGGGTCACACTGCACCCAACCGTGTTATGGGGCCAGGATCCCGAGTTTCGGGCGATGTGGGTGACCCGGTTCGAGTGGCCCCATGCCGACCGGGCGACATGCCAAGCGAAGATCGACAGCGTTATGCAGTCGTTGGCGGCGCACCATTTCAACGCGGTTTTCTTTCAGATCCGCGGGCAGTGCGATGTGTTTTATCCCTCGCCCGAGGAGGTCTGGTCGCCTCTGATCGGGGGGGCAGATCCCGGTTGGGATCCGTTGGCCTACGCGATCAGCGCGGCGCACGCGGCTGGCATCGAGTTTCACGCCTATATCAACACGCATACCTGCTGGCTGGCTTCGGGTGGAGCCTTGCCGGCGAACCTGAATCACCTTTTCTACAAGCACTGCAACGCGGCCGACCCAGCTCGCCATGACTGGCTGATATGCGATTCGCAAGGGGATCCGGTCCAGCGGGCCGGCGGTTACGTCTGGATCGCTCCCGGCATTCCGGACTTCCAGGCTTATTGGCGCAGGCAGGTCATGTACGTGGTGCGGAACTACGACGTCGATGGCGTCCACTTCGACCGCATTCGCACGCCTGGGGCGAGCTACTCGTACGATCCGATCAGCCAGGCTCGCCTGGCGAACTCGCAGAGCAATCCGAACGCACTGGACTTCGCGGCCTGGACGGCCGATCAGACCACCCGGCTGGTTCGCGACATGTATGCGGAGATCATGGCGGTCAAGCCGCAGATCGTGGTCAGCGCCGCGGTCTTCCCGAACCCGGCCACGGCCCCGACGGGTGTGTATCAGGACAGCCTGGTGTGGGCCCAAACCGGCGGCATGGACATGCTGGTTCCCATGATGTACTCCACGGGCGGGGCCGGCTCGGGCTGGGATACTACGCTGCAAGCATGGCTTGCCGGCAGCGCCGGACGTCACGTGGTGGCGGGGCACAATACCAATGGAGGCGTGGCGGAACTTCTGGCCCAGGTTGAGCTGACGCGAACGCGCGGCGGGCAAGGCAACAGCACCTACTCCTACAACTCGTTCACCGGCTGGAGCGACTACTTGGCCGAGGTGTACCAAGCGGCGGTGCCGACCCCGGGGATGACATGGAAGAGCAACCCGACCACCGGGATCGTCTATGGATACGTGCGGGATGCGCAGGGTATGCCCGTTGTGGACGCCCAGGTGTCGTGGTCCGGTTCGACGTACAAGGCATTGTCGAGCGGCGATGGGCTCTACTCGTTTCTGCTCGTTCCGCCGGGTACATACACAGTGACTACTTCGCACATCGGCTACGATCCGGTCAGCCCGGCACAGGTCACGGTGGCCGCGGGTACGGTCGCACGCCTGGATATCACGCTTGGATCGCTGTTGCCGCCGATCATCGCCGCGGTGAGCCCCGATCCAGACTCGGCGGTTCGAGGTCGGGAGTACGTTTGCCAGTTGACGTTGGCTCAGGGCATCGCGGACTCATGGAGTCTGCTCCAGGGGCCGAGCGGCGCGACAGTGGATAGTGTTTCGGGCCTTGTTCGCTGGGTACCCATGCCAAGCGACTCGGGGCGTCTGGTGGCCTTCTCCGTGCGGGCATCGAGTGCAGCCGGCGACGATGAGGCAACATGGAACGTGCAGGTGGAATCGATACCGGCGTGCGAGACGTTCGGTTTGACCGGCTTCGAGGAGTACAGTGAAGGGACGCGGGTGATGTTCCGGAATCCTCGCTACAGTGGGTCATCCGTTCCCCATCTTGCCCCGACGCCGGATGTCAGCGAGGTGACCGAGGCGATCCCCGCGTTCGGTGGGGGCAAGTGCTACATGTTGCAGTGGGAGTACCTCGACACCAGCTTGCAGCGATGGGCTCGCGTTACCACAGCGGGAGGGGCTTACATCCCCAACCCGACGGTTGATTTGAATCGTCCCATCCGGCTCCGCCTGCGGCTGGACAGCGGTCGCCTGCGATTGGCGGTGGGGATTCGCGAGACGGGTACCACCGCGGACCTCGGGGCGGATGGGGATCGGGTCGGGAGCATCGAGTTCCTCGGGGCCGCGGTGACGGTCGACGGGGCGCCGCAAGGGGTGCTCATCGAGCCGATGCCCGGCGAGTGGCAGACGTTTACCTTCGATCCGCGAAACGACGCTATCGTCGAGTTCACGGGCGACGGGGTACTACATACCCCCAGTGGAAAGGGGACCCTGGAGTGCCTGGCGTTTTCCATTGTCGACGGCGTTGGTCCCTATACGGTCTACCTTGACGAGATCGACTTGCCGTGTGATGTGCCTGGCGACTTCGACCATGATGGCGATGTGGACCTGAGCGACTTCGGTCATTTTCAGCGTTGTTTCAGTGGCCCGGGCAATCCATTTCCGGACGGCTGCCGTTCCGCCGACTTCGATCTTGACGGTGACGTGGACGGTCTGGACTTCGACGGGTATCGCGGCTGTCTCCACGGTGCCAACCTACCGCCCGGATGCTGGTAGACGGGGTATTACCGCGGTTCCATCATTTTGCGGACTTGGGAGCCTGCATCAAGTCGTCGACGGCTTTGGCCAACTCGGCGAGATAGTCATCCCCCTTGGGGTGGCAGGTGAGTGCGACAAGGATGTAGTGACGGTTCGGGCCGGTGATGACCGCGGCGTCGTGGAGCCAGTTTTCCCAGGTGCCCGATTTGCGGATGATCTGGAGATCGCGGCCGGCGAGGCCTTGGACGAATTTGGCGTCGTTGTGGGGGATCTCGGGAGAGGCGAAGATCTCGCGCATGGTCCTGGAGGCGTCCGGGGAGACGAGTTTGCCCTGTTCGAGGAGCAGGAAGTACCGGAGCACCTGCCGGAGGGTGGCGGCGTGGGAGTGATCGCCGACGGGATCGGGGTACCGCTCGTTGTCTTTGCCGTAGTGTTTGCCCACCCAGATGCCGCCGCCGTGGTCCTCATCGTAGAAGCCTTGGTCATTGAGAATGCCCTGGATGGTCTTGAGGCCGATTTGCCGAGAGTACTTGGCGGCCATCTCGTTGCTGCTGACCTTGATCATGAGGCCCAGTTCGTGTTGGGTGACGGGATCGAGCTGGGTGGCCGCCTCGGGGTGTGACTGGAAGTAGGCCAACAGGATACCGATTTTGGGCACACTGGCGGCGTATTCGATGCGATCGGGATGGATCATGGCCAGCCGCGGACTTGTAAGGTCCAGCACGCCGAGGGCGGTCTGCTCGGTGGTCATGTCGAATTGCTTGCGTAGGGCGGTATCAATCTGTTCGATCCTTGCCTGCAGGTTGGGATCGACGGGTGATTCGTAAGTGAGCGTGTACCGATCGATCGGCCGACCCGATGGTCCAGCTGTGCAGGAACAAAGGCAGGTTACCGCGGGTAGAGTCATCGCAAACAGGTGTCGCATCGGGAGGCTCCGTTGGGGGCTTAGTTCGCACCTGGTGGGAAGATACAGTTCTGGGCCGGGCACGTAAAGGCCGGCCAAGATGGGCTTTCTTGCCGATCGCGTTGCGGGGTGTTCTATTCCGTTGGATTGGCGCGGCGTTGGCGTTCGTTTTTGCGGGGTTGCCGCGGTCGGTCGGCGGGGCGATCGGCTTTGTTGGCCGTGGGCATGGGGGCCTTGATCCGCTCGCGCCACGCGTTAAGCCGGGCGTGGAGATCCCTGGCGTGGTCGGGCATGTCGGCGGCGAGGTTTCTCTTCTCGCCGATGTCCTCGCGGAGGTTGTAGAGTTCGAGCCGGCCGTCCTCGATAAACTCCATGAGCTTGAAGTCGCCGACGCGGATGGTACTGACGGGCAAGGTACGCCACTGGTTCTGTCCGGACCCGAGGTAGCCGGGGAAATGCCAGAACAGGGCCTCGCGTTTGAGTTGGGCCTTGCCACCGCTGGTCAGCAGTTCGAGATAGCTGACGCCGTCGAGCGGGTATTCAGGCGGAGGCGTAGCCCCGGCAAGTTCGAGCAGCGAGGGGTAGAGATCCACGCTGTTAATCGGCTGGCTGCATTCCGTGCCGGCGGGGATTCTGCCCGGCCAGTGGAAGATATAAGGTACGCGGACGCCGCCTTCGTAGAGCATGCCCTTGCCGCCGCGCAGCGGAGCGTTGTCGGTGGTGCTTTTTGCGAACGTGATGCCTTCTCGCTGATATCCACCCACGCCGCCGTTGTCGCTCGAGAAGATGACCAGGGTGTTGTCCGCGAGCTTGAGCTCGTCGAGTACCCGCATGACGCGGCCGACGCTTTCATCCACGCTGGCGATCATGGCGGCATAGACCGGATCGTGGTGGCCGCCCGCGGGTGCCTTGGGTTTGAACCTGGCGATCAGGTTGTCCTTGGCCTCGTGCGGTGTATGCACCGCGAAATGCGACAGGTAGAGGAAGAACGGCCCGGCTTGGTGTCGGCGGATGAAGTCGACGGCTTTGTCGGTGAGGAAATCGGCGAGATAGGTGCCCTCGGGGTAGTCGACCTCGGGGCGAGTCTCAAAGTTGAAGTGCTTGCCCATGGAGACGATGGCCTCGTCGAATCCTCGCTGGCCGGGGTGGTGCGGCCCTTGCTCGCCGAGGTGCCACTTGCCGAAGAGACCGGTGGTGTAACCGGCAGATTTGAGTGTCTGGGCGATGGTGATCTTGTCGAGCGGCAGGGCGGGCACGTTGTCCGCGGGTCGCAATGGACGGCTTCGCCAGTTAAAGCGATCGATGCTGCCGACGGTGTAGACGCCGGTGCGCGGCCCGTATTGCCCGCTCATCAACGCCGCCCGGGTGGGCTGGCAGTTCGGGCCGCAGGTGTACCCGCTGGTGAAGCGGATGCCTTGTGCGGCGAGGCGGTCGATTTGGGGCGTTTCGTAGTACTTGCTGCCGTAGCAGGCGAGGTCGGTATAGCCGAGATCGTCGGCGAGGATGAAGACGATATTGGGCCTGGCTCTGGATGTCTCGGCGACGGCGGCGGATACCGGTCCGCATACGATGAAGGTAGCCAGGAGGCTGATCGCGAGGAGGGTTTGGACGGGACGCATGACAGTTCTCCCATGGCCAGCGCGTTGTTGGGTTTGCTCTGGTGCTGGACTTGTCGTGGCGGGCTGGCCACAAAGCCGATCCGATGGTGGCCGGCCGGCCGACTGCTGAAGTGATGCTATCTGGGCCGTGGTTGCGGTTCAAGGCCGATTCGTTCCAGTTCGCGGCCGCGGTAGGCATCATAGATGCTCCTCGGCTCGGCTCCACGCATGGGATCCCAATACTGCTGGTAGCCCCAGGTGATGGTGGTGCGGCTGAACTCATGGGCCAGTCGGATCTTGTCGCGCAGCTTGTCTGGCGGGACGGCTCGCCAGTCAGATTGGGTGCGGGGATCGTTGACGTGGGTCTTGCGGCCGAAGCGGTGGGCATAGGCTTCAAGGCCATCCACGTGCAGTTCGCCGGTCTCGATGTTGATCCACAGCCGCCGGCCGGTACGTGTGCAGGCCCGCCGCATGGCCGCCAGGAACGGTCGGCGGTCGTCCAGGCTGTAGCAGCTCAGGTGCTCGCCGCTGTCCTGAAGGGCGACGACGTCGATCTGCGTAGCCGCCAGCAGGTCCGCCCAGAAGTCCTCGTACTCGTCCGGCTCGGCGAAGCGAAAGTCGCCGAGATAGCCCTTGCGGTCGAGGATGAAGAAGGGCGAGAGCACGACGAGCTTGTCCGCCGTGGCCGCCTTGCACATCCGCGACAGCCCGGCGTACAGCTCGCGCATGTAGCGGGCCTGGTCGTCCCACATGACGTAGATCTCATGCGGGATGTACCAGCCGGCGAAGTTTGGGTGGCGGCCGTAGCGTTCGGTCAGCCGGGCGATCACCGAGGCGTTGGTATCGAGCTCCTCGGCCAAGTCCCAGCGTCCATACCACTGCGGATGTGACCACAGCGACAGGTAGACGCGCAGTCCGGTCCCGCGGCTGGCGTTCATGAAATGGTCGAACGGCACAAGCCGGGCGTCGGCGGCCTCGGTTAACACGTCATAGCTTGGCCCGCTCATGATCACGTGCCGGAAGCCCGCCCGCCGCATGTACTCCACCTGCCGGCCCCACTCCTCAGCCGGCCACTGCCGCGCCGGCTCGTCCATCCAGTAGAGGCAGCCGTCCAGCCCGCTGCCGCCGTGCTGGCAAGCCAGGCAGGCCATCATCAGAAAGGGTAATAACCCAACTGGAACGATCCGCGTTCGCACCGCCAGCCACTCCATGCCCCGAATCGCCATATGCCTGCCGAGGCCTTACCGTGATATCACACGGTTCACGCTGAGGCACGGAGGATGCCGAAGGCACAACACGGGCTTTGCCTACAGCCCAGAGGATCGGGAACCGCCCATGGCCGCGGATGGACGCCGATGCTTGCTGAAAGCCCCTCCAGGCCAACGCCATGGCTCATGCCGCATCATGGATGGTCGGGCTATTTGAATTTCGCGAGGAAGACAGCTAAGAAGTCGAGACACTCGCTACCCTCCAGTACGGGGAACCCGATCTGGGCGAACAGGTCGCTCGCCATCGTTCGGACGGGCATGAGCACCGAGTCGGAGCGACCGTCCAGGTAGCCGATATTGGTTCGTCCAAGGCCCGGATCAATGATTGTTGCACCAGACATTCTTGGTCGTTTCAAGATACTGTGTCTGGCAACGATTTCGTCGGTGACGTTGAAGTTCCCTTCACAGTTGACGTTCTTGTTGCGATACGGATGCTCCTCGACCAGGACGAACATCTGGGAGTCTGTCCAGCGGAGAGAGTTATGCTGGGGGCTGGGCACAGGTTGCCCGTTGCGGTCTTTTCCCTCCACCGGCCATCCGGCCGGGCGTGTTGGGCGGTACAGTTTGTCGGGGGCCTTGTGAGCGATGTAGGCGTTCATGGAGTAGCTGTTCCGGCCGTTGCCGTCGCCGCCTTCGGGAGTATCTGAAGGTTGGCCCGTGCGCTCGGAGGGGCACACGTAGATCTGCCGGTCTCGCGTGTACCGGAAAATACTTCCGCGTTGTGGGCAGTCTTCCTTGAAAAGCTGGGAGTCCTTACCCCCGCTGCCTGCGTAGCTCTGCACAGCGCCGTCCCAGACGGGGAGTGTTCTTTTGAGATCAGTGGGCCGGGCGATTGGCCAGAGGCCGTTGCGATAGTAGACGGTCTGGCTGCCGGGCAGGGTCTTCTGGTCGTGCACATACATGAGCGTGCCCAGCATGATCTGCCTGACGTTGGCCTTGCACATGGCCGAGCGAGCTTGGTCTCGTGCTCTGGTTAACGAGGGCAGCAGGATCGCAATCAACAGCGCGATGATCGCCACGACCACCAGCACTTCGATCAACGTGAACGCAGTACGGCGTGAGGAGTTGCACATGAGAGGATCCTTTCCGAGACACATGAATATGCCGTCTTCGCCTGACGTGGATCCCGGGAGGTTTCCCAGAAGGGCACGCCCGGCTACAAAATCATTATATAACTATAATGGGTCGCGCCCAAGTGAGCAGCCCAGTCTTTTTCAAAAAAACCGCGCCGCATCCAGGTACTGTGGGACTGTATTTTATGTGGATCGTGTTTGGCGGGTCATTCCGTCAGCGCTGGCAGTTGGTGAGCAGTGCCTCGATCAAGCTGCAGGTCTTGCCCAGTGGGTCTTCACTGCAGATGCGATCCGCGAGCGTTCGGGATGTAGCCAGGACCTCCCGGGACTCCAGCAGCCGTTTTAGCCGGTGGGCGACGCGTGGGGCTTGGTAGGCGTCAGGGCTGATCTGGTCGGCGCCGCCCAGTGCGGTGAGCCGCATGGCGTTGTCCGGCTGGTCGTTACAGGAAGGCATGAGCAACTGGGGGATCCCGGCCGCCAGGGCCTGGGCCATGGTGCCGATCCCCCCGTGATGCACGATGGCCGCGCATCGTGGCAGAAGCCTGCCGAAAGGCAGATACGGGTAGTGCCGTACGCCGTCGGGCAGGTTTGCGGGGATCTGCTCGGGGTATTGGGTCAGCAGGAGACCGCGGCGGCCAAGGAGCCGGCAAGCCTCGGCGGAGGCCTGGAAGAACCAATCGACCCCGCGGATTGGGGAGCCCGGGGTGAAGACCAATGGCGGGTCGCCCGCCTGGAGGAACGCCTCGGCGTCCGCGGGCATGGGCTCGGCGTCCTCGGCGTCGTAGAGCGGGAAGCCGGTGAGCCGTGTCTGCGAGGGCCAGTCGGGCTGGGGCTTGGCGAACCACTCCGGGAACAGCCCGATCACTCGTTGCGGGGAGTTCCACCATGTGGACACGAAACGGGGTATGGGGCGTAGTCCGATCTGGGCGCGGAAGTCGTTGGTCATTTTCAGCAGTAGTCGGTCCACCACCAGCAGGTCGACCAGCATGAACACGGCTCGGCAGCAGGCCTTGGGGATCCGACGAAGCAGAGGGAGTCCGCAGATCATCGGCGGTTCATAGATGCTGCGGAAGGACGCGGGCTGAAGGTGGACGGTGGCCAGTGGGATGCCGGTTTTCTCGTGGGCGGCGCGTGCGGCGAAGATGTTGCCGCTGGCGGCCATGACCGTCTGGCCCGGCACGTGGCGATCCATGATCGCTTGGTAGATGGGTGGCATGAGGCGCGGGGCGATCACCTCGGCGAATTTGCGGAAGGCTTTGTGTGGATGCCAAAGCTCGGGATCTTGCATGATCTCCTGGTATTCCTGGGCGGTGCCCAGGGCCACGAAATCGAGACCCGCTTGCCGGGCGTGGGGCTCGAAGTAACCACTGGTGATGAGGGTCACATGGTGTCCACGGGCTCGCAGCCGGCGACCTATCCCGATGTAAGGATGGACATCGCCCGCGCTTCCCAGTGGCATCAGCAGAGCATGCATGACGGTTTCTGTTCCCATTGCGGCAGCCCCGCGTTGTTCCGACGGCTTTGCCCGCCCACACCGGCTGCCCAGGGGGGGGCGGCAGCATGTACGAGCAGAAGGGGGCGACCATCGCCGAGCCGGCTCCTCGCACACGGGTTGGGATTCTACAGGGATAGGCATTGCAGGCACAGGGCAGGGGGGATGATGAAGCTCCGAGTTCGGGGGCCGGGTGGTGGCGTGCTCACTTGGGTGGATCTGAGACAAGGACGCAGAGTCGTAGCCAGCCGGGCGCGTTGGCGACATTGAGTCGGGGGTTGAGGAATCCGCCGTCGAGATCCTTGGGTTGGGATGCGACTCGGCTGACGACTTCGGATTGGATCTGGCCGGTGAGCCAGTCGTCAAGCCGACCGCTGCCGCGCAGGGCGTAGACGAACAGGGCGTTGGAGACTTTGAGGTCTCGGGCGCCTGGGTATCGCATGGATTGGAGGGCGGCGGCGGGCTCGCCGGTGGCGATCTGCCAGGGTACTCGCCAAAGCTGCGCGGGGTTTGCGGGCTGCTGAGGTGGCGGCCCGGCGCTGACCATGGTCCAAACCGAGATGTGCAGGTTTGGGTTCTGCCCGCCGGTGCACAGGCCTGCCACATTATAGAGGGCTTCGGGGACTTGGACCTTGCCTTGCACGGTTTGTTCGGTTCGAGTTTCGGCGTCGGCGGTGATGTCGGGTCGCGCTCCCGGGAAGGGCAGATGCGGGAGGGCGAGGAAACACATGGGCCCGTCGGGTGCGATGACGATGCCGAAGGAGCGGGTTTGCGATTTGAAGAAATCGGCTTCGCCGACAACGGGGCCGAGCAGGGTGGCTCCGAGTGTTCGGCCGACCTCGGCGTCGGCTTGCTGGACCATTCGGGCCGTCGTTTGGCTCAACAGCCGTGCCGGTCCAAGGCGTACGTAGCGAGCGTAGACGGCTTGGGAGCGGTTCTCATCGGTGTCGGTGGGGGTCAGCCAGTAGATGGCGTGGACGTGGCGTTGGCCCCAGAAGTACTCGATGAAGCGGCACGGGCGTACGAAGATGGCGTTGTCGGTGCTGCGTCCAGTGGAGGACAGATCCTGCCGGGCTTTCTGGGTCCAGTCTTCGAGTGACTGGGCGCCACTGCCGCTCTCGTTGGACATCCACTTGAGGCGGGCGATTTGTTGCAGGTACTGCCAAGCCTTGGCGCTGCCGCCGGGCACATCGACCGGCTGACCGTCCTGTACGGTGACATTGGCGGCGGCCAGATCGTTGATGATTTCGCGTTCGAGCTCTTGGCGTTGAACCCACCATTGCAGGTACTGCTGGCGATCGGTGGGTGTCTGGGCCTTGAGGTGTTCGATGAGTTTGGCGGAGACGGTCTCCGCGGGCTTCTCTGTGCCGATCTCGTCGGTTTTGAGGGCCAGTGGCGGCAGTGTTTCGCCCCATGGGTAAGCGAGTTGGCTGGTCACCTGCTCCGGAGTTGCGGTGATGCGCAGCGGCTCGCCCAGCAGTTCGGGTTCGCCTTCCGCCTCGCCCAGCCAGGTCGCGAAGGCTCGCAGCCAAGTGAGGTTCCCCTGTGCCTGCTCCAGCAGGGCGGGTACCAGTGCGGCCAAGACCTCGGGTGGCCGGACCTCGATTCGCTCGCTCTCGATTGTCAGGGTGTGGCGTTGAGGGGCTCCGATCTCGATCGGCATGCGCTGCTCGCGGAGCCGTTCTTTGACTGCCGGCGGGAAGTCCAACCGCAGGGTTACCGCCTCGCGATTCTCGATGGCGGACACATCGGCGAGGCTCCAGGTCAGTTCCCGACTCTGGCTGGCCGCGGGAAACTCGACTTTGCCGACTTCGCGACCTTCGCCGGAGTCGAACAGGTGCACCTGGAGCGGCTCGGCGATTGTGCCGTCGTCCGCGACGTCGAGGCGGATGCCTATCTTATGCTCGGCAAGCGTGGAGCGTTTCGTGCGGCTGTCCGGGTGGACGAAGGCTACGGTGGCCCGGTCTTCGTCGATCACCTCGATGATGATTGGGTCGGATTTGAGGTTCTCATAGGCGGCGTCCTGGCTTTCGCAGCGTAGCCGAATCGTGGCCGTGTGGCTGCCGTCCACCGTCCGATCGCGGATCGCGGCGATGGTGATGGTCTGCGGACTGGACCAGTTGTCGGTGGTGAAGTTGAGCCTGTTCGGGGTGATTCGGACCTGGTCGGCCGCGTCGTGTTCGAGGCTGATCTGGACGGGCGCGGTGGGGTGCGAAGTGAGCTGCAGCGTAGTCGTGTCCTCCTCCCCTTCGCGGATCTGCATACGTGATTGGCCGCAAGTGAGCCCGGCATGGTCGTCATCGACGATCGCGACGGTGGCGGTGGCGGGTTGTTCGAGACGGGCCCCGGTCGCGGACGTCGCCTGGACGGTGACGAACTTGCCGGGATTGACGATCTGGTCGTTTACGGCCTCGATGGTCAGCTCGTGTTCACTCTGCCCGGCCCGCAAGTCCACGGTCTGGTCTTGAGAGAGGCCCGATACGGTGAAGTGCTTGCCCGGCTCTGCGGTAGATCCCTGGAAGTCAAAGGCGATGGTCACGGCTTCACTGGTCTCGCCGGCGAGTTTGAGCGTGATGGTCGCCTTTCCTCCCGCCTCGGCGATGCGTGGCGGGCTGGGATTGATGTTCATAGTGAGGACGACCGGCGGGAGGGTTGTCGGCGCGTGTCCTTCGGCGGCGGTCGCGGTGGCGGGTGATACGTCAGTGGGTGTGGGCAAGTCTGTCCGTGGGGCTGGGTCCGTCGGACGGGGTGAGACGCTGGTGGTGTCGGTTTGTCCGGGCGAGGGGGGCTGCCGGCTCAGCCACCAGTAACCACCGGCGCCGGCCGCGAGGACGACGGCAAGCCCGGCGGCGGCGAGTTGAAGCTGCCGAGCGCGGCGGTTTCGCTGTCGTCGGGCATGATCCTGGGCCGCTTCGGTCAGTGCTTCCTGTGCCTTCTGCTGGATGCGGCGGGCTTCGGCGTGTAGATCCTGGACATAGGGAACCGCCAATACGGCCTGAGCGCAGTCGATGGCTCCCCGGTGGTCGCCGGCGGCGTGCGCTTCGTTAGCCGCACGGAGATCACGGCTCGCCTTGGACTGCCGGGCGGCAATGTCCTTTTGGGTGGCCTGGATCTCCTCAGTCAGGCTTTTGACGCGGTTGCGGATGTCCTCGTTCCCGTGGTGCCTGACCGCCTCCGCCAGTCGGAGGGCCTCGTCGAGGTTCTCCAACTCGGCGGGGTCGTTGCGTTTGCGTTGCTCGAACTGTGCTCGTGCGAGCTTGAGATCGCTTTGAGCTTCTTCGATATCGAGGGTTTTGAGGAAGCTCTGGAGCGCGGCGGCCATATCGGCGGCGGTGGGGTAACGTTCTTGAGGATCGTCGGCGATTGCCCGTTCGCAGATTCGGGCCAGTTCGGGTCGAACGTTGGGTGCGGCTTTGGCTAGAGGCTTGTAGTGCGCCCGCAGTGTATTCAGCAAGGTCTGGGAGATCGACGCCACCGAGAGGGCGGTCCGGGCGGCGGCATCGCCGGGCTCGTGGAAGGGGGGCCGGCCGGCGAGCAGCTCGTAGAGCACGCAACCCAGGGCGAAGATGTCAGCCCGCTGATCGACCTGGTCGCCCATGGTGGTGATGACTTCGGGTGCGATGTAGCCTGGGGTGCCGCAGAGCCCGGTCTTGGCTCGCTGGTCGGTCATGGATCGTATGTACGCCAACCCGAAGTCGATCAACCAGGGGCCTTCGCCTTCCGCTTCGCCGAGGTAGATGTTCTGCGGCTTGACGTCGCGGTGCAGTACGCCGTGCTGGTGGGCATAGGCCAGGGCCTCCGCCACGGCGATGAGGATCTCGGCTGCCTGCCGTTCCGTTGGCTTGTGTTTTCGCGTGTACGAGGCCAGGTCCTGGCCTCGGATGTAGTTGGTATCGAAGTAGCGGCGGCCCTCGATGATGCCCGAGCTGTTGATGTGCATGATGTGGGGATGGCTCAGCCGGGCGACGGCCTTGGCTTCGTTTTCCAGGGCCTTGTCCAGCTCGGGACTGATAGCCGCGGTGGGGGTCAGCTTGAGGGCGACCTCGCGGTCCAGGTCCAGGTCTCGGGCCCGGTAGACTTCGCCCATTCCCCCCCGTCCGAGCGACTCGATGATCTCGTATTTGTCGCCGAGGCGGTCGGAAGGGGCCAGGGGCTGAATCTGCGGGTCGACGACTACATCGCTGCTGCGGTCGTCCACGAAGTTGTCGATCGTGGTCAGTGATACCTGCAGCCACTGGGGCAGGCTGGATTTGGATTCGACGAGTTCACCGCTGTCACCGGCGAGTTGTGCGCGTTCAGCTCGCCGCCGCAGGTGCTTCCGGATGCCAGCGATGAGCACCTCTGCTTGTCTGTTTTTGGCTCGCTTGCGAAGTAGAGTGGCCACTTGGGCTTGCCGGCTGCCGGGCTCGCTCTGGGAGAGGATCTGCTCGAAGGATCGCAAGGCGTTGGAGAACTGCCCCTGGTCCGCCAGGGCCTGGGCTGATTCCAGCGGGGGCAGGAGATCGATCAACTGCCGCGCTGTTCTGGCGAGGGCATCTTCGGTATGCGGGTTCGCCAGAACATCTTCTGTTAATCGCCTGGTGGTGACGAGATCTCCCAATTGGAAGCTGGCCAGGGCCCGCTCGTAGTCCGACGCGGTTGCCTCGCGTGCCTGCTTCTCGGCCGCCACCAGGGCGTCGGTCTGCTGGATGAGCTGCTCGCTCCGATCGCGCAAGGCGAGATCCGCATGGTCGGTTTCGAGCACCTGTCGGGCGGCGAGGACCACGGCGTCGAACTGCCTGCGTTTGAGCATTTCCTCGGCTTCGTCGAGACGTTGCCGGAGTTGCTCGCGTTCCCGTTCGAGCCGTTCTTCGATCCCGCGAAGGAGTTCCTGGGCCGACTCGACGATTGTCGGGAACTCGGAGCGCACGAGCAGCTCGGCCACGTGCCGAGCCTTGATGAGGTGGCCCTGTTCGGCCTCGGACTGCGCCCGGCCGAGATCCTGCTCTTGTCGTTCGAGTTGGCGGATGTTCTGATCGACAAGGTCGAAGACCTGCTCGCGCAGTTGAGCGATACGTCCGGCCAGGTCGCGAGCGCGTTCTTGCTGTGCGGGCGACAGGTGGTGGATGGCCACGACCTCTTCGATGATGGCGTCGGCTCGGCTCAGGCTGGTTTCATCGAGCATGCGCGGCGGCTGATTGATTGTCGCCTCGACGGCGTCGAGCAGTGCTTCGGCTCGCTGGCGGGCCTGGACCTGGTGCTCGCGCTGCTCGCTGATTTGCGATTCCTGATCGTCGACGCGGGTTCGCAGCGTGCGGGCCTGGTCGGCCAAATCGGGGTGGGCTTCCTGTCGCAGGATCGGTTCGAGCAGGTTGCGTGCTCCGTCGAAGTCCTGATCGGCGAGCAGGTCGGCGGCTTGTCTGAGTTGTCCGCGCAGCTCCTCGCGAAGCCGCTGGCGGTCTTCCTCCTTGCTGCGATGCTGGGTGAGTTGCGTGGCCAGGGCGGCTGCTTCGTCGTCGATATCGATGAGCCACTTGGGGTGTTGGTCGCGCTGGCGCAAGCCCTCATCGAGCTTGTCCCACTCGCCGTCGTCGCGGAACTGGCGCAGGCGGGCCAGCCAGGCATGTGCGGTCTCGCGGATCCGCTCGATGTCCGGATCAAGCTCGGCGCGGCGGTGGGCCAACGTTTGCCACAGGGCCAGGCTTTGTTGATACAAGGTGGGCGGCAAGGCTTGCGGCCCGCTCGATTGTTCAAGGTAGCTTTGCAGAGAGGCGATGGCCGCGTCGGCCTCGGGGAGGCCGAGGGGTTGGTTGCCGGTCAGGGCGGCTTCGATTTCCTGTAGACTGCGGTGGGTGTTCTGAGCCGCGGCGGCCCGCTGCCGGATGGTTTCGACGCAGCGGTCCAGCTCTCCGGGCAGGTTCGCGGGACGGGGTAGAGCGATCAGCTCGCTTGCGGCCGTCTCCCAATTCTCGCCGGCCATGTTCCGGAGGTTCTTGGCCGACGCGAGGAGGAAGCCCGCTGTTTCCGTGACGTTGGCGGGCATGTCGGGCGCCTCGGCCAGTAGCCTGATATCGCTTGCCACCCGCTCGTCAGCCAGTTCCTCCCAACTTGCCTGGGAGAGCCGGTCCGCGATGAGCTCCAGTCGTCGGCCCATGATTTCGTCGGGCTCGACGGGCTTGATCCCGGCGGCTTTGAGTCGCTTGACGATGTCCGGAGCCGACGGTCGCCCTTGGGGAATGCGGTCGATCATCTCCCAGAGCAGCTCGCGCCATACCTTGACGGTCGGTTCCTCCGACTCGCGCAGGTCGGGTCGCAGGGTGTTGAACGGCACGGGAGCGCCGAAGGCCATGGTCTCGGCCAACTCGGCACTGCGCAAGGCCTCCGGCTCGTTGTAGAAGTAGGGGTGGCGATGCTCGGTCAGGAGATAGAGCAGGAATCCGGCCGCGACCACGTCTCCGCTGCGTTCGAAGCTGCGGTAGAGTTGTGTGCCGTACTTCTCCGGGTCGATGAAGGCACAGATGCGGTCGTCGCGATCAGGCACGTTGGGGTCAAGGATCTCCCAGATTCCGGTGGCGCCTTCGATGAGGGTTCCGGCTTTGGCGGCCTGGACGGCGAGGTTGAGGAACCGCTGCTCGCCCAGACCGTCGCAGATGGCGGGCCCGAATCCGAAGTCGGCGACCTTCTCGACGCCGTTGAGGTCTCGGAGCAAGACGCCGGGGCACAGGCCGCCGTGGACCACGGGTTGGCGGGCCTGGGTGGAGTGTGCCGCCCGCAGCCCATCGAGCAGAGCGATGGACATGCGCCAGATTGTCTCCCGGTCGGCGCCGGGGGTGGTGGGGTCGAAGAGGTCGGCCAAGGGCAAGGGGGCGGCCGGCTCGTGCTCCACGAAGAAGCAATGATCGTCTTCCTGCAGCGTGCCCACGAGTTGGAGGACATGGGGCGATCGCGAGCCGAACTGCTTCTGGGTCTCGATGGCGGCATCGAGTCCCTTGGCCAATCGCGCACGAGCCTGTTCGTCCAGGTCGGGGGGTTTGAGTACGACTCGCCTGTACAACTGGCTCATGAAAAAGCCTTTGGCCGGCGGATCCGGTCACCTGTGCTGGGCGGCATCGCGACTGTGTGCCGTGCCCTTGGGACGCCTTGCCTTGGCGGTCCGCGACAAGGCGGCCGCTCGCTGCCGTTTATACTATCACCATCACGGTAGCCGGACAAAGCGGCCGGGACACCGGCCGTCACGACGGCAATGAGGGGGCCGCGCGACGGGAGAGGCGACGTCGACGGATGCCTGCCTGGAGGGGCGGCATGCGAGCGGCATGGGTTACCTTATCCGCGGTTTTCGCAATGCAGTGCCCCCGCTCGGATCACACTGCTGCCCTTCAGCCTTTAATCTTCGGTCTTCAGTCTTGACCCTCGGCCTGCCGCCCTCAGCCCTTGTTGACCGGCGAGTAGTCGCGATAATGGCGGCACGTTACTGGTTCTCAGGCTCGATGGAGGATCATCATGGCACAGCAAGGCGCAGGTCTGCCCATGACCAGCAAGTGGGATCCCGAGAGACTCCAAAAAGAAGTTGAGGTTCTCAAGGAGCTCAACACCCGGCCGTTCCTGGGCAGGGTCCGCGGCTACTTGAGCCTGACCGGGCCGGGGTGGATGCAAAGCGCCATGACCCTGGGGGCGGGGAGTGCGGTGGCCTCGGTGGTGGCGGGGGCCTTCTACGGCTATCAGTTGTTGTGGGTGCAGCCGATCGCCATGCTGATGGGCATCGCGATGATGTCCGCCCTGGGCAACATTGTGCTGACCAAACGCGAACGGGCTTACTCGATCGTCTCGCGCGAGTTGCATGTCGGCCTGGCGTTCCTGTGGGCACTGGCGACGTTGGTGGCGACGATCATTTGGCACTTCCCGCAGTACGGGTTGGCGGGAGCGGCGATGTGGGATGCCGCCAACACCCTGGGTATCTCCAACCCGGTCGATGCCAGCGGCGAGGTGACCTCCCGGTTGCCCGAGTACCTGGTGAAGTTCGCCGTGGGGTTTGCGGTGCTCTTCGTGAGCATCAATGTGGTTTGGAGCTACGGCTCCAAGCCCAAGGGTATCAAGATCTACGAGACTTTCCTGCGGTGGGTGATCCGCCTGGTGATTCTCGCCTTTTTGATCGTGGTGGTGCGGCAGTTCATGCGCGGCGGGCTCGACGTGGTAGGTATCATCAAAGGCTTCACCACGTTTCAGATTCCCGAGGAGAACCGACAGCAGGCGATCACGACCATCCTGGGGGCGATCGGAGCGGCCGTGGGGATCAACATGACTTTCCTGTATCCCTACTCGATTTTAGCCAAGGGCTGGGGGCCGCATCACAAAGGGCTGGCCCGATTCGATCTGTTCGGCTCGCTGCTGCTGCCGTACGTCGTGCTCACGTCGCTGATCATGATCGCGATGGCCAGCACGCTGCACCAGCCGCCGTTCGGGACCAACCTGGCAGCCAATCCGGGACTTACCGAACTGACGCCGACCGACGCCGCCCAGAGCCTCGCGCCGCTTCTGGGCGAGTACGGCGGGCGGTTGATCTTCAACCTGGGATTCTTCGGCATGGCCTGCGGGGCGATCACCGCTCACATGGTGGTTTGCGGCTTCACGGTGTGTGAGATGTTTGGCCTGGAATACACGCCTGGCCGGTACAAGCTCTTCAGTCTCTTGCCGGCTGTTGGTGTGTTGGGCGTGGTGTCCCCCGCGCCTTTGTGGCTGCCGATCGCGGCGTCGGCCATCGCGTTCTCGATGCTGCCCATCGCCTACATCGTCTTCCTGATCCTGCAGAACAAACGCAGTTACTTGGGCGATGCTGTCGGGAAGGGATTGCGGCGGACGGTGTTCAATTTCATTCTGATTCTGGCTGTGGGCATGTCGCTTATCGGCGCGTACATTCAGCTCCACGACCGGGTCATCAAGCCGATCCAGAAGATGTGGGCTCCGCCGGCGGTGGAGAAGCCCGCCGATCCGGCGCCGGCGGTTGTCCCGGGGGTCGACACACCGGCCGTCGTCCCCGAGGCAGAGCAGCCCGAGGCGGAGGAGAGCCCATAATCCGCTGCTCTTCGTGTCATGGAAGGCGTCCAAGCGCGTCGAGAGCGTGGTCTCGGGCGGTTATCCATCTTGCCCGGCCTTGCGGCCTTGGTGATCGCGTGGTTGGCGGGGTGTACATTTTCCGTTTGCTCTTGCCGGTCGTTGAATCTTATGTACATGAGTAGGGTTGCCGCCACTGGGCCTCGTTGGAGGCCTTGGTGCGCGTCAGGCTGATCCGCCGCGCCCGGGTAGCGGAATGAACGTGGACGGGCCATGGGTGCCGGTCTGCGCGGGTGCGCACTCGTTGTAGGGGAATAGGCATGATTCGAGCACGGATTCTCTGTGGATGCTTGGCTGCGTTTGGGTTGCTGGCTGTCGCCGTTGAGAAGGTGGGCGGCGCGCCGATTCTGACCATCGACTTGCTGCCTGGGGCCGGCTTGTCGACTGAGAATACCGGCGCCAGCGGGCGGCTCACGCTCGCGTTCTACCGGCACAAGGAAATCGATTTTCTGTCACTGACCATCGAGAACACGACGCCGATATCGCTCGGCTCGAAGCTGACGGCTGTGGGGATCGAGATGCCGACGTTGTTTCCGAGTCGGCCGGTTTTCGCGGCCGACGGTGTGGGCACGTACTTCAAGTACATGGAGTACAATGTCTCGGTGCCGCCGGGATGGCTCAACGCGCCGGGGGGCTACGATCTCGCGTTGACCAGCGACCGCAACTTCCTTGGTGGAGGCGTTCACGGGGCGCCCGGTGCGGGTGAGTCGCACAAGGTGACTTTGGCGTTGGGCAACACGGGGTACACGCCGGAGGAGCTGTCGAGCGCGTTTCTGAGCTACTATGAGGATCTTGATGGTCCGATCGGCATCGCCCGTTTTCAGTCGGTAGGTTCAAGAGGGAGAGACTCGGACCGGGTGATCAGCACACGAGTAATCGCCGAAGAGGTGATACCTGAGCCGGCCACGCTGATGTTTCTGATAGTGGGGGGAGCCGTGCTGGCGGTCCCGGGGCGATGGGGAAACCGAGTACGCAGGTGAGGCTGGGTCTGGCGGGTCGGCTGTGTGGATGGGGTGGGAGCGGCGGCGGGCGTCGAATGGGCGAGATGCGGTGACCGCGAAGCGGCAAGCCCGCGGCACAGTTGCTCGCTTGTTGGTGGGGTACGTTTTCCTCGCTTGCCGGTAATACACGTCTTGGCCGGTGCACGCGACCAGGGTATGCTGATTCGACAACTGAGCGGTCAACGCATTGACGGCTGAATCAGAGAGTACCTGGTGGCCATGGAAAAGGAACAGAGCACGCGCGCGGGTATCTGGCTTGTTGCCCGGCAGGGCGAGCAAGTTGTCGGCCGGTTTCCAGTGCCCGAGGGTGTCGATCTCGTGCTGGGGGCGTCGCCGCAGGCCGACTGTGCCCTGAGTACGGAGCGTTACCTCAGTCGTCGCCACGTCCAACTGCACTACAGCGAGGAACAACTGCGGGTCGAGCGGTTGCCGAGCGCCTCGAACCCGATCATGTACCGCGGGTCGAGTGCGGAGCGGTGTGCCTTGCGGCCGGGCGATTACTTCGTGATTGGCACGACGGTGTTTCAGCTGGAGGGCCCATCGATCGGGTCGTCCGGCTTGTCAACCAGCCGGGGCGAGTCTCAACCGACGGACGTCTTCACCTTGGGTGCTGCCGACGTGCAAGTGCGGGCGGACGTGACGGATCGGTTGCGTCTGCTGGATCTGATGAAGCTTCCCGAGGTGCTGCGGACGCGAAGCCGCAAGGATTTTTACCTGTACGCGTGCGGCGGCCTGCGGATGGCGACGGGTGCCCGGTACGTCCAGGTTCTGGGATTCGAGGAGGGGCATGCGCGGGTGTTGTGTGAGGATGCGGGGCTGGACCGTGGGCCGGCCAGGTCGCAGAGCCGATCGCTGGTCGAGGCGGCGGTGGCGGCGTCTCCCCATCCGGTAACGTATTGCTGGCGGAAGGAGGCTTCGTCGAACGATCTGATGGCGACGGCCTGCGAGGGCATCGACTGGGCGGTCTGCTGTGCCGTTCCGGTGCCTGGCGAGGCGCCGCTGTTGTTTTACATCGCGGGCGACGGTAACGGTTCGCGGCCGGGCGGTGGGGCAACGCTCGACCTGCGGGATACCGCCCGGCTTGTCGGGCTGGTTGGCGACGCGATCATGCGTGCGGTGGCGATGCAGAAGTTTGAGGAGTGGCAAGCCAAGCTGGGCCACTTCTTCTCCGGCAAGCTGGTCACCAAGATCCTCGAGTCCGAAGACCCCCGGCAACTGGAACCGCAGATCCGCGAGTCGACGGTGATGTTCTTCGACATTCGCGGCTTCTCGCTGTTGACGGAGGGTAACCTGGAGCGGATTCTCGCCTACCAGGGCGAGCTCAAGCGGGCGATGACCGCCATGACTCAGTGCGTCTTCGATCATGACGGCGTGGTCATTCGCTACATGGGGGACGGCATCCTGGCCTGCTGGAACGTGCCTTACGATTTGCCGGACCACACCGAGCAGGCCTGTCTGGCGGCCCTGGGCATGACCGCGTTGCTTGGCGAGGTGACGGCGGGCTGGACGTGTGGCATTGGGCTGGGGGTAGGGGATGTCGTGGCCGGCTCGCTGGGCTCGGAGCAGGTTTACGCGTACGACATTCTCGGCCCGGTGGTCAATCAGGCCAGCCGGGTCGAGGGCATTACCAAGGCGGTGGGCGTGCCGATTCTGGTTACAGAGGACGTGGCCAAGGCGGTCTCGCCGGAGCGCATCCTGACCCGTCGTGTCGCCCGTTTTCTGCCGGTGGGCGTGGAGACGGAGGTTGATCTGTATACCATCGAGGCGACGCCGACCGACGCCGCTGCTCGCGAGACGATCGAGCACCGCCACCGGTTACATGCTCAGGCGTTGACGGCGTTCGAGCAGGGCGACTGGGAGACTGCCTTTGATATTCTGCATGCCATCGTGAAGGAGGACGCCGCCGCCCGGTATGTGTACACGTTGGCCTTGCAGCGCAAGCCGCCGCGGGATTGGCGCGGCGTGGTCGAGATGAGCAGCAAGTAGCCCTGGGAGGTCCGTTTTGCCGCCGCGATGCGGAATGGCGCGGTGGGTGACGCAGGTGCGACAAGGATGCGAGCGAGTGGAGTACGAGAATGCCACGCGTGCCCGACAGGATGAACCCGGACGATACGGTCCTGCTGGTGGTAGACGTGCAGGACAAGCTTCTGCCCGCCATTCATGAGGCGGACGCCTGTGTCGAGCAGTGCCGACGCATGATCGAGGCGGCGAAGGTGCTCGGCGTGCCGCTGTTGGTTACCGAGCAGTATCCGTCCGGACTGGGCGCCACCTGTGCCGTCCTGCGGGACGCGTTGGGGGGCGCGGAGATGTTCGAGAAGACCGCGTTCAGCTCCTGCGTCGAGCCGTTGGTCGCCCGGTTGCGAGAACTGGCCCGGCCGAACGTCGTCGTGGCGGGCATCGAAACCCATGTGTGCGTGCAGCAGACGGTGCTGGATCTCCTGCGACTGGGTTACACCGCCTGTGTGTGCGCCGACGCGGTTGGTTCCCGGCGGCCGCTGGATCGCGACATGGCCGTCGCACGCATGCGCCAGGCGGGTGCGATCATCACTACGATCGAGAGTGTCATCTTCGAACTGACCGGCGAAGCGGCTACGGACATTTTTCGCCGGGTTCTGAGGATCGTGAAGTGAGCGGGGAGCATGGGGGGCTGCGAACATGTGATGTTGAGGATGCGAGTTGTTGGGGGATAGAGGTATGGAGGCGCGGAGGCACAGAGGCGCAGAGGCAGACAGGTGGATAGGCGGGGGGAGTCGGGCTTGGTGAGGCGGTGGCAGCACACATCTCCGTCGTTGTTTGTTCTCGTGGTTCAGGTTCTTGGTGGGTTGAGTTCGCGGCCGGCAGCGCTGAACAACAGCGACACAGCCCCTCGGCGTTGCAGAATGTACCATCACTGAGACTTGCAGGGCACAGCGACTACTGACGGTTTCGTTGTGTCACGGGCACAGACCAGTCCTCATGACGCAAGCTACATCGGCTGGCCCGAGCGGTGATAATCGCTATCATGTCCCGGTCACAGAGGAGGCACGATGACCGGCTTGAACGAGTTGATCTTCATAGTGCATTTACTGGCCGCTGGGACGCTGCTGCTGGCGGCGGCGCGGGCGGGGCGGGTGTGGATTGTGGCATTGGTCGTCACCTGCACGCTGCTGATGAACATCCTGGTCATGAAGCAGGTGACCTTGTTTGGTTTGGCGGTGACGGGCGGCAATGTGCTGTACGCGATGGTGTTCTTGGCCAACGACGTGCTGAACGAGCATTACGGGCGGCAAGCTGCCAAGCAGGCGGTGCTCATCGGCTTTGCCGCGGGCCTGGGGGCCATGGTGCTGATGCAGTTTGGGCTATGGTATGAGCCCAATCAGTTCGACGAGGCCCAAGGTCGCCTGGAGTACTTCTTCCGTGTGGCCGCATTTCCTCGGATCATCATCGCTTCGATGCTCAGCTATCTGCTGGCCCAATTGCTCAACACCACGTGCTACCATTGGATTCGCACCGCCACCGGGGCGAACCGATTGATGTGGCTGCGAAGCAACGCTTCGACCTGGATGTCGCAGGCATTCGATACGGTGCTGTTCACGACCGCCGCACTGGCCGGCACGGTGATCAACTCCTGGGTGGAATGGCGGGATGCGGTGCTCTTCGCCTGGCTGATCAAGATTGCGGTGGCGGCGGCGGCAACGCCTTTTCTCTATCTCACCACGTGGCGTCGCCTTTGCCCGCGGGATTCGCAACGCGGACAGTTCTAGCGGTCTCCGCCAGATACCCTGTGATACAGCGTCGGCCAGGGCGAGGCGCCTGGCCCACACCTGCGAGACGCCCACCATGGCGGGCAGGCCGGGGCCACGCCTCAAGACACAGGCCGCTTGGCGGTCGCATTAGTCGCTTGTACGGCCCATGAGCAGGGCGCGGGCTTGCGGATGGTCGGGAGCAATCTCCAACGTGCGCTGCAGGGCGTCGCGGGTTTCCTCGGACAGGCCGAGTTGATGCAGAATCGTTGCCCGAGCGTAAGGATAGTCGGCGACACCAGGATCGAGTTCCTCGGCCTTGTGCAGATGGCGGATCGCGGCTTGGGGATCGGCGAGCTGGTTCTCGGCGAGGGCGAGGTTGTACCAGTAGCGGCTTTGGGCGGGGTCGCGTTCAACGGCCAGCCGTAGGGCGTCGCGGGCCTGGTCGATGTGACCGAGTTCGCCGTAGAGCAGAGCGAGCGAGTAGGGGTGGGCCGCCTGGTCGGGCTCCGCCGCCGTGGCCTTCTTCAACTGCTCGACGGCGTCTTGCGAACGCCCGGTGTTGTGCAGGGATATCGCGTAGGCGTGGTTGAACATCGCGGGGCCTGGATCCCAGCGGATGGCTTTCTCGTACCAAGGCAATGCCTGGGCGGGCTGGCCTCGGTCCGCGAGGAGATTGGCCCACTGGAAGGCCCCGAGCGGCTGGTCCTGGTTGAAGTTGAGGTAGCCCATCAAGTCGCGTCCGGCGAGCGAGTCGAGATCTAGGTGGTGGCGGAAGAGCCAGGCGGTTTTGACTCGCACCAATCGCGAGGGGCTGTCGAGCTTCGGTCTGAGCCGGTCGGTCAGCAGGGGGGCGAACGGATCGAGGGCCTCGATGGCCGCGGCCTGAGGGACGGGCGAGGGGTCGTTCAGCATGTCGGCGAGTGCGTCGATCAGGGCCGAGCGGGTCGCCGGGTCGCGCACCGCGGGCACCGACGGGGCCAGCATTCGGGCGTATACCGCACGCCAAGTGGGGTTGGTTTCCTTCTGGAGCAGGGCCAGGGCTTCGGGCACGGCGCTCAGGTCGTGGGCTTTGAGCCGTGCGAGTGCCCGAGCTCGATCGCGCGTCGGGCGATCCATGCGTTTGCCGTACCATTCCTCGACGAAGTACAGAGACCAGTCCACCTCCTCGTCGGCGTGGCAGCGGGTGCAGGCGTTGGGGATGCCGTGCTCCTTGGTCAGGAGCGGGTCGGGGATGGTCATGCCGTGGTCGTGCCGCCAATGTCGTTGCATGTACGCGGTCTGAGGCATGTGACAGTCGAAGCAGGCGAAGCCGGCCGCGTTGGGTGGGTGCTGACTGTGCTCGGCCTCGTCAATGGGAATGCGGCCGGCGATGCCCTGCTGGTGGCAGCGGAGGCAAAGACGGTTGTCCTTCCGAGTGACTTTCATGGTATGCCAGTCATGGCAGTCGGTGCAGCGGACGCCCCAAGCGTGCATGGCGCTGAGGCTAAAGGCTGCGTACTCGAAGTCCTCGTCGTGGATTTGGCCGTCCGGGTAGAACACTTCCGAGGTGTCTGGCAGGACGAGGTCGAAATGTTCGTGGAAATCGTCACCGGGCATGAACCGGCCGGTCAACTCGGCGCGGCGCGAATGGCAGGCGGCGCAGGTGTTGATGTACCGTTCGCGGTCAAAGGGCCGCAGGGTGGGGTCGCCCTCCTGGTCTCGGTGAGCGGTCTGCCATTCCCCGTGGTCGCGCATCGGGCCGTGGCATTGTTCGCAGCCGATGCCCAGTTCGAGGTAGGTGGTGCGGTAGGCGTCGGTCTTGGCGTCGTAGTTCTTGTGGAAACCGGTGGTGTGGCAAGTGGCGCACATGGAGTTCCAGTTCATGCCGCGGCCGGTCCAGTGGCCCCATTCTTCTGGCCTGCGGTCCTCCTCGCCGTAGACGTTGAACCATTCCAGTTTGGCCGGGTCGAACGCCAGCTCAGTGACCTGGACTCGCCCGCCGGGCCAGGGGATAAGGTACTGCCGAAGTGGGTCGTGCCCGATGACCTCGACGGGCTCGTATGCCTGCGGGCGTCCGTCGGGGCCGGTGGTGGTGATGGTGTAGCGGTCGTTGACGCGCTGAGCGAGTGAAACCTCGGATCCGTGGGGAATGAGCCGCGGCGGATCGAAGGCATCCTGATCGGCGGTCGGTGAGACTGGTCGCTGGGCCAGGGCATGGTGCGAGGTCCGCCAGTCGTCGTAAGCCTCCTGGTGGCACTCGGCACAACTGTATGAGCCGGCATAGGCTTTGTAGGGCTCGATGCCCGCGGGCATGGACGTTGGAAGCGCGCCCGCCGACACTGCCCGAGCAACGCCCATGAGCAGCATCCCCAGTAGAGCGACGCGGCCCGCCATCCATGTCGTGAGGCCGAGACTTGGTCCGCATGCTTCGTTTGTGTACGTACGCCTATTCATGCTGACTCCGTCAACAACTTCGGAGTACGTCCAGGCCCACTGGTGGTGTTACTGCCTCTGATGCCCCTCGCCGGCGCCACATCTGAGCTTGCGTTATGCCCGCCGGGCGGCATCATGATAGCGGAACCGGCTCGGTTTGGCTCAATGGATCGGGTGTGACTCGCTTCCCGTGCGAAACAGGAACGGGCACCGCCAAAGCGCGGCATCGGCGGTCCTCAACGCAATTCGCATCCGAGGGTGTTTCATGTATCAGGCGTCGTTGGGGCGGAGCCAGTTCCTGTTTTGCTGCGGTCTCGCCATCTCCACGAAGGTAGTCAGCGAGTTGCACCCTCATGGATGGTCGGACAGATTTCGCATGGTCAGCTCATGCGCAGTGCGAAGGCGGTGATGTCGTCGTGGGGCCAGTCGGCAGGTTCTCGGCTGGCGGCGAGGAGGCGGATCTGCTCGAAACACGCGTCAGGGCCTTCGTCGGCAAGCTGTCGCATCCAGTCGGTCCGCAAGATAGCTTCGTCGCCATATGTATTGGGGCGGTCGAGGAGGATGGCTTCGAGGCCGTCGGTGTAGAAGAGCAGCAGATCGCCGGGGGCCAAGCTGTGCCGCACCACCTCGAACGATTGCTCGTCCACGGCACCGATCAACCCGCCGCAGCTGCGGATCTGGCGTGGCTCTTGGCCCGGCCGAAAGAGAACGGGATAGGGCATGCCGCCGCGTGCCCACCGGATTTCGCCGGCCGTCCGGTCGAAGATCGCGTGCAGCGCGGTCACAAAATGGCAATGCTGCAGGTGGGCGGCCAGCAGCTCGCGGTTCAGTCGGCTAAGCAACTCGTCCGGCTCGATGATGCGATAGGAGCCGTCGACGATCTCCTTGCCGCGAAGCGAGTTCTTGACCAGGATGGCCAGCAGAGCGGCCGGTAGCCCATGGCCGGTCGCGTCCGCCAGGGAGAAGCCGAAGCAATGCTCGTCGAGGCGGGTGATGTCGTAGGTGTCGCCGCTGACGTAGTCGGCAGGCAGGTAAAGCGTCGTGACGGATAGCGGAGCGGTATCCGCCGTCGGCTGCGGCAACAGGTCATTCTGGATTTGGCCCGCGATGCGGAGTTGTTCGTCGATACCGGGCGCGAAGCTCTGGGTGTGAGCCTGCCGAAGCTGCCGCAACTCCTCGCGCATTTTGCGAAGCGGATGCCTAATCTCGCACAGGGCCTTGATCCGGCCGGCGAGTTCGTCGGCATTGAGGTCGGCATCCCCATTTCGACGTTCCGCCAGAAGTCCGCGTTTGTTGCACGGCCGACCGTTACCGTTTGTTGGCCCGTTTCGGCAACTGGCCGACGGGAGTACCAAGGCGGCGCAGGTGCTGTCCGAACCCTCGGCGAAGAATCGGTTGAGGGCTTCGGGCTCGCGGTCTTCTGCGGGTAGGACGACGCAGAGGTCGGCGGATGGAGAAACACCGCTGGCCAGGACCTTGTCCAGTGAGCGGATGGACACGCGGGCGTTCATTCGGTTGAGCGCGGCTCGCAGAGAGGCCGGCGGAGCCGTGTCATGGTCGAGAACGAGGTGTACGTGCGGCGTCGACAAGGCCTGACATCCAGGACGAGTTGGCGCGGTTCCGCCGACCTGTGCGTATACACTCGACGTGACAGGGGGCGGCCTCGCGCTTCCACTCACTTCCTGGTTCGGCGGAAATCGCGCGCGACTTGATTTATTACCGGAATCTGCGCGGCCTTGCCTCGATTTTTCGTTTTCCACGCGAAGCCGGCAGCAGTGGGGCTACCAAGCGACGGTGACGGTGGCCTCCGGTGCCGGTTGGGTGAAACGGATCAGCAAGGCACGAGCGTGCTCATCGTAGAGCCATCCATCCGACGATTGATGTTCTGGATCGGTATGGGCTTCAAGAGGCCGGCCTTCGACACGGACCTGCCGGGGCCGCTCTGGGCCGGCGAGAAGCAGCTCATTGGGCTGCCCTTCCGGGAAGGAAACGCGGACAGACCAAGCGGTTGGCGAGGGTGGCGATGCACACTGAAGCAGCGTGCCCCAGCCGCTGACATGCCAGCGTCGCGAGGAAGCCGCCTCGGAGAGGATGCGAGTCCAGGTTTGCGGCCATGACGGGAGGCGGCCCTGGGCTCGCAGGCATGCGGCCGGCAGCATGGCGCTGATGAATGCTCCCGTTGCCTGGTTGGTGGTCACGTCCCAGACGTCGGGATAGAGGCCGACCCAGGGCTCGCGGTCGAAGGTTTGCTGCAGGCCGCTGAGGACCACGCCGTCGGCGATGTACCGCAGCAACGGGTCGGGCCGATCGGCGTCCAGCTCGATGACCTTCCACGCCCATTCCAGCCCGCACCATTGAACGATGACGCCGAACCAGTTGATGACGTAGAACGTCGGGCCGAGCACGGGGACGGTACCGAACGGCGTTACCTGGCGATGAGGGTTTTGAAAGGCGTCGGCAAGTGGCAACGCTTGCCGTGCCCAATCGTCGCGATCGTGCGAGGCGAGCACGCCGCCGGGCAGGTGCTCGATGGGCACCCGCCAACTGTAGGCGAAAGGCACGCCGGTCCAGGCCCAGTGCGACGCTTCGTCCAGGTACCGGCGATCACCGGTGATCTGGTAGCCGAGGTGGAACGCTTCGACGGCGAGGGCGGCGGCCCGGATGTCCGGGATGTCCTTGTGTACTTCCCAGACCTGGGCTCCGCGTGGAACGCGGAAGGCCATCATCGCGTTGAGGGCCTTGGTTGCCGCGTCCACGTATTCGCGTTCGCCGCTCAGAGCCGCGTGCCGGATGATCGCCAGGGCGGGCTGGACGCAGGTGCCCAGACTGGTTGAGCCCTCCTCGCCCAGTGAGTCGTACTGGCCGCCGGTGAACTCGCGGGTCCGCTCTCGAGCCTGCTGATTGTCCGCGTAGGGCCAGGTGCCGTCGGGTCGCATGGCGGCCATCTGCCTGCGGGCGTGGGCCTCGCCGTGGCGCAGGCGGGCGGCGAGCGTCCCCTGGGCGTCGATGATTGACCGTCCTTCCATGCCCGTCCGACGTACCCAGCGGTCGTCGCCGGTCTTGATGGCGTGGGTGATTAACTCGGCGGCCATGAAGTGGACGAACCGGCTGCTCTTGTCCAGGTACCAGTGCGTTCGCCAACCGCGGTCTTGCGGCCAGTACATGGTTTCGCCGTAGTGCCGCGCGATCATGTCGTAATTGCCTTGGTCGTCATGGACCACGGGAGGGGGCGCGGGGCAGCCATAGACTTCGTACCATCGACGGGCGGTCTCGACGACGCTCTGCCCGGGCTCGGCCAGCAGGTGGCAACGTAGCGTCAATGGACGCTCGGCCCGCATGATGTAAGGTTGCCGGGCCAGCTCTTCGTTCTCTTCTCGCCATTCCGGGATCGTCGGCAGCGAGAGGGCCATGAGATGGTTGGGCTGGCCGTCGAGGAAGTTTGGCGACGCGAAAGTGGCGGCGGGCATGAGGGCGTGCCCGTCCCAGGAGTCCAGCGGCTGCCAGAGCATGGCGGTCGTCAGCCCGGCCGCCTCGATCGCCATGACCGGCAGAGTGACCTTGAAGGGGTGCGGCTGCCAGCGGTCGGCAAAACGATCTCCCACCGCTCGGTTGCTGGAGGACGGCCAGCCCGGATCGAGGAACTCCAGCCCGCCGAAGATGGCGGAGCGGTCCAGTGGGTCGGCGTTGGCAGGCTCGCGATCCGCTCGCAGGACCGGGGCCGTGAAGTCGAGCAGTTGCCCGCCCTGGGGGCCGGTGAGTTCGGCTGAAACCCGCAGGAGCGAGCAGCCTTCCTTGGTGGCGTCCGTTAGCGTCAGCGTGACCTCCCAGTCGCCGGCGGCGTCCACGCGGCCTCGCAGGAGCAACGCATGGCCCGATCTTTCCGCCGTGGTCATGCGAACATGCCGGCGAAGAATGCGACCGTCGCAAGCCCGCACGCTGACCTCCGCCAGCGGCATGAGCCAGCCCGTCTGCTGCCAGCCTCCCGCGGCGTCGCGGATCTGCCAGCGGGCGGCCCCGAAACCCTCCCCCTGAGCGGCGGGTACGAGATCCAGACGTTGGCGGTCAGTTCGCAAGCCCGCTTCGAGCGGCAGGAGGGCGCCTTGCCCGGCAATGACCGAGGCGTCGAGCTCCCAATCGGGCAGATCGGATGCCGCGCGAAGAACGACCCGCGGTTGGTGCACGCCGGCCTGCTCGAAGCGGATGGTGCCCAGGTCAACGGGCTTGGTCTGCGGTACGACGCTGTGGGTGGAAACGGTGAGTCCAGGTAATTCGGGTCGCCACCCCTGTTGTGCGGCCATGCCTGCCGCCTGGGTCATGCGTATCCGCAAGGTTGTCGATTCGCCCACCTCGATTCGGGCGGCGTCCGTTTGCAGCCGGGCGAGGACCACCGGTGGCAGGCGAAGGATCTCGACCGAAGCGATCTCGACGGTGCCGGATAGGTTGCCGTTGTACGGATCGATACGCAGGGCGGTGAGCTTGCGTCCCTGCTCGGCCGGTCCGCCCAGAGAGAACTGCACGGTGACGAAGCCGTCGCCGTCCTCTGCCGCCGGTCGCCCCGGCGTGTTGCGGCTTTGCTGCAACTGCTCGCGGAAAGGTCCGAGCCCGTCGGTTTGCCAGTAGATCTGGGTGTAGCCCTCGCGATCGGACCGCAGGCGGATACGAATGTGGCAGCCATCCAGCGGTACGTCGAGCGGTGGGGCGATGAGATAGGCGTCCGGACCGGTCATGGTCATGCGCAGGACGCCGTCCTGGACCGCTAGATCTGTCAGGTGGTTCGCGGCATGCCAGGGGGCGGCGGCGTCCGGGGAGCGGAAGTCCCATTGTTGCACGATGATCGGTTCGGGTTTGGCGCCCGCGGGTGCTCCCATCGCGTCGGCCACCAGGCTCATGGCCGCGACAAGGCAGCACATGGCAGCGCGCCGAAACGAGATGGCGGGTCGGTTGCCGTGCAGGCATGGGCGGTGCGGAATGCTCGGATTGCGATGCGTTGCGGTCATGGCGAACCCTTTCGTTTGGCTACCGCGGGGCGACACGGTGAATCGTATCCCCAAACTACTCTCGCCGATCGGGGGCGACGGGGCAAGGTTCTTGCGGAAAGCCGTGGTTCGCGCTGACAATAGGGCACGAAGGCGCCCACGGCGTGTGAACGATCCCGGGGGCAAGCGAGCGGGAAACCCTGGGCTTGCGAAGTGTACGTCGTTGGCGTTCCGCTTCCCGGCGTCCGCGCTTTGGGCTTGTTGTTGGCTCAACTTACCCTTGCTGGGACAAGGTAAGCCGTTGCACGTCATAGGCTTAAGCGGGGATTTCGATTTCACGGGTGTGGCTACGCGCGTGTGTTCCGCGGGTTTTGCCGAGGGGTAGACGTTC
>JAAYDF010000199.1 GCA_012729395.1 Phycisphaerae bacterium
GTTTCATACTTCTCTCCAGACGGGCATTCTTTCCCTGCCACCGCAAATGATGGCGCATGCAACCCTTTCAGGGTTGATCTGTGCTTGCCGGCATGGATCCCGGGGTGCGCTGCGCGACCCCGGGCTGTGTTCTGGAACCGCGTTGCGGTTCGGAATGCGGACCGCAGACGACGCCGAGGATGCTACACACGTACTCGGAGCGAAATGGGACACGCCAAGCCCGCCGATGGTGCCACGCCCCCCGGCCGGCCTGTTTCCGGGTCGGCCAGTGGCGAGCGATGGGCCATTCGGGTATCGTGTCGCGCTCTTGCGGACTGGGCGGCCAACCTGCCCTGCGTGCCCCGAGCGGAGGTGTCGATGCCCGAGCAGAGCCAGGAAGCGGATAACTTGTCATCGCAGGGTAGCCAACCGGGTCAGCACCCGCCGGGCTTTCGGCTCAGGCGAGGCCGTAATTGGTTCACCGTCGGCCTGACCTACGCCTCGTACTACTTCAATCGTTACAACCTGTCCATGGCCAGCACTACGCTGTGCAGAACCTTCGATTACACCAATGCCCAGTACGGCATGATCCAGAGCGGCCGCAATTGGGCTTACGCCGTCGGGCAGTTCTGGAACGGTCTGCTGGCCGACCGCATCGGCGGGCGATGGAGTATGGCCATTGGGGGGTATGGCACGGCGGTGATGAACCTGTTGTTCGGGTTGGCCGCGTACCAACAACTCATGGGCCCCCTCTACGGCGTCCTGGGCTGGTTCGTGATGCTTCGGTCTATCGACGGGTATATCCAGGCCTTCGGCGCACCCGGCATGGTCAAAATGAACGCTGCCTGGTTCGCTCGCGCCGAGCGAGGGCGGTTCGCCGGCATCTTCGGCTTCATGATCAACATCGGCCGGTTTATCAACAACATCGCCAGTCCAATCCTGCTGGCCGGGATCACCATCCGCAACCATCAAATCGGTGGCCCCGGAGAGTGGCAGTGGGTGTTCTTCGTGCCAGCCGGTTTCGTGGTCGTCGTCACTACCTGCATGCTGCTGCTGACCGCCAATACCCCGGAGGAGGCCGGGTATCCAGACGCCGTATACCATGAGGATCACGCCGATGGCGACACTGGGCCCCTGCCGCTGGGCTTCGTCTTCGCCACCATCCTCAGTAATAAGTTCATCTGGTTGACCGCCATGGCTTACTTCTGCACCGGCGTTGTGCGTTATGGCGTCGACGATTGGTTTCCCCGGTACTTCGAGGATGCCCGGGGCCTATCCCTACGAAGCGGTGCGTTCCAGACCACCGCATGGGCTCTGCCCCTGGTGGCTACACTCGGTTCGTTGACCTCGGGATACATCTCCGACCTGCTGTTCAAAGGACGACGGGCTCCTGTGGCCGCCGTGCTCTACTTCACGGAAACACTCGTGATTCTCGGTACCGCTCAACTGACCTCCATCTGGGCGGTCAGCGCCGGGCTGGTCGCGATTGCCTTTACCTGTAACGCCACGCACTCGATCCTGGGTACCGCCGCGGCCATGGATATTGGCGGGCGCAGAATGGCCGGTTTCGCCGCCGGGGTCATCGACTCCTTCCAGTACATCGGTGCCGGCCTGGCGGGCTTAGGGCTTGGATCGCTGATCGACCACTTCGGCTGGGGGGCCTGGCTCTATGGGATGGCCGGCTTCGGCGTCCTCGGTGGGATCCTCATGGTCATCATGACCCGCCTTGAGAACCGCTCGCACGGTGAGTTGGCCATCAGCACATCCCAAGCTGGCTAGCGGCTTGCCCGGATGCTAGACACATGCCGACGGCCCGCGGCGGGCTGCAAGGGGAGTGCTGCCCCGCAACACGGCTCGGCCCAACGGCACTGTCAGCCCTGTGCGCCCGGCCGCATCGCCTGGGCGGAGGGAATGGAACCCCTATCTTGCTTACCAGCCTTGAGTTACGTCGTAAGCCCCCGGAGTGCCGGCGGCACAGCCCGTGCCATTGCTACCGATGAACGCGACTTCTGCGGCAGGATATCCGTGCGGCCCGTAGAGTAGAACTGTGAAGAAAGCGCAAATCTCGCGCCCAAGGCCTTGACCGGGCCGGCCAATGCGGTACACTGGAAGCGCGTTCAAGGGGTGGAAGGCGGCTCCGCGGATCGTCCGCGAGTGCCGTAAGGATGGGAAAGACTTCAATCCCGGTTGGACCCTTCGTGGGCAGGAACGCTGCGCACTTTTCACACAAGAGGAGGCGGACCATGAAAAGGTATTTGGCAGTAGCGGCAGTGGCGGCGATGCTCCTGACGGCCAGCGTGGCCCAGGGCACCATTATTCTGGCCAAGTGGACCTTCGAGACCAGCAAACCGACGACGGCCGGCCCACATGCGGCCGAAGAGGGTATCTTCGGCGGCGATGCCACCGGTTATCATACCCTGTCCGGTGCCGCGTACAGCAACCCGGCGGGCAACGGCTCGGCTGAGTCCTTCAGCTCCAACTACTGGAGCACAGGCGATTACTACCAGTTCGAGACCAGCACGCTTGGCTACACCGACGTGCAGTTCACCTTCGACCAGACCCGCAGCAGCACCGGCCCGGCGACCTTCGACCTGCTCGTCAGCACGGACGGCACCAACTGGACCACCTTGGCCACGGACTACGCCGTCGGCACGGCCTCCTGGAGCAGCAACCCGGCCTACTACAAGCCCGAGTCCGTGCTCGGCCCGTTTGCTGACGCGTCCTTGGATAACCAAACGAAGATCTACATCCGCATGGTATCCAAGGTCACCCCGACCAACACCGGCGGCACCAATCGGATCGACAACGTGACCGTCACCCCCGAGCCGGTGACGATCACCCTGTTGGGCCTCGGCAGCTTGCTCTTCCTCCGCCGTCGGCACGCGTGAGGGCAGGACTGAGGCTGAAAGCGCCGACCGAGCCGGGGGTGATAACCCCCGGTTTACCCGCTAGGCGAGCACTGCAGAGTAAACGCAAGCGGCGCCGCCAAACAACGTAGCGACATTCAAAACGAAACCCCGGACGGGTCTACACCGTGCGGGGTTTTGCTCTTGGATTCCGCCGCACTGTCCGACGGCATTGAGCACGCTCTATCGACCTTGTTCGCTCCGCACGGAAACCAGGGGTTGTCACCCCCGGCTCGGTCGGCGTCTTCCGCCTTTCCTCCCTCACGCCTTGTAGACGTTCTTCTTGGCGCCCTTGACTCGGGCGCAGGCGTTGCGGGTGTCGACGACGACGGGGGCATTCTTGATGATCATCTCGTAATCGTAGGAATCGTGATCGGTCGAGATGACTACGCAGTCGTAGCCCTTGATCGCGGCCGGCGTCAGCGGCACGGACTTCATCTTCAGATCGTGCTCGCGCTGCTTGTGCGTCGTCTGGATGTAGGGGTCGTTGTAGTCGACCTTGGCGCCGCGGCTCCTGAGCAACTCGATGAGCTCGATGGAAGGCGACTCGCGGATGTCGTCGATGTTCTTCTTATAGGCGAGCCCCAGGACAAGGATCTTGGAGCCGTTGATCGCTTTGCGGGACTCGTTGAGCGCCCGGGCGACGTGCTCGACGACATATTCCGGCATGGCGGTGTTGATCTCGCCGGCCAGCTCGATGAACCGCGTGGGCATGCCGAATTGCCGGGCCTTCCAGGTCAGGTAGAACGGGTCGATGGGGATGCAGTGTCCGCCGAGGCCCGGGCCGGGGTAGAACGCCTGGAACCCGAACGGCTTGGTCTTGGCCGCCTCGATGACCTCCCAGACGTCGATGCCCATGCGCTCGAAGACCATCTTGAGCTCGTTGACCATGGCGATATTCACGCAGCGGTAGACGTTCTCGACGATTTTGGCGGCCTCGGCGACCTCACAACTATGGACCGGCGCGACCTTGGCGATGGCCGACCCGTACAGGGCGGCGGCCACCTTGAGGCTCGGGCCGTCGTATCCGCCGACGACCTTGGTAATCGTCTCGGTGGTGAAGTCCTCGCGACCGGGATCCTCTCGCTCGGGAGAGAAGGCCAGGAAGAAATCGCGGCCCACCTTGAGGCCGTTGGCCTCCAGGATGGGCTTGACCACCTCGCGCGTCGTGCCGGGGTAGGTCGTGCTTTCCAGCACCACAAGCTGCCCGCGTTGGAGTTCGCCCGCGATGGTCTCGGTGGTGCGGATGACGTAGGTCATGTCCGGGTCGCGCATGCGCGACAGGGGGGTGGGTACGCAGATCAGCAGGGCGTCGCAGGTCCGCAACTGCTTGGGGTCGCAGGTCGCCTCGAAGAGCCCGCCGGCCCGGAGCTTGCGTACCACCTCGGTGCCGATGTGTTTGATGTAGCTCTTGCCCGCGCTGAGCATCTTCACCTTGTTGGCGTCGATGTCGTAGCCCAACGTCCGGAAACCCGCCTGGCAAAATGCCCTCGCCAGGGGCAGGCCGACGTAGCCCATGCCCAGGATGCCCACTCGTGCGGTACGGTCCTTGATCTTCGCCAGCAGCGTTTTCTCGTCCAAAGGTTGTCTCCTTGCGATAGGACGGTGTGCGGTGACCGCTCGTTTGCCGTGTCGGCGGGTTACCGCGGTCGGGCTCCAGTCGCGCGCCGCGACGCCCGATCAAATATGTCGGCCGAAACGGCGTTCGGCTATAATGTCGCCGTTTGACGCTCAGTATAGACGGCGCTGGACAACGTCTTTCGGTAACGGCCGCCACCACCGGCGGGGCGGAGGCGTCGGCCGCTACGGACCAGTGCTGTCGCGTCAAGGTTGTACCCGCACCATGGGAGTGTGTCGAATGGAAATCCCCTTGTCCCGGCCGGACATCACCCAGGCCGAACGGGATGCCGTCAACGAAACCATGCAGAGCCCCCAACTGTCGCTCGGACCTCGTTTGGGCGAAATGGAGCGGCTTGTCGCCGACTTCGTCGGGGCCAAGTTTGCCGCCGCGGTCAACAGTGGGACCAGCGGCCTGCATCTGTGCCTCAAGGCCATGGGCATTGGTTCCGGTGACGAGGTCATCACCACGCCGTTTTCGTTCATCGCCTCGTCGAACTGCATCATGTTCGACGGCGGGCGCCCCGTATTCGTCGATATTGACCCGGAAACGTGGAATATCGACCCTGCCCGGATCGCCGCCGCCGTCACCCCACGGACTCGCGGCGTCGTGGCGGTAGACGTGTTCGGCCTGCCCGCCGACATGGATCCCATTCGGGAGACGGCAAAGCGTCACCAGTTGCGGCTGTTGGAGGATTCCTGCGAAGCCCTGGGGGCGTCATACAAGGGTCGCTCTGCCGGCTTGCTCGGCGAGGCCGGCGTCTTCGGCTTTTACCCCAACAAGCAGGTGACCACCGGCGAAGGCGGGATGATCGTCACCGACGACGAAAGCATCTACCACATGGTTGTCTCGCTTCGCAACCAGGGGCGGGATTCCCACGGTGGCTGGCTCGCCCACGCCCGGTTGGGCTACAACTTCCGCCTCAGCGAGATCAACTGTGCCTTGGGTATCGCTCAAATGCGGCGGATCGACGAGATCCTCGCCAATCGCGAGCGGGTGGCCGGCTACTACCTCCACAGGCTCCGCGACCTGCCGCAGATCACCATGCAGCGGATCCCGACAAATTGCCGCATCAGTTGGTTTGTCATGGTGGTGCGGCTTCGGGATGACTACACGCGCGAGGACCGCGACCGGATGCTGGAAAAGTTGCGGGCTCGCGGTATCGGCTGCAACAACTATTTCCCGCCGATCCACCTGCAACCTTTCTACCGCGAGGAGTTCGGCTACGGCCCCGGCGACTTCCCCGTTTGCGAAGCCCTCGCTGACCGCACCATTGCCCTGCCGTTCCATGGCCAACTGACCGAGCCGGAGGTGGATATCGCCTGCCAAACGCTCCGCGAGCTACTGTAAAGGAGGATTTCGAGAGACATGACCCACGCGAAGCAACCCGCGGGCGACGTGATTCGCAAGACCGGCTCGGCGCTCGAAGTGCCCGATCGGCCGATCATCCCCTTCATTGCCGGCGACGGCACCGGGCCGGACATCTGGCACGCGGCCCAGCCCGTCTTCGACGCCGCCGTGGCCAAAGCCTACGGCTCGAAACGGCGGATTACCTGGCACAAGGTGCTCGCCGGCGAGGAGGCTTTCAAGACGCTCGATACCTGGCTGCCCGATGAGACCGTCGAGGCCTTCTGCACTTACCTCGTCGGCATCAAGGGCCCGCTGACCACGCCGGTCGGCGGCGGCATCCGCTCGCTCAACGTCGCCCTGCGGCAGATGCTCGATCTCTACGTCTGCCTCCGGCCCGTTCGCTACTTCCAGGGCGTGCCTTCACCCGTCCGTCGGCCCGAGCAGATCGACATGGTCATCTTCCGCGAGAACACCGAGGATATCTACGCGGGCATCGAGTTTGAGGCGGGCACCGACGACGCTCGGCAGTTCCTTGGCCTCTTCAAGGAGGCGTTCCCGGACCGCTACCGCAAGATCCGCTTCCCGGAGACCAGCGGCATCGGCATCAAGCCGGTCAGCGCCGAGGGCACACAGCGGCTCGTCGCCGCCGCTCTCGATTACTGCATCGCCGCCGGCCGAAAGAGCCTGACCCTTGTCCACAAGGGTAACATCATGAAGTTCACCGAGGGCGGGTTCCGCGATTGGGGCTACGCCGTGGCCCGCGAACGCTACGGCGCGGTCGAACTCGACGGCGGCCCCTGGCATGTGATCCGCCGATCTGCCATCTCAGGCCACTCTGCGATCTCAGATCCAAAATCCCAGATTACGGATCCGGCATCTGCAATCTCAAATCTCAAATCTGAAATCGTCATCAAAGACGTGATCGCCGACGCCTTCCTGCAGCAGATCCTTACCCGCCCGGCCGAGTACGACGTCATCGCCACACTCAACCTCAACGGCGACTACGTCTCCGACGCCCTGGCCGCCCAGGTCGGTGGCATCGGCATCGCTCCCGGCGGCAACATCAACTACCAGACCGGGCACGCCATCTTCGAGGCCACCCACGGCACCGCTCCCAAGTATGCCGGCCTCGACCAGGTCAACCCCGGCTCGGTCATCCTCTCCGGCGAGATGATGCTCCGCTACCTCGGCTGGACCGAGGCCGCCGACCTCATCGTCAAGGGCATGGACGGGGCCATCGCCGCCCGCACCGTGACCTACGACTTCCATCGCCTCATGGTTGCCGAGGGCATCGACGCTAAGCTCCTCAAGTGCAGCGCCTTCGGGCAGGCCGTGATCGAGCACATGTAACCGCCGTCCCCCGGGAGGAAGCTCGCTCAAGGACCACCAAACCCACGAGCCGGGGACGCAAGTCCCCAGGTGAGAGCGAAGGTGAGGGCCAGTGAGTCCACGAGCCGGAAACGACAGTCTTCGTTGGGAATGAGGAGCAGATTCGAGAACCGCTCACGAGCCGGGGACGCAAGTCCCCAGGTCCCGGACCGAGATCAGTGCGCCGGCACCCGGGTTCCGCAACAAGTCTCAATCACGAGCACACAATCAACGAGCCCCAAGCGCCAGCGCGGGAATACCGCAGCCGCCGATGTATGCCATTGTTGTGTGAGCGGTGCGGATCGCGTGGAATCGTCGGTGTTTTCTCGCCCACGCTCATCCAGCACCTCTCGTCTCGTGACCGACAGGAACTGCACGCTCACCCCGGAATCCAGATCTTCTGAGCGGCGATCAGCTCGTGGCGGCCCCGCAGGGTCAGCGGCAATGGCGACTCGCAGAAGAACCCGACGGCCTGAGCCTGGAAAAGCTGGGGAGGAACCTGCCGGTGCGGTGGGATGAGCAGAGGCGGACGTAGCGGTGAACGGTCAGCATGATGCGCGAGGAATGGCGTAGAGCGAAGCGGCACGCTATTCCTCGTGGTTGTCCCTGGCTTCCTTGGCGGTCTGCAGCCCGGCATGGTCGATGATCTCCGTAATCTCTGCCGTTCTACCCGTCTGCTCGGCCATCCGGCGCACGTCTCGGGTCGTGTGCTCATACCAAGTGCATGCAGGGGACTCAACTCTGAGAATCTCTATGGCCTTAGTGACAGCCGTGAGATAGTCATCCAGCCATGTTTCATTACCTCGCATGGCATAGAAACCTGACAGAATCGCAAAGGCGTATGACGGAACTCTCTCGCCCTTCGTCAGGTCTTCCAATACCACGATTGCATCGTCGATGTAACCCGACTCACGGTTCCTCAGGGCTATATTGTGGAGTTCTGAGAATATCAACTCACACTGGAATGTTGGACCTTGCCGCACCATTTCTCTTGCAGCCTTCCATGCCTCGTGTCGAACCGTGATGGGTGGCTGTTCCGAGAGTACTAGCGAGCTCTCTTTGAGCTCAAACCGCATGCCGAAGACATCCTCAAGTCGACTCTTTCGAAGACTGTGCGACGGCTTCGGGTCCCAGTGAGCACACAGGGTAGAGAGTTTCAACGCTTCGTGATCGAAGTCCATTTCTGAAGCCACTGTGCAAGCATTGAACAGTATATTGGGATCGACTTTGCCCTGTTCACCGAGTTCTATGATCTTGAGTAGACAACCCAGAGCAGCCCGCCTGTCATCCGGTGAAGTGTTTCCCCTGTCTGCCAGTTCCCTCGCAAGGCCATATGCGCCCTGTGCGTCGCCAAATTGTGAGCGGGACAACTCCTCAAACCTAGCAAGGTTGTCGAGGCTCTGCTCAATCTCAGCCCACCTCGTCTGTGCGGGACCAAGACTTTCGACAAGTTGTTCAACCGTCTCGGCGCTCTTGCTCTTGTCCTGAAGGATCTTGTCCACGGTCGTCTGGACCGATGCTCGCATCTCGTCTTTGATTTCTTTGATACTGCGAACGCCGAGGAGGGCCAGAACAGCGGCAAAGGCGACTACTAGCGCCGTCATGAGCGTCCCAACTGTTTCTGCGTTGCTCACCAGTTTGTCCAGACGTTGCGTCTCAAGCTCGACTTGACGATATGCGAACTCAAGGGCGGCTTTGTCATCAGCCGGTGGAGAAGACCGGATCGAGTGCGTCGCGTTCGAGGGGGCGGAAGTAGGTTGGGTCGTGTTGCTCCCCGTTCCAGCAGTGGGAACTGGGGGTGTCTGGCCAAGAACGGTTACGACGAGCAATGAAAGGAGCAGGGTCGTGATAAGGGAGATAGTATCGAAACCTGTGTAAATTGAAAAAGCGAGGGGCATCCTCCATAAGTGTTGTTGTGACTGCACTTTGAAAGGAGGAGCCCTGATGGCTACTACAACCGATCGTGGTCGGAAGGTCA
>JAAYDF010000200.1 GCA_012729395.1 Phycisphaerae bacterium
AAGCTGTGGCGGAGCGTCTTGCCGTCGATGGCGATCAATCGGCCCTTGCTGGCCTTGGCCAGGACGCTCATCCAGTTCAGAAAGCACCGCTCCAGTTGAATCGGGTCCAGCCGACTGAACACCCGCCCAAAAGTGTCATGCGAGGGGATGCCAAATGAGCCCACGGTAACGTGACACAGCAGACTGGATTGAGATGCGATTGCCCTGCTTTGCACTGCAAACGTTTTCGCGCGTCTTGACCGGCGGTCGTAACACACCTTACTATTGCGGAAGTGTGTGTTTGCGGGGCCGCTTGATCGCCTGCACATGGCGAACTGAATCGCAAGGGGGCTGCCGCCGGGAGTGTTGCCCGTGGGCCTTGATCCCAACGAGTTGGTGGGCCGCGAAGTGGTACTGGATACGCTCGGACCGATCATCTACCTCGGCACACTTGTGGCCCAGGACGACCGCGGATTCAGCCTTGAAAACGCCGACCTGCACAACGCGTCCGAAGGTCACGCGACGCGCGAGCAGTACATTGTGGAATCAGCCCGTGAGGGGATCCGCGTGAACCGCCGGCGGATCTTCGTCCTGCGGCAAGCAGTGTACAGCATCTCCGCCTTGTCGGATGTGCTGACGGATTAGGGTGGCAACACCGGATTGCGGTGGTGTGTCTACAGGCTGGGCTGATGGCGGTTCTCGGGATGGCGTAGGGAGGGTTGTCCGAATGCGTATTCTCGTGACGGGTGGTGCCGGGTATGTGGGCAGTCACTGCGTCCGACACTTGAGTCAGTACGGCCACGAGGTCACGGTCTATGATAACTTGGTCCACGGTCATCGGGGGGCGGTAGCGGACGGTCTGCCGTTCATCCAAGGCGACCTGGCGGACCGGGACATGCTGACTCGGATTTTTGCCTCGAATGACTTCGACGCGGTCATGCACTTCGCGGCGTACGCCTACGTCGGCGAGTCGGTACACGAGCCGCTCAAGTACTACCAGAACAACTTGGCGAATACAGTGACCCTGCTGGACACCATGCGGGTCGCGGGTGTCAAACGGCTGGTGTTCAGCTCGACCTGCGCCACCTATGGCGAGCCCGCCAAGGTGCCGATCACGGAAGACACCATGCAGCGGCCGATCAACCCGTACGGCCGGTCCAAGCTGGCGGTCGAGTGGATGCTGCGGGATTGTGCGGCGGCCTGGGGTCTGGGCGCCTGCGCGCTGCGCTACTTCAACGCCTGCGGCGCGGCCGACGACGGCTCGATTGGCGAAGACCATAAGCCGGAGACGCATCTGATCCCTATCATCCTGCAGGTCGCATTGGGTCAACGGGCCCAGGTGACCGTGTTCGGAACGGATTACGACACGGCGGACGGCACCTGCGTCCGCGACTACATCCATGTGGAGGATCTGGCGTCGGCCCACCGTCTGGCGATCGAGCAGATCAAGGCGGGCGAATTCTCGGCCTGCAACGTGGGGACGGGCCAAGGGCACAGCGTGCGCGAGATCATCGACGTCGCCCGCGAGATCACGGGCCGCCCCATCGCCGCGGCAGAAGGCGCTCGCCGGGCCGGCGATCCTCCGGTCCTGGTCGCCGATCCGACCCGCGTTCGCACGACGCTTGGATGGGAAGCGACACACGCGGATATCAGGACCATCGTGGGCTCCGCCTGGCGGTGGCATGAGGCCCATCCCCAGGGGTATAACGACCGCTGAAGTCGCGATGGCAGTCACGGATACGGACACGACGGGTGAAGCAACAACGAGCTCAACGACGCCGCCAATCCTCCCGGCATCAACCGGCTGACCATGTGGCTGCGCCGTCCCGCGAAAATTCCGCCGCTCATTGGTCCCAAGCTCGCTGGCCGATTTTCGCCTCCGCGGCCCTGACACTCTTGCTCAGCCTGCCGCTGTTCGAGCCGTTCTCCTGGTTCCCGTTGGGCTTCGTGGTTTTCGCTCCCTGGATTGTCAGCCTGTGCGTGGCACAGAACAGCCGCCTGGTGTATGCGACGGCCTACCTGCTGGGAACAGCTTTCTTTCTGATACACCTGCGATGGCTTTACGCCACGACGGGGGCCGGCTATGTAGCGGCGTCGCTTTATCTGGCGGTGTACTTCCTGCTGGCGGCATGGCCGATCCGGTACTTGTGTCGCCATAAAAACGTGCCCGCGGTGGTAGCATTCCCGATCGGCTGGGCGGCCGTCGAGTTTCTACGCAGCCACGGCCCGCTGGCCTTTCCATGGTTCATGCTCGGACATAGTCAGATCCGGGTTCTGAGCATGATCCAGGTGGCGGACCTGGCCGGCGTGATCGGTGTGACCTTCGTGCTCGCAACGGTAAACGGCTGGCTGGCGGATCTGGCCATGGTGCGTTGGCGGTTATGGCCGGGCTCGCGAAGCCACACGTTACACGGTGCTTGGGACGGCGGGATCGCCACCATCCTGTTGGTGATCGCGACTTTCGGCTACGGGCGATACCGGCTGGCCACCCAGGAGCTGACCGACGGCCCGACGGTGGCCGTCATCCAGGGGGATTTTCTCCTTGAGGCCGTCCGAGGGAGTCAAGGGGTCACCGACTTAGAGAAGATGCGAACCTACCTGACGCTCGCCGAGGAGACCGCCCGCCAGTCGCCCGACCTCATCGTCTTTCCCGAGACGCCCTGGCCGATGATCCTTAACCCGGAGATCCTGGATCAAGAGCCCGGCTGGACCTCCTACCAGCGGCTATTCACCGAGCGAGCCCAACGCTTCGGCAGTTTCCTCGTCGTCGGCGGGATGTCCGAGTTTCCACAGCCGGAGGGCTCCTACCCGGCAGCGCATCGCCACAACTCGGCCTTTGTCTACTCGCCCGACGGCGGGCCGCCCGCTCGCTACGACAAGATTCACCTGGTGCCGTTCGGCGAGTTCGTGCCTTTCCGCTACACGCGCGGCCTGTTCTGGCTCTATCGCTTCCTCAACGACAGTTGGTTCAACCCCTGGGGTCGCGGTGGTGTCGAGTACTCCCTGACGCCCGGCAGCGAGTTCAGCACGTTCACCATGCAGGCTCGCTCGATGGAGGGCCGCCCGTTCAGCTTCGCCGTGACGATATGCTATGAAGACGTGATTCCGCAGGTCTTCCGGCGATTCGTCCGCGACCGTGACGGCAGGAAGCGCGTCGACTTCATGCTGAACATCAGCAACGATGGGTGGTTCGGCCACGGAAATCAGCAGCCGCAGCACTTGGTCAACTGTGCTTTCCGTGCCGTCGAGAACCGCGTGGCCGTGGCCCGGGCGGTCAACACTGGAGTCAGCGGCTTCCTCGGACCGGATGGCTCGTGGCATGACCTCGTCTCAGCCCCCGATCGGCGCCCTCAGGCCGGCGGCATCGGTCATCGCATCGCCCGGTTGACAATCGACCCCCGTCCGTCGGTCTACAGCCGTTATGGTGACTGGCTCGGAGCGCTGTGCGGGCTTGCCACTCTGGCTGTTCTGAGCGATTGGGGGGTGCGCAAGTTGCGACGAAGGTCAAAAACCGGCCCGATGGCCAGACAGGAGCCCGAGTCATGACCCGCCATATCCCAGACCAGCGTCCGCCGTGCGCGATTGTGGTGCCGGCGTTTTGCTGCCGCGTAAGGCGTACCCAGCGTACATCCACAGACGCACAGCTTCGGGAGACCCCCTCACGAAGCGACGCATCTGTTCGCCAGAGCTCGGCGCGAGCGCTTCAGCGGGCACCGCGACGAAGCATCGCCGGCCTGACGGGTCTGATCGCGATGGTGTTGGGAGCCGGATGTGCGAGCACCCCCGTGGTGCAATCGGACGAGGAACTGCGGGAAACAGCGGTGCGCTACATCCGCGCCGGCGCCCGTTTTCCAGAGAACCCGGCAGTCCGGGCTCAGGGTATCGAAGCGGTGTCACAAGTTTTGCCCCCGCAAGAAGCAAGCGTGTTGATCCGCGAGGGTCTGCGCGATGAACACGCGGGCGTACGTTTCGCGGCGTGCATGGCCCTGGGGGAAATCAAGAACACCGATGCCCGCCCGGCGATCGAACCACTGGCGGAGGACCCTGACGCCAGCGTGCGCGTGGCCGCCTATTACGCGCTCGAACAACTGGGCGGTTTCTCGTACCGACGGCAATGGGTGGACGCCTTGCGACGTCATCCCGACCCCTCCGTGCGACGCAATGCCGCTCTTGCCCTTGGCCGGCTGGGCAACACAGCCGTCCTGACTTTCCTCGAACGGGCGAGCATGGAGGACGAGGATGAGGGAGTCCGGCTTCAGGCCTTGGAAGCCATGGCCCACCTGGGCGACAGCTACGCGGTGAGCCGATTCATCCACGACGCCCACGGCGGGTTAGGCTTCAAGCAACCTTTTGCCCTGCTCACACTCGGGCACATCCGAGGTGAGCAGGTTCTCGCGACGCTGCACAGCCGACTACGACATGCTCCCTACCTGGAGGCTCGGTTGGCATCGGCCCGTGGGCTGGGGATGCAAGGCCATGACGACGGTTACGAACTCGCTCTGGCTTCCTTGAAGTGGTCCAGTCCAATCCAGGGCTTGGCAGACGATTTACCGGAAAACCAGATCATGCGGGTTCGCTCCATGGCGGCCCTGGCCCTGGGTGACATCGGCAAGCGAGAAGCTCTCGAACCGCTCGCCAGACTCATGCAAAGCGAAGAGGATCCCCGCGTACAGTTGGCGGCGGCAACGGCCATCGTGATGATACTGGACCGGACGTCCGCGCCCTGAACGCGTCGGTGGAAAGGGGGCGAGACGATCGCAGCCGTGCCCGTGGCGAAGCGATTTCACCACGGGTCGCGATGGATTCGCAATCAGGATCCTGGTGACGCTCGCGGACCGAAGATGTGAAGTCTGGCCATGAAATGGGTGCCGTTTATCATTCTGGGAGTCATCACCCTGGTCTGCCAGACGACGATCAGCGGCATCATCGCCATCCATTCGATCTGGCCGAACTGGTTGTTTGTGCTGGCCGTGCATTATGCCTTATGGGGCCCTTGGCCTGAGGCGGCCATCGGAGCGTGGTTCCTTGGTCTGGCGGTGGACCTGCAAACCCTGGCAGGTTTCGGAAGTATGGGGGTGTACGCATTCCTGTTCGGCGGGGCAGCCTGGGCAATCATCCGGATTCGCTCGGCGCTTGTACGCGAACACGCCCTGACGCAGTTCCTGGTGACCTTGGTATTTGCCTGGGCCATCGAGCTGCTCAGCGAGTTGCATCGTCAATGGCGAACCCCTGCCGAAATGCTGAGCGTGGCGGTGTGGTGGCCTGCGTTCTTCACCGCCCTGTACACTGCTGCCTGTGCTCCCTATCTTCACTGGCTGCTGATCCGGCTGGGACGCTGGACGGGACTGCGGCCGGCCCGCAGATTGTAACAGCCGCCACGGGTATGGCACCGGCGCCTCGCCGGAGCGGGGACCGCACGCGAGTCCGGCCGCCGCAACCTACCCGCCGTGGCGGAAGGGGCGGCCGCTACGAGATGGTATCCATCGCTGTCGTGGTAAACGTATGTTCGAGAATCGGCTGAAAGTGCTGCTGTTCCTCCTGGCTCTCCCTGCCCTGGCGGTGAGCGCTCGGCTGTTTCAACTGCAGGTCTTGCGGGCGGGCGCTTATCGTGACGACGCCGGCCGCATGCTCGTGCGTCCACCGGCGTACTTCCCCTTCCTACGCGGCGATATCACCGATTGCCAGGGTCGGCGGCTGGCTTACGATCAACCCTCGTGGGAGATCTGCGTGCACTACGCGGCCCTGGCGCGTGATCCCGATGCTTTGCGTGCGCTCCTTCGTCGCAAGGGCACCTATCGTCGTGCTCGCGATACCGACGAAGCCCTGGCCATCCGGATTAATGAGTCCTGGTCGGCCCTCTCGGACTACAGTGGCACACCCTTGGCGGAGCTGCAAAGCCGGGCCGACGACGTCCGCGATAGCGTCCTGCGAGTGAAGGAAAGCGTCGAACGGCGACGTGGGGTGGCCACGGTGGTGTTCGAGGAGCAGCAGGCCCACCCCATCGTCCGCGATCTGAATCAGGAACAGGGCGTGGCTGCGAGTATCCGCTTCGCACCGTACGAGTGGATCGAGGTGCAGGCAGGCCACACCCGGCAGTACACCGGAGGAGAGGCAATCGGGCATCTGCTCGGGCAACAGGGCCCGGTCGATGCTGCCGCGCGGGCCAACGATCCCAACGCCGATGACGAGTTGGCCAGCTACCGGCTGACGGACCTGCGCGGGATCAGCGGTATCGAAGCCCTGGGCGAGCACTGGCTGCGCGGTCGCCGAGGGCGGATCGAGGAGGACATCGAAGGCCGAGCCATTCGCCCGCCCGTCGATCCGATCAACGGCCGGACTTTTCGTTTGACCATCGACTACCCGCTTCAACAAGCCCTGTACAACCGCCTGGCTGCCGCGGTGGAGGCAACCCCCTACCGCACCGGGGGATGCGCGGTCATCCTGCACATCCCCACCCGGCAAGTGCTGGCCATGGTGGACTACCCTTCCGTAGACCCAACGGCGACCTACGCTGAACGGCTGGAACTGGGGCAAGACCGCATACGGCAACCCCTCCTTTTCCGAGCTGTTCGGGGCTACTACTCGCCTGGGTCGATCGTCAAACCGATGATCCTGGCCGCCGCTTTAGCCGAGGGCGTCGTCGGCGAGCACACCACATCGACCTGCTTCGGCCGGTTGTTCCTCGATTACCCCGATCGCTGGCGATGCACGGGAACCCACGGTACTGTCGGCCCCGTGCGTGCCGTCCAGGCCAGCTGCAATGTATACTTCTACCATGCGGCCGAGTTGCTCAAGGTCCCTCGATTGCGCGATTGGCTGTCGCGTTTCGGGCTTGGGCAGGTCAGCGGGACCGGCCTGCCCGCCGAGAAGGCCGGGATTCTTCCCACCACGGTGACGGACGGCCAAGCCCGACTGGCGGGGATCGGGCAGGGCGAATTGACGATCACCCCCATCCAGGCCGCCAATATGGTCGCGACCATTGCCGCCGGCAGCTATCAGCCGGTAAGCCTGTGGTTGGACGACCCGGCCCCCAAGTCCGCGACCCTCCTGCCAACACCGTCTGCCCACTGGCGACTCGTTCGCGAGGGCATGTACAAGGCGGTGAACGAACATGGCGGGACAGCCTACGGCCCCGACCGGGCAACCATCGACGATCCGGAATACACCTTCCTCGGCAAGACGGGCAGTGCCGAGGCTCGCGGGCAAACCGTCGAGTGGACCTACGTCTGCCACTTCCCCGACGGCCGTGTCGAAGAGATTATCGCCGGCAGCCGCGAGAGCTTGCTGGCCCGCTACCCCGGCGACCAACAACCCAAAATCACCGGTTGGCGGTGGCACAAGCGTTACCCCCCGGGCGACCCTCCCACGCATAGTTGGTTCGTCGGATACCTGGCGCCGAAGGGACGCTACCAGCAGGCAATCACGGACGAGCCGGGAGCCTTTGCCATCGCCGTCGTGGTCGAGTACTGCGGGCACGGCGGCGAGGTGGCCGCTCCCCTGGCTCGCGAGATGATCAACTCCGTGCTACTGCGTTTCCGCGGAATCGAGCCCGAGCGGCGGGAGGCCTTCTGATGTGGCCGGGTACAGCATCCTCAACCTGGCGAGGCTGGGGCCTGCTCCTCCCCGTCATCCCGTTGTGTACGGCGGGGATTCTCACGTTGCAGGCCCTGGGTGCTTCGGATGCGACCGGCCTGCTCGCGCCCACCGCGGTGAAGCAGTTACAGTTCGCGGCCGCAGGTTTGGTAGCCGTGCTGGCCCTGACTTGGGTCGGGTATCGGCGGCTCGGAAGGCTGTCGTTTCTGCTTTTTGCCCTCAGCCTGGTCTTGCTGTTGTGGCTGGTCGTCGACAAGTGGATCGACCTACCGCTCGTTGCCGAAAGGCGCGGCTCACGGCGATGGATCTTCCTGCCGGGAGCCCAGCTTCAGCCGTCCGAACTCATGAAGATCGCTTACGTGCTGGCCCTCGCCTGGTACCTGCGGTATCGCCGCAACTACCGTACATTCGGGGGGCTGTTCGCACCATTCGCCATCACGCTTGTCCCCATGGGCTTGATCCTCGTGCAACCCGACCTGGGCACCGTGCTCCTGTTCCTGCCGGTACTCTTTGCCATGCTCTTTGTGGCCGGGGCCAAGCTACGGCACTTGCTGGTCATCGCCCTGCTTGGTCTGATGTGCTTGCCGGTGTTCTGGCTCAAGATTCGCAGTTACCAGCGTCTGCGTATCACCGGCGTGGTTCTGCAGAGCCCCGAGATCCGCGATTACTTCGCGAACCATCCGGAGGCCTGGGACAAACTGCGACCGCAAAGCGAGAATCCCAACGAGTGGCGGCGTGAACTGGCCGACTGGGAAGCCCGGGCCGGCTATCAGCTCGTGCACAGCAAAACGGCCATCGGCAGCGGCGGCATCGGTGGGCAGGGTTGGAGCCAGGGCATCTTCGTGGAGCACAACCTCCTGCCCGAAAACGACAACGACTTCATCTTCGCCATGATCGGGCACCAATGGGGGCTACTGGGCTGCCTCTTCTGCATCCTGTGCTATGCGCTCATTGTGGCGTTTGGCTGCGACGTGGCCACGGTGACCCATGATCCCTTCGGGCGTCTCCTGGCGGTGGGTCTCTCCACCATGCTCGCTGTCCAGACGCTCACGAACCTCTGCATGACCGTCGGGCTGGGGCCGATCACCGGCGTGACCCTGCCGTTCATGAGCGCCGGCGGCAGCAGCCTGGTCTCCAGTTTCGTGAGCATCGGATTGCTCATCAGCGTCGCCCGCGACCGTCCCATCCTCATGAAACCGCATCCCTTCGCGTTCGACGAAGAGGCGGAAAAGTACGGTTCCGCAAGGGTTTGACCCACCCGCAACGGCTCGCTAACATGCCCTTTTCGAACGTACGTAGGGAGGTTGTCCATGCCGGCCGGCCAGGCTCACAGTGTCCACAATGCCCCGAGAAAGCCCGGCGTCCGCGCGGTCATGACCGGCCAGGTGGGCGTGGACAAGAAGCCCTTCATCGAGCGTGTCGCCCAGATCGCCCGCGAGCGAGGCAAGGACCTTGCCGTCTGTCACGTCGGCGACATGATGTACAAAGAAGCCCCCGACATCCGGCCGGGCCGGATTCTCGACCTGCCCCGCCCACGCCTGGACGGCCTGCGACGCTCCGTCTTCAAGGACATCCTTCGCATCGCCGAGAAGGCCGATAACCTGTTGGTCAACACCCATGCAACCTTTCGATGGAAACACGGGCTCTTCCCGGCCTTCGACCATGACCAGATGGTTGACCTCAACCTCGACCTGTTCATGACCCTGGTGGATAACGTCGACGCGGTGCACGAGAGACTTACCCGCGAGCACGACCTCAAGCATACGCTTAAGGACATCATGGTGTGGCGGGAAGAAGAAGTGCTCGCTACCGAAGTGCTCTCGACGATCGTACGCGGCCACGGGCACTTCTACATCATCGCCCGCGGCCTCGAACACCATGACATGGCCGAGTGCGTCTACCGCCTCATGTTCGAGCCGCAGCGCAAACGCGTCTACCCGTCCTTCCCGATGAGCCACGTGATGGACCTGCCCGATACGCTCGCGGAGATCGACGCGTTTCGCGACGCCATCGCCGCGCACTTCATCACCTTTGACCCCGGCGATCTGGATGAAAAGCGGTTGCCTTTTGCCGCCGCCGCCGCCCGTAAACGCGGAGAACGCGAGTTGGTACTCGATATCCATGGGCGATCATTGCCCTTCGACATCGATGAGGTGCTCGCCGTCGAAGCGGACATCGACAGCCAGATTTACGCACGGGATTTCAAGCTGATCGACCAGTCGGACATCATCGTCAGCTACGTACCCGAGTTGCCCAACGGCAAGCCGGGCCTTTCCAGCGGCGTTGAGCGTGAACTGCAACACGCATACGAAACGACCAAGGAGGTCTACGTGGTGTGGAAGCCGGCCGCTGAGCCGTCGCCCTTCGTCACCAAGACCGCCAACGTGGTCGTACGTTCGGTCGAAGAGCTGTACGCACTGTTCGAGAAGATGGGATACGTCGAGGCCGGCAAGATGCAGGTAACACCGTCGTCCGGCGCGCGGACCAGAGGCCGGCACGGTTAGTGCCGCCCTACCCAGTCGTGTTTCGGCCGGCGGGATACCAGGCCGGCCAGGGAGATGAACCGTACCATGCAACCCCAGCAGTTGGCGGCCATGATCGACCACACCGTCCTGAAGCCGTCCGCGACAGGCTCTAATATCGACAAGCTCTGCGAAGAGGCCGCTCAATATGAGTTCATGGCGGTGTGCGTAAACCCAGTGTGGGTGGGCCGCTGCCGTGACCGCCTGGCCGGCACACACGTCAAGATCGCCAGCGTCGTCGGCTTCCCGCTCGGAGCCAACCGCACGGACATCAAAGTCGAAGAGGCCCGACGCGCGATCGACGACGGCGCATGCGAGATCGACATGGTCGTGCAATTGGGTGAACTGATGAGCGGGAACACCGGCTTTGTGCGCGACGATATCGCCGCCGTCGCCGAGGCCGTCCACGCGGCCAGCCCAGGCTACATCCTGAAGGTGATCCTCGAAACGGCTACGCTGACCAACGATCAAATCGTGGCCGGCTGCAAGTGCTCCGTCGAGGCCCGCGCGGATTTCGTCAAAACTTCGACCGGCTTCCATGCCTCCGGTGGCGCGAAGGTCGATCACGTTCGGCTGATGCACCGGGCGGCTGCGCCCCTGGCGGTCAAGGCCTCCGGCGGCATCCGCACCCTGGCCAGTATCAAATCCATGGCCGAAGCCGGCGCCACCCGCATCGGCTGCTCCGCCGGCCCCAAAATCATGGACCTCATCCGCCGACTCACCCTCTGAAGCCACGCCGGCCCGTCGTAGCGGCCGCCGCCCCTGGCGGCCGCCATCCCGTCGTAGCGGCCGCCGCCCCTGGCGGCCGGCATCCCGTCGTAGCGGCCGCCGCCCCTGGCGGCCGCGAGGGAGGCGATAACACCCCAGGCAATCGCACCACATATGCAGGCGAAACAACCCCAACTTCTTACCGCCACAGCCTGCCCGCCGTGGCAACGGGCGACCGCTACCATCTGGACCGGTCAACCCGATACCTCGCGTGCAGCCTGCAGGTCCACCAGGTACCGAGCTTGCATTCGCCAGCCACTCTGGTAAATGTGAAGCATGAGCCTTACCACATTTTCGTCAACCGGACGCGAACTTCATTCGGATCGGCCTGTCCCCAGAGCACGTTCGGCAGCACTCTTGATCGTGGCTTGCCTGTGCATCACCGTTCCCACGCTGCGGGCACAAGATGATGTGCCCAGGCTGACGCCGGAGCAATTCCCTCTACTGGCCTGGAACGTCGCACGCGGCAACCCGGCCGTCTTCGTCCGGATGTGGGATTGCGGCTTCAACCTGGCCGGCTTCGTACCCATCCAGGATCTCGACGCCGTCGCCGCCGCGGGGCTCAAATGCTTTGTGCACGATCCCAGCATTCCCGTCCGCTACGAGGCTACCCTGCCGGAGAGCCATATCAACGAACACGTCGCCGCCTATACCGGCCGGGCAGGAAGTCACCCCGCGGTCTTCGGCTACTTCCTCGCCGACGAACCATCGGCCCAGGCGTTTCCTACCCTGGCCAAATGGGCGAAGGCGTTCCGCGCCGTCGCCCCCAATCAGCTTCCCTACGTCAACCTGTTCCCCAACTATGCTTCAATCGAACAGCTCGGCACCGAGAACTACGCGCGGTACATCGAATCGTTCATCCGCATGACTGAACTCCCCTACATCAGCTACGACCACTACGCCTTGATGGAGGACGGATCGTTACGCGACGGCTACTTCGCCAATCTGGAGTTGGTGCGCAAGGCCGCCCTGCGACACAACATCGGCTTCTGGAACGTCGTGATGTCCACCGCCTGCCTCAACTACGCCGAGCCCTGTGAAGCGGGCTTGAGGTTCCAGGCCTATACCACGCTGGCCTACGGCGCACGCGGCCTGAGCTGGTTCACGTATTTCACACCGACCATCGGCAACTTCCGACACGGGCCGATCGATCAGTTCGGGCAGGAAACACCCACCTGGAGCATGCTCCGGCGGGTCAATCTGCAAATCCATCGTCTCGGCCCGACCTACTTGACCCTGCGCAGCATTGGCGTGTTCCACCATCCCAACATCCCCGAGGGTTGCGAGGGCATCAGTGTCAGCCGCCATGTCGCCGAATTGACCGGCGGAGACCTGCTGGTCGGCGAGCTCGAGGATCCCCTGGGCCGCCCGTTTGTTATTCTGGTCAATAAGGATTTGCGGCGATCGACTCCCTTCACGATCCGCTTTCGGTCGCCGGGGGCCGTGTGGCAGGTGAGCGCCTACACCGGCCAGCCCGCCCCGTTGGCCGGCGAGCAGGCGTGGTTGGCGCCCGGACAGGGCATGATGCTGATGCTCGAGCCTGCTCCGCAGAGCATGCCGGCTGCGGAAACCAAACGCGGCGCCAGAAAGTAATCGCCCTGACCGGGAGTCTGCCATGACATTCAAACGCTCTTCGATGCTCGCGATGATCGCGGGCCTCGTTCTCTCCGCCATCGGCTGCTCCAACGGCAAGCCGACCCTCTCACGCGTCGATGTCTACGTGGGTGGACAGGACGGATACCACACCTACCGCATTCCCGCGATCGTGGTCACCGTCAAGGGTACCCTGCTCGCTTTCTGCGAGGGACGAAAGAACAGTGTCCACGACTACGGCAACATCGACCTGCTGCTCAAACGCAGCAAGAACGGCGGCCTTGCGTGGTCCCAGCAGATCGTCGTCCACGAGCAAGGGGGCGATGCCGAGATCACCATCGGAAACCCTTGCCCCATCGTCGATCGCCAAGGCATCGTCCATCTGCTTTTCACCCGAAACAACCAGCGGCTCTTCCACACCCGCAGCACCGACGACGGCCACACCTGGTCCAAGCCCATCGAGCATACCGGCATCCTCGCGGGCTTCGCCTATCCCCTGGTCCGCGTGGCCACCGGTCCGGGCCACGGCATCCAGATGAGGTCCGGCCGGCTTATCGCTCCCGTCTGGGTCTGCGATCGACCTCTGCCTGACGTCAACAAAGAGCCTACCTATGCCCGTTACCAAGCGGGCGTCATCTACTCCGATGACCGCGGCGTGACCTGGCACGCGGGAACACTCGTGCCGCCCGCCCTCGACCGCCTCAACGAGAACACCGTCTTCCAGCGAGCGGATGGCTCGCTGAGCATGAATCTGCGAGGCCGCAAGCACGGCGTCCGCGTGGTCAGCGAAAGCGCCGACGGCGGCCAAACATGGACAACGCCCGTCCCGGACCCGAACCTCCCCTGCCCAACCTGCCAAGCGAGCATTCTGCGTCTCTCGCCTCGCGAGGTGATCTTCTCCAATCCGGCATCGGACACCAGAGCCAATCTGACCATCCGATTAAGCCGTGACGACGCGCGGACCTGGCCCCATTCACGGGTGCTCGATCCCGGGCCGTCCGGCTACTCAGACCTTGCCGTCACGCGGGATGGGCATATCCTGTGTCTGTACGAGTGCGGAGAGCGAGCGTACCACCAGAAAATCGCGGTGGCTCGCTTCAACCGTGCATGGATCATGACGAACCCTTGAGCGGACGACGCGCCTCGGCCCACGGGGCGAGCGAGTCGCGAGAGATCATCAACATGGCCCGCAAACGCGACGCCAACCAACGCTATCACGACCGCATTGCCGGACGCTACGAGGCGATCTACGACGATGCTTACTGGCAGTGGCACGACGCCTTGACCTGGGACTACCTCAAGCCGCATCTGCCTGCGGATCTGAGTTCGCCCGTGCTCGATCTCGGTTGCGGCTCGGGTAAGTGGGGGCGCAAGCTCCTCAAGAGCGGCTACCGCGTCACCTTCGTGGACCTCTCACACCAGATGCTCGATGCGGCCCGCCTGCAAGTCGCCCAAAGCGGCGGCGAGGACAGAGCTCTGTTCGTCCAGGCGGATCTTGTGGACCTTGCCGCGCTGCCCGCTAACCACTTCGGCTTGGCGGTCGCCATGGGAGAGCCGATCGGGCTCGCCGCGGATCCGTCCCTGGCCATGCGTCAGATCGCCCGTTGCCTGGCACCCGGCGGAAGGCTGGTCGCCACCTTCGACAACCGCATCGCCTGCGTCGATCACTATGCCGAGCGGGGCGAATCTCGCGAACTCGAACAGTTCCTGCGAAACGGCAGAACCCGCTGGCTCACCAGGGACGCGGCCGAACGGTTCGAGATTCACACCTTCGAACCCCGCCAGCTTCGCCGCTTGGCGGAGGCGGGCGGCTTCGAAGTCTTGGAGATGCTGGGCAAAACGGTGTTGCCGATGCGGCGATATCGCGAGCAACTGGCCGAGCCCGCGGACCGACGCCGCTGGGCGCAAATCGAGCGACGGCTGGCCCGTGACCCGGACAACTTCGCCCGATGTGCTCACCTGCAAATCGCCGCGCGCCTCAATACCCCGCCCTCGCCCGACAGCGAGCCATGACCCAGCCAGCCACCCGGCCGCCATCGTACGCGCTCAGCGTCGCACGGAGCAAGCGCTAGGCCCAGCGTTCACGCCGGGTTCTCGAAGTGTGCTGCGTCAATGCGTAAGCCCGGTTCATCGGGCTTCTCGATGGGCGGCTTGAGCCATGAGAGCCGATCGGGTGCCACGATCGGGTAAACCCATACATCGAGAACCCCGCCGAGGCGGGCTACAAGGAGACATATGGTCGAACCCGGCCGACCCGGCACGAATGCCGGGCCTGGTGCGGACGAGGTAGTATCCAGGAAGGACGCTGAACACGTACTCGCCATCGGCGATCACCCAGGCAACCGGCTTCTCACAGCAACATGGTCAGCATGGGATCGAACCACTCGAGTTGGCCGCCTTCGAGCCTGACAATCAACCCGCCAACCGGGTCGATCTCGACGGTCCAGCCGGCAAACTCGCAGCCCTGACGACGGACACGTACCTTCTGCCCCAACGGTTCAGCGAAACTCATCCACGCGGCATGAGCCTCTTTCGTCTCTCCCCAAGAACGCGAAGCTAGCCAATCGTCCAGCCTGCGCAGCAGCTCCCGCCCCACCGCTGTCCGATCGACGCCATGAGACGCGACCAAATCCAGCGAGGTGGCGTGCCCGTGAAGCTCAGGAGGAAAGTGGCCTTCGTGCTGGAGGCAGTTGAGCCCGATGCCGAGCACCCAGGCGATCGCGTCCGGCCCGACGCGGCGGGACTCGATGAGAATGCCGCCCAATTTGCGGCCGCCCACGCGGATGTCATTAGGCCACTTGATGGCCGGCGTCACATCGGTAACCTCACGAACCGCTTCGCACACCGCCACCGCCGTGACCTGCGTCAACCACGCCCCCACCTTGGCTGAGTCACCGGCAGGCCCGGAGGCGGCCACGTGGCGGGGCTCGATCAACAGAATACTGGTGAGCAGGCTTGCTCCGCGAGGTGAAATCCACGATCGCCCAAGCCGGCCCCGACCGGCCGTCTGAGCCTCGGCAAAAATCACTAAACCGTCGGCGTCAGGCTCGGCGGCCGCGTCGAGGGCCACGGTGTTCGTGCTGTCAACCTCGTCGAGCACCAGAATCCGCCGCCCCACCCGACGCGGCGTCCGCCCAGCCCGCAGACTCTCCGCGGTCAAGCCGGCCGGTGTGCGCTCGTACCCTGGCACCATCCTGGTCGCCCCCAGTCAGACCGGCATACGCTGACGATCCAGAGCGTTCTCGATTCGCTCCAAACGGTACTCGCGCTCAACGCCATCCAGCTCCAGAGCCACCGCCTCTCCAACCCGCAGCCCCTTGAGCTTGATACATAACGGCGCACGGTAGTTGTAGATCCCACGTTCGCCGTCCGCCTCCCACGGCCCCAGAATCGTGAACGCCCGTCGATGGCCGCCGTCCTGCGTCGCCAACGTGACCCGAGTGCCGACGTTCACGCTGTCCGTGGATACATCATTGGCGGTCAGCAGGCGAGCCAAGGCCATCTCCTGTTGGATATTCCGGACGCGAGCCTGCAACAGATCACGCTCTTCCAGGGCGAATTTGTACTCCGAGTTCTCACTCAAGTCGCCGCGGGCCGCCGCCTCACCAATCGCCTTCGCGTTCTCGGGAATCTTCACATGCGTCAAGTGGTGCAACTCGGCCTCACGACGCTGCCGGCCCTCCGCGGTGCAGTAGATCAACCCATCATCGAACCACGGATCCACGCGGGTCTTGGCGAACAACTGCGGATGCGTCTCCCGGACGATTCTCAGCAGAGTCGCGTGAACCACTTGCCCCAGACCTTCCGCCCGGTCAACCGTGCGGAAAATCGTTGACGCCATCCCCGCGTCCATCCCCTGGATGATCTCCCGGTAGTGCCGGTAATTCTCCGTGCTCAACGCGGCCCGGATCCGAGTACGCGCGTCGCGAAGCACCGCCGCCGGGGTGTAATCGCTACGCGTCAACATCGCCAGGTGTTCAACGAGCCGCGGCAGCAACTCCGCCCGCGGAATCGGCTCCAGGGCTTCTACCGCCGGCCCCCGCCACAGCCAGCAAACAGCTCCCAGCCGACCGTTGAAGTCCGCCAAAACCTCGGCGGCGACCCGCCGAACGTCCTCGGTGCGACCCGCCGCATGCAATGCCCCCGCAATCGCATCGCACGCCTCCTGCGGAGCGACGGGCAGAAGCCGGATGTATACCTCCGCCCAGCCATCCGGCTTGATCTCGCGAAGCAGCTCGATCGCCTGCAGGTAACAACGATAGTCGGCCAGCTCGCCCAGCAAATGGACACAGTCGTCCGACGCCGCGAGGATCTCCCGGGCCGGGCTGGCTGCTTCCGCCGGCAGCATTCCCCCACGCACCATCCGGTCAATCACCAGGGCTTCCGCCAGAGCGTCGGCTGGAGCGCCTTTCCGGGCCACCTCCACCCGCTGCGCGAGCTCCCGATGCAGCTTGCCGACGAGCGACGGGCTGCTGGTCAAACGACGAGCCTTCAACTCCCGCAGATAGCTCTCTACGACGGCCATGCGCTGAACCGGCGTCTGCGCCTTGGCCCACTGAGGCTCGATCTCATCTTCGAGGGTCTGCCCTGCCGCATGGTAGGTCAGGATCACCGGGTTGCGACCTTCGATCACCACATGCGGACAGCGGCGCAGAGCGGTCCGGGCTTTCGACCACCAGGTGCTCCATCGCCCCGCCGGAACCAAACGCGGCGACAAGAGTTCTTCGAGATGATCCGAGTCGATTCTGCCCTGACGGCTTTGCAGGATGCCGATCACCAGTTGTACGGGATCGCCCGTCACCAGTTCCGTCAACGCCTCCGGGCGAAGCTGCAGAAGGACACGAAAGTCCGTCTCCGCGACCGCGTCGTAAGCCAGAGCCAGCGTGTCGCCGTCGAGATACTCCTCGCCCCGGGCTCCGCGAACGGTGTAGCTGCACGTCCCCGTATCCACCGCCACGACCTGGACCGCCTGCTCATCCGAGCGGTGGACCAGGTAATCGCCCACCTCGAGCCCCAGGCACAGGTCCAACGTTCGCAGGGCGCGACGCGGCGATTTGCCCCCGGCCAGCCCCGAGGTCTCCAGCAGCAACTCCAGGTCCGGCCGATCTTCGTAGACCGTGCGGTACAGCCCCAGGATCTCCTGCCGCAGCTCCTCGCTGTCGCCGCAGGCTACCAGGAGCTCCTTCGCCACAGCCAGGACGGCCGCCGGCTCAGCCTGTTCCTTGTACGTCGCCAGCCAAGTCCAGCCCAAGGCCGCGGCTCGCTCGCCTTGCCCCCGCTTGGTCAACGCCGTCAAGGCCCCCAGCAGGTCCTGGGAATCGCGCTCGCCATCCTCCAGGGCCGCCAGCCAAAGGTCTTCCAATACCTGGATCTGGCCACGTTGAGCCAGATCCGTCAATGTCGGTGTTCGATCTGCCATGCACCCTATCATCACACAGGCGCGGCCCGATGTCCAACGCCCCGCGGTTAGCGGACCAGAACCTCCTGGGGCATGAGCAGCAGGCTCTCGCCCCCGCGGAAAAGCTGGAGACGCAGCAAAGTCCGAACCGCCGCCGTGGCCCGAGCTGGATCCGACCGCTGCAGAACCCCAAGCAACTCGCGGACCGCCGGCAGACTCGCCCACCCATCCCGACCGGGACTTACGACCTCCACTCCCTCGCCGCCTTCGCCTTGCTCCTCGCCGGTGAGGCTCTGGATGAGAAGCTTAAGAAAGTCGCCCGGCTCAGGCATGATGCGGACCTCGTAGTCGGTCAGGGCGGCCCGCTCGGCGGCATAGGCGATGGCGTCGTTCAGTCCACCCAACCGGTCCACCAAGCCGTGTTCGAGAGCCTGTCGCCCCGTGAACACCCGCCCGCCCGCCAAGTCCGCCAGATCATCCGCCAGGCGATCCTCACGCCCCCGCCGAACGCGGTCCAGGAACGTGTCGTAGACCTGCTCAAGCTGACGCCGAATCAGTACCCGCTGGGCGTCATCGAAACGCCGGTTCGTGTTGTACAAATCGGCGTTGCGGCCGCGCGACTGCTCGTGAAACGCCACCCCCAGCCAGTCCCACAGCCCCTTGGTAATCAGCTTGCCCCCGATCACGCCGATCGACCCCGTCAGCGTGGCCGGGTCCGCAAAGATCGTCGGCGCACCGACCGCAAGGTAGTACCCGCCGCTGGCCGCCATGTTGCCCATCGATACCACGGTCGGCTTCACCCCCGCCGTGTCGCGCGTCGCTCGCCAGATGATGTCGCTCGCGGTTGCCGACCCACCGGGCGAGTCCACACGCACCACGACGGCTTTCACGGAATCATCCTGCCGGGCCTCCGCCAAAACCCGGCGCAGCGTCGTGCTGCCCGCACCGCTCTCGTCCCCGAACAGGCTGGGTTGCGTCCGCCCCGTGCTGATGAGGCCTTCCACGTAAATCAACGCGACGCTGTTCTTGCGGGTCGCCTTGGCCTTCGCCGCCCCCATGGCTTCGCCGATGATCTTGAAAAACGCAAGCGGGCTCGACAAATCGACCTCCGGCGTCTCACGAGCCCCGTAGTTGTGCACCAGTTCCAGGGCCCGGCCGTGACGCTCTCGCAGGGATTCCATGAACTCGCCCGCGTCGAGAATCTCATCGATCAACTGGGCTTGCAGGGCTTCATGTGCGTTGAACGGCCCCTGGTCGATCAACGCACGCACGTGCCCGACTTCCATCCGACGGCCTTCGGCGATGGTCTCCACCATCTGGGCATAGAGGTCATCCAGCAGCCAGTCGAGCATCTCCCGGGCCTCATCCGACGGACCGGTCCGCGTGAACGGCTCGCCCGCCCCCTTGTACGGCCCGACGTGCTCGATGTCCGCCTCGACGCCGATCTTGTCCAGCAGGCCCTTGAGGTACACGCTCTCAGTGTGCAGGCCCGCCACGTTCAGCCCGCCGGCCGGGGCCATGCAGATCCGTGACGCCGCCGTCGCTAGCAGATACGTCCCCGCTGAAGCCTCCTCGATGTAGCAGTACACGTCCTTCTGGGCATTCCGCAGACGTTGGCAAGCGGCCCGCAACTCCTGCATCTGCCCCCACCCGATCGCCGGATCGTCGAAGAGCAAGACGACCGCCTTGACCCGGTCATCCTTGGCCGCCTTGTCCAGCCGCGTCAACCAGTCGTGCAGTGACCGGGCCGCCTCAAAATCGAAACTCCACCCGAAACTGGAAGGCTTCTCCGGAATCTGGCCGCGCATCTCGAAAACGGCTATCTGTGGCGACGACGGAGCAGCGGATCGGCCGCGCGCTCTGCCAGCCGGCCGGGTGGTCGTCACAGACTCGGCCGCCTGCGTCTCCGCGTCGACAACGGCTTCGTTTGCCGTCGGTTCGCTCGCCGGGTCCGCCATCGCCGCGCCAACGCCCACCCACAGCCACGCCGCCAGCCCCACAATCAGCCAGCCTCTATAACTCATCAGTCTGCACTCCCTCGCAACGGGTCGCCTCGTGACCTCACTCGCGTTGCCGCTGGAACTCCTCACTCCGTGCCGAAGATACGGTCCCCGGCATCGCCCAAACCCGGGACGATGTAACCATGCTCGTTGAGTCGCTCATCCACCGCCGCCGTGTAGACCGCCACGTCGGGGTGGGCCGCGTGCATGTGTCGAATGCCCTCCGGTGCCGCCACCAGGCACAACAGCTTGATTCGCGCGGCACCGGCTGCCTTGACCGCGCTGATCGCCACCGTGCACGACCCCCCGGTTGCCAGCATGGGATCGATCACGATCACTTCCGTGTCCGCCACGTTCGGCGGCAGCTTGTTGTAGTACACCACCGGCTCCAGCGAGGTTTCATCCCGGTAGATGCCCAAATGCCCGATCCGAGCCTGGGGGATGAGCTGAAGCACGCCATCGGCCATACCCAGCCCCGCCCGCAGGATCGGCACCAACGTGATCTCGCTCTCCAGCACCGCTCCCCTCGCGATCCCCAACGGCGTACGCACCTCCACCGGCCGCGTCGGGTACTCGCGCGTGATCTCGAAGGCCATCAGCATGGCGATCTCGCAGAGCAGATGGCGGAATGTGGCGTTGCTGCTTTGTGCGTCGCGCGCCGCGCTGAGCTTCTGCTGAACGAGCGGATGCCGAACCACATGAAGCTGATTTCCAAACTCGCTGGCCTTCTCCACCTGTCAACCTCCCTTTGGACTGGAAATGCCGTGAGCATCCAACCCGTGAGCCCACCGACCGACAGCCGGCGGTACGCACGGACACCAGACGGTCTTTAGCATAATCGTCCCATTGCCTGAAGAACAGGCCGCCGATCTTGTGGGTACATCTTTTGTCGAGGCGCAGGCCTCATCCGCGTGGCACTGCTCTGTGAGCAGGCACGTGTGTAGCCTCCTCGGCGTCGTCTGCGGTCCGCATTCCGAACCGCAACGCGGTTCCAGAACGCAGCCCGGGGTCGCGCAGCGCACCCCGGGATCCATGCCGGCAAGCACAGATCAACCCTGAAAGGGTTGCATGCGCCATCATTTGCGGTGGCAGGGAAAGAATGCCCGTCTGGAGAGAAGTATGAAAC
>JAAYDF010000201.1 GCA_012729395.1 Phycisphaerae bacterium
CGGAGTACATCCCTCGCGGACCTTGATCCAGTGATCAGCCTTCGCGAGGGAATTTTTTCGCGCCCATCAGGCAACTTGCGCAGATTCTGCCGGTTATCCCGCCCTGATCTCGCCCACGCTCACTGGACGGGCTCTTGGTTGACCGCCCGCGTCGCAACATCCTGAGAAGGGCCAAGTCCTAGGGGGGCAGGCGGATGCAACTGGTCATCGACAGCACAGGCGTCGTCCGCTGCCTTTACCACGAGGAAATCAACCTGTCCTCGCTGGGCAGCATGGCGATTGTCCGAGGTTCGCACGTGGAACCCGACCAAAGCGGCGGCTGGCACGCCGATCTTGCTCCCGTCGGTGGTCCGAGTCTGGGGCCTTTTGAGCGGCGTAGTCTAGCCTTGGTGGCGGAAGCCAAATGGCTGGAGGCCAATTGGCTGCTTGGAAAGTCGAGTGTCAACCGGGGCCAGCGGGGGTGACGGTGTCGAGCGGTTCCAGCAAACGGATTGAACCGCAACGTCGCGAGAGGGCCGGCCGCCTCACGCGGGTACGTGGTTCGGCAGATGAGTTCGGTAACCACAGCAGGGAGAGATGAATCATGCTTCGTGCAAACGTCGGCCTGAGTCGGAAGTTGAGCAAGGATTACAACTCCACCGGGTACTCCATCAACCTGGACGGAGAAATTACGGCTCCGGTGTCTGATCCCCAGGCCGTGATCGAGCAGGTCAAGGAACTGTTCGACTTGGCCGAGGAAGCCCTGGAACAGCAACTCAACCGATCGCACGGTGAATCCCCGGCCGCCAGCCGCGGTGATGATCAGCGACAACGCCAGCAGCCGGCACCTGTTCACGGGAACGGTAGCGGCAATGGAAACGGCAACGGCAACGGCAGCCACGGGACCAATGGTTCGCGGATGCCCCAAAGCAGCCAATCGCCCGAGAAGAACAACGGGCACGACGAGCCCCCGGCCACCAACAAGCAGGTCCAGTACCTCTTGAGCATCGGCAAACGTCAGAAGTTGTCCACGGTGCAACTGGAGAAGAAGATCGCGGACATCCTGGGCCGACCGGTCGGCGTGTACGATTTGAGCAAACAGGCGGCGGGCGTCGTCATTGACGCCTTGACCAATGCGGCTGGTGCCAACGGGTCACGTACCCGGTAACTGCCCGTCTTTCAATCCATCAACCCCCGGGGCCGTCTTGTGTGCTGCGGCATGCAGGCGGCCTCGAAATCTTTCTGGAGGAAGCCACGATGCAGCGAAGCAATCAGGACCAGGGTTCCACGCGAGGTGCTTGGTCCACGTCAGACCGGCCGCACTGGAGCTACAGCCAGGTCTCCCAGTTTCTCCGGTGTCCACTTCAGTACTACTTCGACCGAGTCGTGAAACTGCCGAAGCCGTTCATCTCCAGCGGTCTGGCACTGGGCTCCGTGGTCCACCAGACCTTGGCCGAAGTGCATCGGAGTATCCAGCGTGGCCGTGTTCTCGAACTGGATCAGGTCCGGGCTTGCCTGCTGCAAGCCTGGGGTGACATGGAGAACCGGCAACCGATCCAATTCCGTGACGACGAAGGCGGGCCGAAACTCGTCGAGCAAGCGACCGCACTGCTGGAGTTGTACGTCAAGGAGCCGGTCCCGGAATGCGTGGTGGCGGTGGAGGAACCGTTGTTGGTGCCGCTGTTCAATAGCCGTGGCGAGGCTCTCGAAATGCCGCTTCTCGCCATCCCGGACCTGATCACCCGTGATGCGGGCGAACTGACCGTCAGGGAGTTCAAAACCAGTGGGCGACGGTTTGGCGAATTGGAAGCCGAGGCGTCCCTCCAGGCAAGCTGCTACGCCCACGCAGTCCAAGACCGCTACGATGAGCAACCGCGGGTCCGCTACACGGTCTTGGTGAAGACCAAGACGCCGCAGATCCAGCATCTTGAAACGGTGAGAAACGATGCTGACGTGACTCGTCTCGGCGACATCGTCCAAGCAGTGGAGCGGGCGATCAAGGCCGAGGCGTTCTACCCGGTCGAGTCACAGATGAACTGTTCGGGCTGTGCCTTCTTCAAGCCCTGCAGGCAGTGGCAGGGCTGTCCGCGGCGAGAGGCCAATTCCCAACAAGCCCGCAATCAAGGAGCGTTGGCACGATGCTGACCGAACTTCGCGGGAAGGGCGGGCGGCTCTGCCAGGCGGCAGCCGAAGGACAACTCCGCTGTCCC
>JAAYDF010000202.1 GCA_012729395.1 Phycisphaerae bacterium
AACTTCCGACGTGGCGGTGCAATTCATCTCTTCGCAGTCACCGGCCCGGGTCGGCCAAGCGGGCCGCCAGGGATGGGTCCGGGCTGAAATAAACCTCGTTCGCGTCGGCCGAGCCGAAGTTACCCAAAGACGCGGTCACCGGACAGCTCAACCTCCAATCCTGCCGGAGGAAGACGACAGCCGTCCGGGCCGAAGGCATGCTTTACGCGGTCATCGGCACGACGGGACGCCCTGGCCATGATCCTTCATGGCGTAGCGGGCGTCGCTGGATTCCGCCCACGTCGTTACCCTCTTAACACGAACAACTCCTTTGATAAGCGTTTTTCGCCCTCTCGCCCTTCGCCCCTGTGGGAGGGCGAGAGGCGAAAAATGCGTCGGCACGTTGGCGCGCCGTTGGTTTGTCCTTGTGCGGACGCGTGGCTTGGGCCTTGGCCGGTCGCGTGCCGCCGGTGTTGGCCTTCGGATCGTACGGCACGCCATCCCGCATCATTGCATACAGCGTACGCAGCAGCCGACGCGCCATTGCCGTGTTGGCTTTGCCCTTGCCGCGTTTATTGGCCAGCTTGCGACGGATGCCTCCCACGCGTCGGTCACTGCGGCACTGGGCCATTGCCGCCTGCCCCAGCGCCCAACGCAGCGACGCCGGACCGGCCTTGGTGATGTGACCGGACTGGGTTCGCCCGGCGGACTCCTGGTTGTCTGGGGTCAACCCCGACCAGAACTCCAGCGCGTCGGCGTTGGGGAAACGCATGAACGGACCGACCTCCGCCCGGATGATGCATGCCAAAATATCGCCAATGCCCTTGACCGTCTTGAGCAACTGGATATCGGCGGCGAATACGTCGCTGGTGTTGGCTTGGCGAATCGCCTCTTCCAGCGAGCGGCGCTGATGCTCGATGCCCTCGATCTCCTGGGTCAGTCCCTCGATTGTCAACAGCGTGGCGGGCTTCAGTTGGTGTCCTTGAAGCTCCAGCCATTGCCGCATGTGAAGACTGTTGGATGTCGGACCCTCCAGGTTCGCTGCGTTCAGCAGAGAGCGAACCGTTGTCTTCGCCCGCGAAAGCCGTTCGCTCAGACGGTGCCAGTGACGGCCCAGCTTGCGCAGGTGCAGCAGATCCTCATCAGCGATATAGCCCAGGGGGCACTCTCCGCGGGCCAGTCGTTGGGCGAACTCCAGACTGTCTTTGCGATCGTTCTTGCGCCGTTTGCCGCGCATGCTGGCCAACTTCGTCGCATCAGCGATATCGATCCGCTCCACTGCCGGGCGAAACTCGTCGATGAACCATTCGATGAATCCCACCGCCTCGACGGCCATCCACAGCGGACGCGGCAGACCCCGGAGGAACCGATGAATCTTGTGCGGTTCTTGCGTGGAGCAGCGGATGCGGTCGAGGATATTGCCCTGTCGATCCACTGCCGCCAAAGCGACAACCTTCTTGTGTAAGTCCACTCCAACGAAGCTGGCGAAGCGATCGAGGGTTTGGGGGTTGATCTGGTTGGGGTCCGATGCGATCATGAGAGTAAGTTCTCCGTGTAAGGGGCCGAAAAGTCCACAGGCGGGAGCATAACATGTGCCCGCCCGGCCCCTACACGGTTTTACCC
>JAAYDF010000203.1 GCA_012729395.1 Phycisphaerae bacterium
CGTCGTACCTGGTATGAATGAAGAGAGGAGGGTTGCACTTTGTGCGGAAACGGGTATGTGTGAAAGATACCGGGTTCGGGACAAAGTGTTGCCGGAGTGAAACCATGCGTTGGTTCCTACAAGCACAAAATGGCAAGACCGAAGGGCCGGAGCACTTTGGGGCCGCTCGAGACAGCGTATGGGCTTCGAGCCCGCCGTCGTATCTGAGCGCCCCGCCGGCCCACCCGGTTGAGCTTCGAGCTCGAAGAGGTAGATGCCGTTCGGCCCTATCTCGGGGGAAGCGAACGCGGACTCGTAGTCCAAGCTTCCGCCGACGCTCGCTCGGGGCGCCTTCGGGCGTTCGCTGCGGGCGTGCCCTCGGTCTTGCCCCAGCCAGGGAGAATCTCCCATGACCGATTCCATGATACGCTTTGTCGGCCTCGATGTCCACAAGCGCGTTGTCGAGGCGTGCATCGTCGACCAGGCCGGCAATGTCGTCCACCGCGAGCGGTTCGCCCTGAACCGCCATGTCCTCGGCCTGTTCGCTACGAAGGTCCTCCGGCCGGGCGACCATGTGGCCCTGGAGGCCTCGACCAACTGCTGGGCCGTGGCCGACTTGCTCCGGCCGCACGTGGCCCGCGTGGTGGTCTCCAACCCGATGACCACGAAGGCCATCGCCCAGGCGAAGGTGAAGACCGACAAGGTCGACGCCTACGTACTGGCCCAACTGCTCCGCTGCGACTTCCTGCCCGAGGTCTGGCAGCCCGACGAAGCCACCCGCCGTCTCCGCGAACTCACCGGCCGGCGCGCTACGCTGGTCGGGCATCGCACGGCCATGCGCAACCGCATCCACAGCGTGCTGGCCATGCGGCTTGTCGAGGCGCCGGAGCGATTGTTCACTACGGCCAGCCTTCAGTGGCTCGACGATGTGGAACTCGACGAGCAGGGGCAGACGCTGGTCGATTCCGACCGACGCCTGCTGGCCTTCGTGCAAGGCGAGATCGACGCGATCGACCTGGAACTGGCACGCCGCGGGCACGACAGCCCGCAGGTGAAGCTGCTCATAACGCTGCCGGGCGTTGACGTGACCACGGCCGAGGCGGTTGTGGCCGCCTGGGGCGACATTCGCCGCTTCCCGGACGCCGATCACGCGGCCAGCTACCTGGGCCTGGCGTCCTCGACGAAGCAGTCGGCCAACCGCTGCTACCATGGGCCGATCACCAAGCAAGGCAACTCGCAGGCGCGGTGGATGCTCATCGAAGCGGCGCAACACCTGGACAAGCACCCGGGGCCGCTGGGCCACTTCTTCCGCCGCCTGCTGCGCAAGAAGTGTCGCAACGTGGCCGTCGTGGCCGGCGCGCGGAAGCTTGCGATGATCGCCTGGCTGATGCTTGCCCACGAGGAGCCCTACCGCTACGCCGTCCCGCAAAGCACCGAGGCGAAACTGGCGAAGCTGCGGGTGAAGGCCACCGGCAAGCGTCGCGTCGGCGGCGTGGCGAAAGGGCAGAAGGTTGTGGCTACGCGGCCGGGGCACGCGGGCGGCACTCGCCGCATTCGCGCTTTGAGCGAGGTGTGCGAGGTGGAAGGACTGCCCGCCCCGAAGCCGCTTTCGTCGGGCGAACAGCGCACGGTGCGCAGCGCCGACTGCGAGACGTTCGTCAAGACGATTGCCGAGCAGCAGCTTGTCGACCGGCGTAGCACCAGGAAGTCCGCACAGGCTGGCGACCATGACAGCACCGCCCCTCAGGCGACCGCCGCGCCGGCAGGCCCCGCGAGCAAGGCCATGGCTGCAGGTAAGGAGGTAACAACGGGTACACCTGGTGCAAGCCCTACTCGGGCGGCATCCTGCCCAGTGCGGATCCGCACGTTGCGTAGCGGCAACCCGTTTCGCCCGCATCCTGCGTGCGAGCAGGGGGACGAGGCCCCTCCCCCTGCACCCCCTACCCTCTTCTCCGTTCCGAAGCAGGGTAGAACCAAAGAAAAATCGCAAGTCAGGCGTTGACACGGACAGAGGTA
>JAAYDF010000204.1 GCA_012729395.1 Phycisphaerae bacterium
CGGTTCACCCCCACGGACGTGGGGAACATACTGGATATTACCGTGTTTTCGGGGTTTTTGGCAAGATCAGACCGTCGAAGTCCACCATGATCTTGCTGGTTTCGCCGCAGGTGTGCACCTGGAAGCCCTGTTCGCTGTTGTCGGAGTGGATCAGGACGGCTGCCCCGCCCTTGGTGGATTTGACCACCCGCTGCCAGAGCAGTTGTCGGACGCGGGCCGAGATTCGGCCGACGAACACGCCGGTCTTCGGCTGGATCAGCCACCGGGTCAGTTCACCCCGAAGAGACGGTGGAACCCGTTCCAGAATCATCACGGTCATGGGCGGCCTCCTTGTCCGGGGCGGGAAGATCGGTGGACCTGAACTTCAGGATGGTGCCGATCGGCGTGTCGGCGGAGAACTCCTCGGGGTCCCACAGGCCGGCGGGTTTGGCTTCGTCATCGGCGAATTCATCTTCACCGGCCTGGACCTCTTCGACATCGAGCACCCGGTGGACATCGGGCAGAATGCGTTCGATCAGCCGGTCCTGGTGGAACCGGTCGCGGCAAGCCAGCCTGACCCGGCGTTCAAGCTGCTCATCGCCTTCGGCGGCCATCCGAAAGGCCAGGGGAATGGTCAGTTCGGCCTTGTAGAGGTCGGCGACGTCGTAGACGAACGAAAGCTGTTTGCCGGTGTGGATGAACCCCAAGGCCGGGGAGTAGCCGCCGGACAAGATGGCGGCGTGCACAAGCCCGTAAAGACACGAATTGGCGGCGGAGAGGGCACGGTTGACCGGGTCGGCGGCGTTCCACTGCTCCCGATGGTAGGACCGGCCCTGCCACTCGATTCCGGCGGCTTTGCCCGCCTCGGCATAGGCCTGGCGAACGCGGATGCCCTCCTTGCCGCGTAACTGGCGAAGGGTCAGGTTCGGGTCCACCGGCTCATCAAACCGCAGGCAGTACATCCGGACCACGACCTGCAGGCGGGTCCGCTCATCGCTGACCAGCCGGGCTTGACGGATCAGATTGCGGCTGTGTCTGGCCCCGCCAAGGCCTTGGGCGTAGAACCGAACGCCGTACTCGCCGGACCAGACGGCCAGGCAGTTGTTATCGGCCAACGTCTGGATGGCGGCGTGAGTGATCTTGGTGCCGGGTCCAAGAAGCAGTAAGGCCAGGGACGCGGCGGGGACCTGGGTGGTGCCTTCGGCGTCGTGGACGGCGATGGCCTTCTCGTCCCGGTCGATGACCGCGTGTTCGACGTAGAGGTAGCCGAGTTTGTCGGCGAACTTCGGCAGTTCGTGCAGGTTCCGCATGCCCATGCCCCCAAAATGCTATGAACTTGCCAAAGAACCTATCGGCCAGTTGCGGGGGCCGAATGAGTTGGGTCAGGCCGGGGCCAGGCTCAGTAGCCCGAAGCCGAAGGCCTTGGCCGGACCAATCCCGGCGGCGATGGCGGCGGTGAGCTTCTCGGGGTCGATGACCTGTAAGACGCCCTCGAAGTCCACCGACTGGTGGGTCTGGCTGGCGGCCTGGTCGCCAGTGCCCTTGCGATACTGGACGCGGGCGGCCCGCGTGCTGTGGAAACGGATCGGGGCAAAGCCGCAGGGTTTGGCCTTGCGGATCAACCAGTCGCGATGGTCCTCGTCCCGCATCAGGCCCAGACGCTTACCGTCCCGCTTGACCGTGGCGTTGGCCCGCAGCCGAAAGCGAAGCTTCTGACCGGGCCGCAGGTCCAGATTATAGCCCTTGGGTCCCTGCACCGAGGCGTAGCCTTCCGGCAGACCATCAAAGTCGGGCTGTTTTTCCGATTGGACCAGTACCACCGGCGGTTCATCGTCGCGGGTCGGCTCAACGCGGAACAGCACGCGCCCCGGTCCGCCCTCGGCCCGATCGGGGAAGGCCCGCATGATCGTCCGGTGCATCTCGTAGGTGTTGGCCAGGTCGCGTCGGGCATCGCGGTGGCGGGTGTTCAAGGTCAACTTGGTCAGGTACATGGGCAGGCCTCCTGCGAAACCGGCGGCTCGATGAAGTCCATCCGCACGTGCCGGACGGTGAAACACCGGTCGGCAAACGACAGCGGCACGTCATGGCGGACCTCGCCGCTTTCGGGGTCGGTCTCAAGCACCAGGCGCAAGCGCTCGGGCTTGTGGCGGCGAGGTGGTTGCCACGGATGACTGACCAGAGCCGGCACCAGGGTTTCATCGGGGCGTAGACCGTCGGGCAGCCAGACGGGCATGCCGGGTACGAACGACTTACGGCCCAGGTACAGCGGCCAGACCGGGGATCGCAGGGCCTGGTGCAGTTCCTGGAGCAAGGCCGGGTCGCCGGCCAATCCGACCAGGAAGTCGGCATCGGCCAGGAAGTAGCGGCGCGAGACGACGGTATCGCCGGCCTTACCGTCGGCCTTGACGACCCCGTAGGGTTGACCGCCTTGGCGGGAGCCGCCGGCGGTATGGAAGTCGCAGGCGATCTGGCCTTCGTGATCGACCCGAACGGCCATCTCCAGGGCGGCCAGGTCAGCCACCGGCTGGTGCCGAGGGCGACCCAGGGCGGCGCAGAGCAGGCCGACTACCCCGCTCTTGGATGGTTCCAGACCGGTGTCCCGGTGCGAGAAGCGACTCTGGGTTCCCCAGCTTTGCATCGGACCGGACAGACGCAGCAAAAGGACGCTCATGATCGTGCTCCGTCCTTGGTGAACGCGAGCGTCGCCATCACTTTTTCGACCAACTGGTCGATGGTGCCAACTTGTTGATCCTTGAGGGCTGAAAGACAACCGCGATCCTTGACGTCTGTGCCCACTTCGTCGAGGACAAACGCGGGGCGGGCCTTGACCGCGCCGTCACCAAACCCTTTGGCCAGTTTGCCCCAGTGGTTATCCAATCGCTGGATGGACAGTTTCACCAGGTCGTCGTTGCCTCTGGGTTGGACGGGTTGGACGAAGGCGTTGGCCAGCGACCAGAGGCCGGTATCCCGCACCACGGCCAGGACGAACGATGGAGGATTGTGGGCGGCCATGCTGTTCTGTTTGCCGGTGGGAATGGCGGCGACCGACGCCCGAAGGAACGCCTCAACCGTTTTGCGGGCCAGCGCCTCGTCGCCCTGGAGGTTTCTGGGGTCGATCAACTGGTCCAGGTCGATGTTGGCGTAACGGTAGAAGCAGGCGGAGTTGAACTCGACGGTGCCGATCATGTCCGCCCCGGCGGTGTCCTCGGGCTTCAGATCATCGACGGCGGTGTAGTAGTCCATCTCCACGCTGACCTTGTTGGTCGAGATGGCATGGGCGACCTGGCAGGCGGCGTCGATATTCCGTTCGGGCAGGTCGGCCAGCATCCGGCCAAAGAGGGCCAGATCGCAGGCCTTGCCGCCATCCAACAGCTTGTCCACCGCCTCGCGGACCTCCTCGGGTACCGTTCCCTTGGCCGCTGCCTTCTGCTGTTTGGCCGACTTCTTCTTGGCCGCTGCGTTTTCCGGGTCCTCGGGCTTTGCCGCATTGACGGCGGCCTCCAGGGCATCCCAGTGTTTCTGCACCACCTGGACCAAGCCGGCGATCTCGTTTTCGCCCATGAACAGCAGGTACTGGGTCTTGCCGTCATCACCGACCTTCAGGCTGACCCCGGCCAGTGCGGCGGTGACCAGCTTCTTGGCCGTCTCAAGGTCCTTGCCCGACTCGGCCAGCCGCCGGGCGACCTCCTCGACCAGCCGCTTGGAGCGATGGGCCAGTTCCTCACCGCTGAGCAGACCGTCCTGACCGAACTGGCGGCGGATTGCCCGCTTGATGCACTGGCTGGAGATGCGGGCACGGCGGTAGCCGCCGAATTCGCAGTCCTTGGGGCTGTTGGTGTCGTCCCGGTTCAGGCACGACGGGGCGAAGTTCTGAAGCAGATGGAGTTCGACGAACATGGAAGTTCTCCTTTTTCAGGGGTTGATGGTTCACTCGGTTCCCGCCGTCGGGACCTGCTCGGGGTGTTCGGCGTTGGCCCAGAAGTCCCGTGCCCAGTGGCGTTGCACGAAGCGGGTGGGATGATCCCAGTACTGCAGATCGTAGAGCAGCCGACGCCAGTCGATGGGGATGTCCTTGGACTTCAGCAGCGTGACCGCGTGACGAAGCCGCCCCGGCAGGTCCTCCTGATCGCTGTCGAGCAGGACCGCGAAACGCCGTTCGGCCCCGTCACCGCCGCTATCGTCCTTGAGCCGCCGAAAGGACGCCCCCAGGTTCCCCTGGCCCCCGGCCTCCGGATGGATTGCGAACAGCGAGGCGGTGAGTGCACAATCATTCCACCGCCTTGTGAATTCCGGTTCAGGAAGAGAAGGAAGGCGACTGCACACCCAGCCATCGCGCTCGGGACAGAAACCCACGGGCTTGCCCAGCCCGCGACGCAGCCGGGCCAGCGTCGCCCGGTCGTCCTCATGATGCAGTCGTTCCAGATCGCCGATGAAGCGGTCTTCAAGTTTGCCCATGCTGATGCTCCTTGAATGTTTTGCTCAGGTGGTTCAGTCCCATCTCCAGGGTCTGTCGGCCCATCGCCACCGCCCGTACGAAACGCGACGAGCTATCCATCAGATCGATGCTGTGGTCGTACGCGGCCCTGGCGCTCGGAACGACCGTCCCCAACACCCACTGGGCCAGGGCGTGCTGAGTGTCCGCGCCCGTTTCGGCCAGATCGACCAGGAACCGGTGGAATGGCACCTCCAGCCGGGACCAGTAAAGCCGGGACGGGGCGATCGCATCGGCCTTGGCGGTGATGGCATCACGGTCCTTTTTCCCCAGACTTCCGTCCTCGGTCGTTGGTTTGAGGGTTTCCCTGGCCGTCCGCCAAGCCGCCTTCTCCAGCGACTCGGCGGCATCCTGTGCCCGTTGCAGGGCAATGGCCAGGGTTTCGACCAGTTCACCGTGCGCCAGATAGGTCAAGGGCAATGGCATGCGCTCGTGACGGAAGAGCAGAAGGCTGGTGGCTTTGCCGGGTTGGGTGGCCGCACCAAAGACGTCCAGCGCCCACTGTCTGCCGGGAGGCAGTATGCCATCGGCGATGGCCCTGGCCATCCAGTTGAGGGCGGCAACGGGTCGGTCACTGTCGTGGGCCAACGCCAGCAGGGCGGCTGAATCCCGCCATACCGCCCGCTCGGCATCCAGCCCCATCACAAGCCAACCCAGTTTCTCGTGCCGGCGGTAGGGCTTCATAGGGTCCGTTTCATCCGCCACCTTCCGGCCCTGGGCGAAGTGGATTTGGCGAATCAACCGTCCGTCGCCGTCTTGCGGCAGGATCAGCAGCAGACGACGCGACTGGGCGGTGTAGAGATCGAGGCGACCGGTCACGTGGCCAAGGCCGATGGCCACTTCGGGATCATCCCTTTCCCAAACGGGCAGATCGTCGTCGGCTGTCTCGGTGGCGGTCAGGTTACACATGAGCGTTTGGAACAGGTTTTCGCCTCGCACCAGCAGGATCAGCCCCCGTGCCAGGGTGCTGTCTTGACGATTGCCGGTTTTGGTCGGACGCCCATTGATAACGACATCCGGGCTGACCCCAAGACCCAACGCAAATGCCTGCCGGTAGATCAGCCCTCGGGCCGTCGCCGCGAAATCCAAGGGCAATGGCGGATCGTTGACGGTGTGGTCGAAGAGCGTGGCGTTGTTGTTGCAGGCGTAGTGGTCGAACAATGCCGCCGCCGGCAGCGGGTCTTTGGTGACCATGTTCCCCGTCTGATAAAAGGGGTGTTGCGGATTGAAAAGGTCGAACCGGTCGTGCCAACGCTCGAAGTATCCGTTCAGGGTCGAAGTGTCGAATTGCCCCGCCGTCCACAGCCGCTTCCACTCCTTGAGGCTTGTGGGACCAAAGTTGCGATGCAGGATCGCCAGCAACAGCCGGTGCAGGGCAATTGTCACCAGGGGGGATTCGTCGCGGACCTCGCGGATTTCCGGGGCGCGGGTCAACACGTCCCGCAGACCCCAGTCCCGCTGGGTGCCGTCGGCCATCAGGCAGGGAATGAAGGGCTCATCGATCAGGTTGAAGTTCATCGGCGTCCTTTCCACAATGGGTCTTTTCGATCATGACCCCCAGGTCCGAATGCACCACCAGCCGGTAATTCCCGAAGCAGGCGGTCCCCGCCGCGTCCAGCAGCACGGGCCGATGGAACCGTAGCAGGGCCGATTTCTGCCAGGCCGGGGGCGGGGATTGGGCCACAAAGTGTTTCACGCACGCCGGGTGGGTCAGGGTAACCGCATTCTGCAACAGCCGCTTGGCCTGGGGCAGGCTTGGCGGTTGGTCCAAGTCCGTCGGTTCGTTCCCTTCGAAATCCAGACACACCTGGTCCAAGACCTGGTAAAGACAGATCAGCGTCACCGACGGCTCGGTCAGCCGGGTGGCGGCCTGCAGGCTGTGGTGCGTTTCCGGATTGTCCTCTTCCAATTGACCGCAAAAGTCCTGAAGAATGTCGTCCTCACAGGTCGGCGAACGTAGCACCAGACAGTCCGCCTGATGGCGGTGGTCGCGGTCCTGTTGACGCATCGCCGCCAGGCTCTCCTGCAGCGCCTCCTGCCAAGAGGGCGGGACATCGACTGCGGAGTCTGGGTTATAGACCGCCTCCACCAGCGGTTCCAGGTCGTCCGGTAAACGGATCGAAGACCGGTCCAAGAGGGCCAACTGGGACCGCAGCAGGATGTACTGGGCGTAGACATATTTACTTGGACCGAAATCCGGTATACCGTCTTTGTTCTCGTCGGGTCGCAGCAACCACAACCGGGGACGGATCAGCCGCTCGGGGCGGGTCCGCCGATGGCGATGGAGTCGGCCTGCCCGCTGGAGGACCAGGTCCACCGGGGCTAGATCGCTGACCATCAGATCGAAATCCAGGTCGAGACTCTGTTCGATCACTTGGGTGGCCACCAGAACCGCTGCCCTGGGTCGGCTGGCTTCGCCGGGTTTGCCGTAGCGGTGGAGGACACGTTCTTCGATCTGGTCGCGCCGACCGAAGGGGAAGCGGGCGTGGAACAATTCAACCTCGATGCCGCAATCGCCCAGCGCCTTCTGCAACCGAAGGTACGTTTCTTGGGCGGCGTTGACGGTGTTGTGGATGACCGCTGCACAACCGCCATCGGCCAAAGCGATTCGCAGACGTTCAGGCAAGTCGTCACCCTTTGTCCATTCCAAGTTCAGTTCCATCCGTCGATCCTCCGCAATGGCTATCGGCAGGCTCTGGACCGCACCATCCCGCACGATGGTCATCCGTGGGTACTGGGCCTCGGTGACGTTGAGCGGGTTGCCGACAAACGTCTCCAGCAATCGACGGCGTCTGGTCGCTGGCAGCGTGGCGCTGAGCAGGATCACCGAACAGCCCAATGCGGCCAGCCACTCCAGCAGCCGCTCCAGGATCGTGGACATGTAGGTGTCGTAGGCGTGCACCTCATCGAGGATTACCGTCTTGCCGGCCAGACCGAAGAGACGCACAAAGACATGCTTGGTCTGCAGAACGGCCAGGAGCACCTGGTCGATTGTCCCGACCCCGAACGGGGCGAGCAGGGCCTGCTTTTTGTTCTGGGCGAACCACGATTCGGCCACCACCGCCGCCGCCACCGCGCCCGGTTCGTCGTCATACAGTGCGGCCAGTCGCATGGCCTCGTACCGGTCCGAGAGCATGGCATGGCCGTGGAGAAGATGCAGGTTGATCCGTTCGGACGGGTAACGGCCCGACAGGAAGGTCTGGACCCGCTGGAACATCTGATTGCTGGTGGCCAGGGTCGGTAGGGCCACGTAAAGCCCCTTTTGTTCTGCTGCGTGGGTCCAGTGGTCAGCCAGGAACAGGGCGGCTTCGGTCTTGCCCTCGCCCATTGGGGCCTCGATCAGCACCAGGCCCGGACCGTCCAGCGTGGCCGCTTGGGCTGCGGCCAGGTCCTGAAGCGGGCGGGGTTCGGCGATCCGGGGGAACAACTCGGCGAAGGACAGCGGCTCAGAGGCCTCGGGTTGCCACCCGACCCAGCCCAACGTCTCCAGTGCGTCCTTGGCCCGATCAGCCGCCTGGTCGGGATAGCTTACCGGGTCCCACGTCTCCCCAACGGCCGGGAAAAAGTCGGTGTTGGAGGCGATCCAGTCGGCTACCGCCGTCAGCCCGGCCAGGAACATCAGTGAAGCATGGTCATTTTCCGGCGGGTCGTTCGCCGCTGGCAACTCGACCACGCCGACCGCTTGGGCCAGGAGTCGCAGGACCTGCCGACGTACCGCCATCCAGGCCGAATTGCCCAGAGTACTGCTGGCCAATCGATCCACGTCGATGGTCTGTGGGAATAGGCCGTGGTGACCACCCACCGTGGTGGCCAATCGGCGGGCCAGGGCGGAGGTGACTGGCGGGGCGATCTGCGGATCACAGAGCAGGTCTTGCAGCACCCGACAACTGACCTGGCCATGACGGGCCTTCGAACCGACAGGGAAATCGAAGCCGATCTCTTGCAGGGACCGGGCGGCCTGGGGCCGCATGGCCTGGAATACCGGACAGGCCTTGCCCAGGTCGTGCGAGCCAGCCCAGAAGGCGGTCCATAATTGTGCCCGCTGATCGGTCAGACCCAAGGCGGCGGCTACACGATGGCGGCAGGGTTCACGTAACACCTTGGTCCACAGTTGCCCGGCCACCGCCGCCGTATCGATCAGGTGGCACAGGAGCGGGTGAAAGGTCTGGTCATTTTTCGGATCGGACTTGGCCCATAGGATATGCAACGCCGAAGGGACGCTTTGACCGGAGTGAGCACTCCAGCGGTTCATCTGCTGACCGCATCTTGCTTCCACTGCGTCGGAACTGTCGCCAGCCACGCCCACGGCACTCCCACCACCGCCTGATGTTTTTTGTGCGACCCGCCGCCAACTCTGGGAACTGCGGGTCCTGCCGATCCGCTTACCGTCACCGGGATGGCCACTTCTCGCCCCGTACCCGACCGGTGAGGGTCAGTATACACCGGGAAGCCGGGGTGGATCAAGTTTTTGGGTTGGAAGCGGTCATACCCGCCGGGGCGGCGGGGTGCGGCCACTGGCTTCTTCCGGAATACGGTGTGAAGGCCCTTTTCTGACTCCAGAAGCGCTTTTTCGGAACCCACCCGTACCCTGGGACGGCCCCGGCCCGAAAAAAGCATTCTAGATTAAAAGAAGGCCCGTGGCGCGGGGGGTAGACTGCCGCCATCGCCACAACCACCGACAAACGCGGTTCGATTGCCCCACTCTCCCACCGGGCCAGGTGCGGTTGCCGAATGTCCCGCCCCAGTTCCGCCGACAGCTTTTCCGCCGCGTCGCGTTGGGACAATCCGGCTTTCGTTCTCAGGTCCGCCAGCGTCTTCGATTTCTTCATGCGCCAAACCCCTGTTAAACGGCTCGCTGTGTTCTACAAGGCCCTTTAAGCGTCCGGGCCGACCCGTAGGTCGGCCCCGACCGAGAAAACGGCTTCTAGGACCGTAACGGCCCGTTTAAGGGGGGGTTTGGGCCATCAGAATATCCCGCAGTTGTGGAAATCGACTTCGCCCAGGTTCGCATCGGTCATCCCCAGTTCCTCCAGGTAGATCAGCAGGAGCTTGACCGCCCGCATGATCGCCCAGTTGGGATAGGGCCGTCTGGCTACGCGGTCGTCGATGTAGAAGTCCGATGGCTGAAGAGTTGTTCCTTGAGTTTTTTCTTGTTCAGTCTGAACACCGTAGGGAATTGACAGGGACAGGGACAGTACAGGGACAATAACAATGACAATAACAGGTGCAAACTCGTTCGCGATTTGCTCGCGAACAAGTTCAGCACGTGTTCAGAACATGCTTACGCATGTACCCTGCACTGCCCTACCCTGCGGCGGCTGCGCCGCCGACTTCTCGACGGCCAAGGTCTTATCTCTGATGGGCGAAGGTCCCGCGTCACGCGCGTGCGCGAAGGGAATCCGGGCGATCAGTACCAGCAGGGCTGGATTCGCGTGGCAGTTCCAGTATAAGGGACATCCAGATTTGCATGCCGGTTCGCAGCCGGTAATCTGCAGGTCGAGGACCTGCAGCGGCTTTCTCCCGGACTTCCTGCCGACCGGCCGGAGGAAGGACAGTACATGGTACAGGACAGATCGGAATGGGTGGAGACAATCGCGGCGGCGATGGCCCGGTTGATCGGTGACGTTCCAGGGGCCGAAAAATGGCTTCGGCGGGTGATTCGATCGTGGCAGGGATCGCTGGACAGACAGAGCCCTCGTCCGCTCCCTTTCAGCAGTGACTACACCATCGATGAGGGCGACTATGGTCGGCGGCGTTCGCTTCGAGAGAAGGTCGTGCTGGTCTGCGCGATCCACGATGCCAGGCTTCCGGATGCCGATAGGATCAACCCCTTCCAGAACCCAGGCAACGATATCCCCAAACTGCTCCAGGGCGTGGCGTATTCCAATCAGGTCGATCAGGTGGCCCGGTTGATTGAGGACGAGGTCCAGAAGGCAACGGTTGAGGGATATTTTCGGGCTGTGGAACAGGCGGTCCGATCAGCCTGCCTGCCGGAAACAGCGAAGACCAAGGCCAGTCTACCGGATGTCCAGAAGCGCCTTCTGCGACTGCGTGATGAAGGACTGCCGTACACCTCCAACCGTGATCTCGCACGACGGCTGAACTGCTCTATAGGCCTGATCTCCAGGGCTGTTAACGGTTCGGAAGTCCTGAAAAACTGGGCGAAGCGGGAGGCTAAGGGGCCGCCGAAGGTTCAGGGATTAAACGAAGTTGTGATGGATCGCGTCCCAAATCGCACAGCCCCCGATCCTACCGAGGTGGCCGAGGACGATCTGCCGGAGGAAGAGGTCAAGCGGCTCATCAATGAGATGATCGAGAAGGCCGAGAACAACCCCGGGACACAGCAAGAATTAAAGAAACTGGAGGGGGAAGACCGCCAGAAGATAGCCCGGCTGTATTTGGAGCAGCAGCAGGATAGGTACTACCAGGAGGACGCCCCCAGGGGCAACATTATGTTCGAACGCAAGTAGCCAACCCCTTCTTTGCCCCCCGTTCCAGGGGTGTTCATGAACGTTCACGTCATCTAAATCGTTGTTATCTGCTAACTTACGCTGCTAGGCGTGAGCAAAAGCCTTCCTTTGTCTGGTGCGACGAAGCACCGACAGGAAGGCGAACCGATGACAACCACGAAGCAAGTGCCCAGCCTCCGGACCCCCGGAGTGATCGCCCGTGAGTTGGGCGTGCCCCTGCACCGGGTTCAGTACATCCTCGATACCCGATGTTACATCCTTCCGGCGGCACGGGCCGGACGGCTGCGACTCTATGACCTTAAGGCCGTGGCCATGATCCGCGACGCCCTGATCGCCATCGATGCGAAGAAGGGGGTGGATCGTGACTGATCATGACGGGCGAAGAGGCAACAACGCAAACCCCCTGAAAAACGCCACTTTACGTGCCAAACAGGCCGCGAGGAGCCGGGGGCGGTCTCCAGGCCGGCCGGGACAGGAAGATCGTCTTCCTGCTCGACAAGAGCCAGTTGATGCGGCCGCCGAGCGAAAACTAAAGGACATCCCGCGTCGCTACCGTGGGATTTACATCCGGGCCATCAACGGCCGCAGCCGAGCGGCGGCGATCCACGCCCAGTGCCTGGAGTGCATGGGGTGGCAACCCGCCGAAGCACAGCGATGCACGTGTCCGGCCTGTGCCCTCTACCCCTACCGTCCGGGAACTGAGAGAAAGGACGGCAACCAATGAGGGCAGAGCAGGAAGACGTGGCGGTTCACGTGGCAGACCACGAACCACGCTACCAGTGGACCGAACGATTGATACGGCGGGACGACCTGACGCCGGCGGCGAAGATGGTGGCGATCGCCTTGCGTGGTCGGTTGGGCGGAAAGGACCATTGCTGGCCGTCGATCCAAACCATCCAAGCGGATACCAACCTGTCCCGCAACGCGGTGCTGGCCGGGGTTCGGCAACTGGAGCAGTGCGGGGTCATCACCGTTAAACGGAGGGGACGTGGGCGGGGGAACGTGTACCGGTTCGAAAACTGCACCGGTCTGGAAAACGAACCGGTCCAGAAATTGGACCTAACCGGTTCAAAAAACAGACTTCAACCGGTGCAAAAAAAGGACCCTAACCTACTAAGGAACCAGTCCAGGAAAACGAAACGGGATTTCGATGAGCAAGCAAGGCTTGTCCTGACGGCCTACGCCGAAATCAAACCGCCGGCGCTGGATCAGAGCCGAGGCCGGGCCAAGGGCCATATCGCAAGGCTGCTGGTCAAGCACCCGGTCGATAGGCTGTTGCGTGCGGTCGAGAACTACCGGCTGGCGACCGAAATCGCCGCGACCGAACCCCAGTACCGCCGGGGGGCGGGGAACTTCTTCGGCCGCGATGGCGACTGGGAGACCTACGGCGATCCGGAATGGACGCCGCCGGAACAGCCTTTTGACGACGAGCCGCCGGAGTTGGACCGCCAGGTGATCGAGGACATGGAACGCCGGGCGACGGGGGGTGGCCAATGGCGATGACGGCACGAGAATCCCTGGCCCAGTACGTGGCGGTCTGCTGGGAGCCGGACGACCTGATCGAACTGCGCCCGTTGCCCCCGGAGCAGGGTCGGCGGGACTGGATCAGGGCGGGCGATCTGGCGGACCTGGTCGAGCGGTTGGTCCAGGAGAATACGCAAGGAGCCAACCTGTTCGCCGGGGTGCTGCCCCGGACGGCAGAGGGCGGGGGGACCGACAAAGACTGTGGACCGGGCCGGGTGGTCTGGGCGGACTTCGACGGTTGCGACCCTCGTGAAGCTTGGCGGCGTGCGGTGGCCACCGGCATGCCCGAGCCGAGCATGGCGATCAGCAGCGGGCACGGAGCCCACCTGTTCTGGAGACTGACCGAACCGGTGGACCCGGAACGTCTATCGAAGCTGGTGGGCAACGTGGCGGCCATGATCGGCAGCGATCCGACCGTGCGAAACCCAAGCCGCATTCTTCGGCTGCCGGGTTTTGTGAATTGGAAAGAGCCGAAGGCGGATGCGGTGCTGCTGTTCGCCGATCCGACAGTCCGCTACCCCATCGGGGTGATCGAGAAGGTGATCAACAAATGGAAGCTCGGGAAGGCACTGGCAATGGTCCAGCCGTTGACGATCGAACAAGACGCCCCGGACGCGGTCAAACGGGCGCAGGCCTACGTGGACCGGATCGCAGGGCAGGCCGAAGGCGAACGGAACACCAAGGGCTTTGAGGTGGCGGCGGTCCTGGTCAACGACTTTCGGTTGTCCCCGGAGACGGCGTGGCCAATGCTGCGTGAGTGGAACCTTCGCAACCGTCCCCCGCTGGCGGAAAAAGAACTGCGGGCGGTGCTGGCTTCGGGAAGCAAGTACGCCAAGGGTCAGCCGGGGGCAAAACTGCAGGCCGAACCAACGTTACCGGAAGTCCCCGAGATCGTACGGGTCGAGCACGGCGGCCTGACCGCCATGCAGGAGGAGATCGCACAGTATCGCCGGGGTGAACTAGCGAGCATTGAACTGCCTTGGTCAAGGCTGTCGGACTTGGCCCGGCCCCTGCAGCCGGGGACGGTGTTGGTGATCGCCGGTCCGACCAATACCGGCAAGAGCCTGTTCGTGATGCGATGTGCGGAGGCCGTGCACCTGGCGGGCTATCCGTGGAAATACCTGCCTCTGGAAGACCGGCGGATGGACTTCTTCTGGCGGTGGCTGGCGATCCGCACCAGCAACTTCCGGCTGCTCAATGACGACCCCGAAGCGATTGATCTTCGGGAAGCGGCCCTGAAGTTGTACGGGGATGAGATCGAGCGGCTCCACGAATTCGTCTGCCAGAACCCCCGCGTCGGCTGGAAGGATGAACACGGCAAGACGATCGTCCCGCCGTTGCCCTACACGAAGGTCCTGGACTGGATGGCCGAGGCCCTGAAGACCGCACGGGTGGTGTTCGTGGACCCGATCAGCCAGATCGAGTTCGATGGCCGGGACCCCTGGAAGGCCGAAGCGGATTTCATGCGACAGGCCCTGGCCCTGGCCAACGACAGCGGTGGGACGGTCTGTCTGGTCGCCCACACGATCAAGCGACCGGGCAAAGCGGCGAGCCAGCCGCTGACGATCGACGACATCCAGGGTTCGGCGATGATCGGACGCCTGTGCCACGTCGCCCTGTTGATCGATGTGCACGATCCGAAAACGTCGAAGGTGCACCGGTTGGCGGATCATCCGGACGAGGTGGAGCACGACCGGACGCTGATCCTGGCGAAGGTGCGAAACGGGCCGGGAGCACGGCAACGATTGGCGTTCGCGATGGATCGCGATGCCCCGGTATTTCGGGAGTTGGGACTAATCGTGCCGAAGAAAACGGCGGGAAGGGGGGCGGCAGATTCATAGGTGGATCGGTGACCGGACCAAGGGCGGAGTATTGAGAATGCGAGCGAGAGTGATTGGACTAGTGTCTTGAGGAGGATGCAAGGATGACGAAGGGAATGGATCAAGGAAGTGAACTAACGGTGGATGTGGTCAGCAAAAGCAGACAGTGGCCGGAACTGATGGTGACCCGAAGCCAATTGGCCGAGGGGTTGGGAATATCGCAGCGGCACCTGGACCGGCTGGAGGAAACAGGAAAGCTCCCGTGTCCGATCCGGCTAGGTCGGTCAGTCCGTTGGCGGACGGCGGACATCGAACTGTGGGTGGATGAGGGTTGTCCATGCCGACGGGAATTTGAAGCGATCCAGGCCGAACGGCGAGAACGTAGGAAGAAATCCCATTGACGTAGCGCCAAGTAGGTGCTATACTGATGGCATGAAACACAGCAAATCCATGATGTTCAGCGACCAGTTGCGGAAGGCGATCGACGAGAGCGGCATGACCCGTTACGCAATCTCGAAGGCCACGGGAATCGACCAGGCCGTACTCAGCAAGTTCATGGCCGGCGAACGGGGCATGCTACTGCCGAGCGTCGATAAGTTATGCAGTCTGCTAGACTTGGAACTGCGCAAGAAGGGAGACCGATAGGTATGGCGGATGTTTTCAAGAAGACCTACCGGGACCGCCAAGGGCGAAAACGCAAAACCAGTAAGTGGTACGGGTGGGTGCGTGATGCAGACGGTTTTCGGAAACAGGTGCCATTGTGCCGCGACAAGGCTGCTGCACAAGTGATGCTTGGCGATCTGCTGCGAAAAGTCGAGCACGAGCAGGCGGGGATGGTAGATCGGCATGAGGAGCATCTGAAGACCCCATTGCGGCAGCATCTGGCGGACTACAAGTTATACCTGACGAACCAGGGGACGACGGTCGAATACGTGCAACTGGTGGCCACCCGGGTCGAGAACATTCTGGATGGCATTGGGGCCAGATACGTGCGGGACCTCCAGCCGGGCTTGGTTCAGACGTATCTTGCGGAAAGGCGAAAGCCAGACTTGGAGGACGAAGACGAAGAGGGGCTTTCTATCGGTACGTGCAACCATTATGTTCGAGCGATCAAAGCGTTCTGCACCTGGATGGTCAAGGATGGCCGCATTCCGGTAAGCCCGGTACAAATTCTGGGCACGAAGAACCCCCAGGCTGACCTGCGGCACGACCGGCGGCATTTGACCGATGAGGAATTGGCGAAGCTTCTGGCGGCTGCGGAAAAGGGACCGAAGAAGCTCTGTTTGACGGGTCCAGAGCGAGCACTGCTCTACCGATTGACGGTTTACACCGGTCTGCGGGCAAACGAAGTGCGCTCGCTGCGGTGGCAGGATGTAGACCTAACTGGTGACCCACCAACCGTCACCGTTCGGGCGGCATACAGCAAACGTCGTCGGCTGGACGTGATTCCAATGCCGGCAGAACTGGTCAGGGCATTGCGGGCATGGTGCCGAGAACACGAAGCAGTCGCTGAGGAGGCGATCTTTCCAAACCTGACCGAGAAGACGGCTGATCTGTTGAAGTTCGACTTGGCGGCGGCTGGCGTCGCCTATGAGGACGCCTATGGCCGCTATGCCGATTTCCACAGCTTGCGGCACACGTTCGTTTCCCGGTTGAACAAGGCGGGGGTAAACCCGAAGGTGGTTCAGGACCTGGCCCGGCATTCGGATATCAGGCTGACCATGAACCGCTACGCCCATACCCTTTTGGAGGACCAAGCCCAAGCGATCAACCGGTTGGACGGTCTGCCGGACCCGAAAGAAACGGAGATCAAAGCGGCCCTTCGGACGGGCACGGACGATGCCGGGGTGTCTTCACCACAGCTTCCACACCCTGGAGACGTTTCAGTGCGCTGGGAGTCGCTTCAGGACAAGAAGGAAGTTCGTGATGAACCTGAAGAGGTTTATCGCGAAATGGCCGATTCAGGGCTGAAGGTCAGCCCTATTCGGCCCCAGTCTACTCCTGACTTTTCGAAACGGAGAGGGGGGGATTCGAACCCCCGGATCAGTTTATTAACCGATCAACGGTTTAGCAAACCGTCGCTTTCAGCCACTCAGCCACCTCTCCGGTTGTCTTCAAGTTGTTGCGAGATAGTCGCTTACGAGATAATTGCCGTCTCCGTTCTGCGTATCGGTCGTTCGACGCCAGCCTTTTACCCTTTATGATATAGCCGAGGGTCGGCTCGATCAAGCATTTCCCGAATCGCTTCGCACGTTCCCTGGGCGGAAACACGAAGGTCTGCGAGGGGCGTTTTCAGCTTACCGCGGCGTGTTCCTCGGCGGGCACGGTGGTCGGCTGGAACAGATCCCAGGCGAGGATCGCGTCGGCTGGGATATCGGCCTGGGCGGTCAGGCCGACGAGTTCCTTGATTCGGGCGGGTTCGATTCCGCAGCCGGGGCGTTTGACGGTCAACATGGAGGGGGTGATTCGCGTGCCGGCGGGGATCTGAACGGCTGAGACGACGCTGCCGCGTGAGACCTCGCGAACGTCCTGCTCGCATTCGAGCACTTCGCGGCGTCCCCTGCCCAGGGCCCCTTCGGTTTCGCGGGCGGCCGCCACATACTGGGCGAGCTGCGACTCTTCGAGCGAGAAGGGATGGTCCGGGCCGGGCATGGTGCAGTCGAGGGTGAAGTGTTTTTCCAGGACGGCGGCGCCGGCGGCGACAGCCAGGGCGCCGGTGATCCATTCGGCGGTGTGGTCGGAGAAGCCGATTGGCAGGCTGTACCGGCCGCGAAGCTCGCCGATGACCCGCAGGTTTGCCTGGGTCAGCTGGGTGGGATAGGCGCTGATGCAGTGGAGCAGCACAAGCCGTGAGAGGGCTCCGCGATCGGCGAAGAGGTCGACTGCGGCGTCGATCTCATCCATCCGGCACGCCCCGGTCGAGGCGATCACGGTCAGTCGCGACTGGATCGCGCGTTCGACCAGCGGGACGTTGACCAGGTCGGGCGAGGCCAGTTTGATGGCCCGGACGCCCAGTTCGAGCAGGAATTCGAGGTCGTCGATGCTGAACGGCGTGGCGAGGAACTCGATGCCCACGTCGCGGCAGTATTTGAAGAGGTACTTGAACTCGTCGCGGGTCAGTTCCAACTCCTGGAGCATCTGCCGCTGATCGCAGTGGCCCTGGGCGGCCTGGTAGCCGGCGGTCGGGGCGTCGGAGACCACCAGATTCTCAGCGGTGAAGACCTGGAATTTGACGGCGTCGACGCCGACGCGCTTGGCGGTATCGACCAGGCTGACCGCCAGATCGATGCGTCCGTTGTGGTTGACTCCGGCTTCGCCGATGATGTAGGCGGGCTGGCCGGGGCCGATTCGTCGGCCGGCGATGTGAATTTCAGACATGCTCGATTGGTAGAGTGGGTTGCGACCACGATTCATCGGGCTTCTCCTGCAGGCTTCGCATGATGCCTTCCGCGATGTAGAGGTCCTTGAGTTCGTCGATATCGACGATCAACTGGGATTTGGGATGGACGACCCCGCGGCGGTCCTTGCCCAGAAACGCGTGGAAGTCTTCGGCGTGTTCCGGCTGGCGGTACAGCGACTCGCGGGTGACCGCGACCACGGCGCCGTTGGGCACGAACATCGGACGAAGGTCCTGGCGGCGGTAGATGGGTTTTTCGCAGTTGAGTTTGACGCGGTCGCCGTCGGCCAGTTGGACCATCCAGTCGGGGTGGAACTTGCCGACGGGGCTGTAGGTCTGAACGGAACTGCCGCCCTTGTCGATCAGGTGCCGAACGGCCAGATCGATCAGCCCGTCGGGGCGGATCGGAATATTGCCGTAGAGGATGGCGATCACGTCGGCTTGGTAGCCGTAGAGCTCCAGGGCGCGATCGCAGCCGAATCGTGCGGCGGCGTCGACGGTGGCGCGGTCGTGGGCCAGGTCATCGGGCCGGCCGACCACCCAGGTGTTGTATTGGCTGGCGATCTGTCGGACCTTTGGATCGTCGCTGGTGACGATCACCTGGTCGATCGACTTGGCGGCCATGGCCGCTTCGATCGAGTAGGCGATCACGGGCTTGCCCAGCAGCATTCGGGTGTGCTTGCCCGGCAGGCCGCGTGAACCCATTCGGGCGATAATGACCGCCAGCGTTTTTGGTCTCGCCATGAGATGGTAGCTCCGTCGTGAGACAGTATGTCCAGGGCTCGCCCCAGTGCGGGGCCTCTGTAACACTTATCGGAATGGATAAAGGGGGGGCTTGACTTATAAGCAGCCGCCGTCAGCGGTCGGTAAGTGATTGGCGGGCAAGGGGATGTGGTCGAAACAACGCGGCTCAAGAATTATGGGACGCGGTGACGGTGGTGCTGATGCCTCCGCGCGGGGTGAAGTGTCCTTCGACGGTCATCCGCCGTGGCGAGCAGACCGCGACCAGGTCGTCGAGGATCCGGTTGACCAGCCGTTCGTAGAAGATCCCCTCATTGCGGTAGCCCTGCAAGTAAATCTTTAGTGCCTTTAATTCGAGGCATTTGGGGCCGGGCACGTATCGGATGACGATGGTGGCGAAATCCGGATGGCCGGTCTTGGGACAGAGGCTGGTGAACTCCGGCTGTTCGATCAGGATGTCGTATTCCCGATCGGGGTAGGGGTTCTCGAAGGTTTCGAGCAGTTGTTTGTCCGGCATAAGTCTCTGCGCTAACTCAGTTTCCAGTTATGTTCTTTGATCGATCGGACAATTCTATCCGCGGTTTCGACGGCGTCCAGTCCATCCCGGGCCGAGACCACCGGGCGGGAGTTGGTTCGCACGGCCTCGACGAAGGCCAGCAGTTCGGCCCGCAGGGGTTCTTCATCGGTGAAGCTGAGGGGTTCGATCTTGACGAGCTTGGAATAGTCGCCGCCGGCCAGTTGGGCGAGGTTTTCGAGGTTCTGCTCGCGGGCGATCTTGAGGACGTCGAGGTTGGCGTCCTTCTTGATCGCCACGCCGGTTTTTTTCTGGTAGTCGAGGCTCAGGTAGGCCTGTTCGGAGAAGACGCGGATCCGCCGTTCGGTCTTGAGGGCTAGGCGTGAGCCGGTCAGGTTGGCCACGCAGCCGTCGGCGAAGGTCAGGCGGGCGTTGGCGATGTCCTCGTGCGGACCCAGGACGCTGACGCCGACGGCTTCGACCTGGGCGACCGGCTGACCGGTCAGGCTCAGGACGATGTCGATGTCGTGGATCATCATGTCCATGACCACGCCGACGTCGGCGCTGCGGAAGGTAAAGGGACTGACCCGCTGGGATTCGATGAAGCGGGGGCGGATGCCCATCTTGTTGATGGCCCGCACGACCGGGTTGAAGCGTTCGGTGTGGCCGACCTGGACGACGACGCCGTGTTTTTCAGCCAGATCGACGATCCGGCGGCCCTCTTCGACGTTTCCGGCGAGGGGTTTTTCGATGAGGACGGCCTTGCCGGCCTCGATGAAGGGTTTGGCGGTCTGCAGATGGGCCACCGTGGGCACGGCGATCGAGACCAGGTCGACCTGGTCGATGACCGGCTCGATGTCGGCGAAGGCTTGGGCGGCGAATTTGCGGGCGTATTCGTTGGCGCGTTCGAGATTGGCGTCGACGACGGCCACGAGCTTGGTCTCAGCCAGTTCGGAATAGATCCGCACGTGATGGCGGCCCATGTGGCCGACGCCGACGACGGCTGCTCGCAATGGCGTTACGGTGCTCACTTGATGTCCTTGTAGTAGTTTTTCAGGTCGGCGGCCTGGTCGGTCCGGCAGGATTCGAGGTGGCGTCCGTGCTTGCCGAGGTAGCTACGCCGCATGAAGTCGATCAGGTAGCGGACGTTGGGGTCGGTTCCGTTGCTCTTTTCCAGTTCTTCGAGGGCGGGCAGGGCCTGGCGTTTGCGGAAGAGCTTGCGGTAGGCCTCCTTGATCGCGTCGATCTGCCGGTCGTCGAAGCCGTTTCGTCCCAGGCCGGTGGTGTTGACCCCGCGGATCGAGCCGGGATTGCCCTCGAAGATCATGAAGGGCGGCACGTCGTAGACCACGCGGGTCAGTCCGCCGACCATGGCGTTGCGGCCGACGGTGACCAGGTGGTGGATGGCGGCTCCGCCGCCGACGACGACGGAGGATTCGAGGACCACGTGGCCGCCGATCAGGGCGTTGTTGGCCACCAGCACGCGGTCGCCGACGTGGCAGTCGTGGGCGATGTGGACGCCGGCCATGACCAGGCACTGATTGGCGAGGGTGGTTTTTCCGCCTCCCAGTTCGGTGCCCAGGTGCATGGTCACGTTTTCTCGGAAGACGTTGCCGTCGCCGATGATGACCTGGGTGTCTTCACCCTTGTACTTGAGGTCCTGGGGGACGGTTCCGATCACCACGTTCTGGAAGAACTGGTTGCCGCGTCCGATGGCGGTCCGTCCGACGATGGTGACGTTGTTGTGCAGCACGCAGTCGGGCCCGATGGTCACGTTGGGTCCGATCAGGCAGTTGAACCCGATCTGGGCGGTTTCGTGGACCTGGGCCTTCGGGTCTATCCGGGCTGTCGGGTCAATTCTGGTCATGGCTTTCAGTATCGTTTCGAAAAGGGCCTTGGCCGTTTGGCGGCGTCAATCGCCGTAGGCGTCGATGAGCATGAATTTGATGGTGGCCTCAGCGGCGACCGCGTCGCCGATACGGGCCACGCACCGCACGTGGCCGGTTCGCTGCTTGGCCCGGACGCTGTGAGCTTCGAGGATCAACTGGTCGCCCGGCACGGCGGGCTTTCGCATTTTGACCTTGTCCATGCTGATCAGGTACGGCAGCTTGCCGGTGTGCTCAAGTTTCTGGCTCAGGAGGAGTCCGGCCAGTTGGGCCATGGCCTCGAGGATCATCACGCCGGGCATCACCGGGGCGGACGGGTAGTGGCCCTGGAAGAATGGCTCGTTGATGGTGACGTTTTTGACGCCGATGGCCCTGCGGTCGCCGTCGAGTTCGATCACCTTGTCGACCATCAGGAACGGGTAGCGGTGGGGCAGTATCCGCTGAATCTGACGGATATCGAGCACGGGCCGCGAGGCGATGCGGCGATCCAGCTCCAGCGCCTTGACCTTGGCGGCGAGGCGTTTGACCAGGGCGTGGTTGAGCGAGTGGCCGGACTTGTAGCAGACGATGCGGCCGCGGATTCGGCGGCCCAGCAGGGCCAGGTCGCCGATCAGGTCCTGGATTTTGTGGCGGACGGGCTCATCGGGGAAACGCAGTTCGTTTTCGATGGGGCCCTTCTCGCCGAGGACGAGGATGTCGCCGTAGGTCAGGTGGCGACCGTAGCCGCCCTGGCGGAGCTGCTCGGCTTCCTTTTCGAGCAGGAAGGTGCGGGCCGGGGCGATTTCGCGGACGAACTGCTCCGGCGTGAGGTTGATGGCGTAGACCTGGCGGCCGATGATGTTGCCGGAGTTGGAGTAGTCCAGGTCGTAGAGGATGCTGAGTTCTTCGCCTTCGGTGGGCAGGGCGGCCAGCATGGCTTCGCCTTCGCGCACGGTCACGGCTTCGGTGATCTGGTGGGTCGGGCGCGGGACGTCCTGTTCCTTGGTGCCGGCCTGCTGGAGGACGCGGACGAAGGGCAGGCAACTGCCGTCGCCGCCCGGCAGTTCCGGGCCGGACATTTCCACCTCGATGTTGTCGATGCCGAGCCCGGCGATGGCGGAGAGGCAGTGTTCGACGGTTTCGACGGCGACGGTGCCGTTTCGCAGAGACGAGCGGCGCATCCGGCGGGTCAGGTTCTCGGACCGGGCGGGGATTCGGATCGGCTGGCCCTGGTCGGTACGGACGAAGACCACGCCGCTGTTGGGCGGCGCGGGGCGAAACCTGACCCGGGCCGGTTCCGAGGTGAACAGGCCGCGGCCCTCGAAGTCGATGTCATTTGCGATCGTGTATTGCTTGTCTGAGCTCATAGAGTTCGTTCGACAGTTCCTGCACCTTCTCGGCCAACTCCGGTAGCCGTCGCACCAGGGCGTGGTGCCGGAGGTACTGGCGATGGTCGTAGGCCATCAGGCCGCTGACCATCGCGCCTGGCGGCAAGCTCTTGCAGATGGAGCAGCCGGCGGCGCCTCGCACCCCATCGCCCACGGTCAGGTGGTCGCTCACGCCCGCCTTGCCGGCCAGCACCACGTACCGACCCAGCGTCGAGCTTCCGGCGATGCCGGATTGGGCGGCCAGCACCGAGTGCGGGCCTATTCGTACATTATGTGCGATCTGCACCTGGTTATCAATCTTGGTCCCGTGGCCGATGACGGTGGCGCCGGCCTTGGCCCGGTCCACGCACGAGCAGGCCCCGATCTCGACGTCGTCCTCGATGACCACGGTTCCGATGTGGGCGATCTTGCGGTGTCGGCCGTCGATCAGGTTGTAGCCGAACCCGTCGGCGCCGATGGCCGCGTTGGGGTGGATGATGACGCGGTCACCGATGGTCACCCGTTCGCGGATCACGACGCCCGGCCAGATCACGCCGTCGCGTCCGATTTGCACGTCCGGACCGATCGTCACGTTCGGATGGATGACGGTGTTGGCGCCGATCCGCGTCCGCGGGCCGATGCAGGCGTGGGCGCCGACGGCGACGGACGGGTCGAGTTGGGTTTCGACGACGGCGGAGGGGTGGACTCCCGGCTGCGGATGCGGCAGCGGCGGGGCGAAGACGTCGAGCAGGGCCGCCCACGCCAAATCGGGCCGTTCGACCTCGATCGCCGGCCGTTCCACGCGCATGTCCGGCCGGACCAGGACCGCGGTCGCCTTGGAGGCGGCCAGATCGGCCAGGTACTTTTCGGTGGTCACGAAGCTGATCTGCCCCTCCTGAGCCGTGGCGAGGTCGGCGATTCCGGTGATGACCGGATCGGCCGGTCCGGCCAGGCGGCCGGCGACCATCGCCGCCAGTTGGCTGAGGCGATACGTTGGCACGGCTTGGGGGCTTGGCGTGGTCATTGCTGGCTCTGTTTGAGGCGGAACGACTGGTTGAGCTGGTTGAGGACGGTATCGGTCAGATTGATCTGCGAACTGGCGTAGAGCACCTTCCGCTGCATGATCTTGTCGCGCACCTCAGCCAGCTTCTCGGATTTGATTTCGATGTCTTCCTGGAAGAGGACCAGGTCGTAGCCCTGTTCCTTTGCCAGTTCTTCGATGGTGGCGAGGATTTCGGCGTAGATTTCCTCGGTCATCTGGCGCATCTCGCGGGCGGTCTCTTCGACCCGGACTTTCTTGTAGACGTCGAATTCGACGGTCAGGTTGAGCAGCTTTTCCTGTCGCTCGAAGTAGTCCTTGCTCTCGGGGTTGAAGTTGGCCAGTTCGGCCTGCAGGGCCTCGATCCGGTCGCGCATGTCCTTGAGCTTGGCCTCGATCTGCTCCTGGTGCTTGCGGAGCTGGTCGTTGGCCTGCTTGCTGCGCTCGTATTCGGTGAAGACCTTCGAGACGTTCACGACCGCGGTTTTGGTCGCGTCCGGGCCCGTGCTCGATTGGGCCGTCGTCTGCGGGCCGCTCATCCACAGGACCGCCGCCGCAAACGCCACACCCGCCGCCACTACCATCAACCGGTCACGCTTCATCTGCATACTCCAATTCAAGAAGACATACTGGACCGCCACTTGTCGCAAGTTTGAAGTTCGGTTTCCGGGCCTGGAGGTTTGAGCCCCTCGGCGAGGCCGCGGACCGAAGGCCTCATCGTTTCTCCCTCAGTATCACCTCCAGGTAGCTGCAGCCGTCGGAAATCTCGTAGTCCGCCCGTCGCAGTCCCGCGGGGATCATCACCACGTCGCCGGCTTGGAAGGCCACGCGGTGGCGGTCGTTTCCGATGCGGCCCGCGCCGCCGGTGACGACCCATACCGCGGTGGTCTGCGTTTCGATCATTCCTGAGGCTCGTGCCGGTTTGAACCGCTTGGCCAGATCGAAGGTCGGAGCGGACGCCAGTCTGGCTTCGGCGTCCGGCGCGACGTGCCCGACGTTGGCCTGTGCATCGGCTGAGGGGTCGGTGAAATTCAGCGCGTCCAGTGCCTGCTGTACGTGCAGCGTTCGACCCTGGCCTGTTTTGGGGTCCACGCGGTTCCAGTCGTAGAGCCGGAAGGTGGTGTCCGAAGGCGTCTGGACCTCGGCGACGACCAGGCCCGCTCCGAGGGCGTGCACCGTGCCGCCGGGCAGATAGAACCAGTCACCCACCTTGGCTGGGTGACGGACCATGAGTTCGGCAAGTTTCTGCTCGGCGACCGCCCGCTCCACGTCGTGCGGTCCGACGCCGGCTTTGAAACCGCGGTAGACGCAGGCGTCCTTGTCGGCGGAGATGACGTACCAGGCTTCGTACTTGGCCCGCACGTCGCCGCCGAGCCGCTGGGCCAGGCGGTAGTCCGGGTGCACCTGGACCGACAGCACGTCGTTGGCGTCCAGGAACTTGATCAGCAGCGGGAATCGGCCGGCTTCCGGTTCGGCGGAGCCGAGAAGCGCATCGCCGAATTCCGCCATCAACTCGTTGAGGGTCCGGCCCGTCAGCGGGCCGTCGGCCACGCGGGATTCGCCTTCGGGCAGGTCGGCCAGGTCCCAACTCTCCCCGATTGTTCTGTTTTCGGGCAGGTTGCGGCCGAACAGACGCTCGAGGCTCCGTCCGCCCCAGATCCGTTCCTTGTATACCGGCTCGAATTTTACTGCGGAAATCTCGGCCATCTCATGCACGCCAAATAATCCTATGCACCCGCCCAAAGTCCCGACCTCAGAACGGCGTATTATATCCCCGCCGGTTCGCCGCCGAAAGACCAAACCGACCGCGGGCGGATCGGGTTCGGTCGAGGGGGCGGGTCGACTTCGTTGCGTTGCCGTCGAAAAGGAGTGACTGCGGGAATTAACTTGACTGGCTGGTGCGTGCTGGCACAATACGTTTCACACCGTTGTTGAGTTAAGAGACAGTTTTTCAGTTGAGGCAGCACTCATGGCGAGGTTTGCGGGCAGGATCGCTCTGGCGGTGTTCCTTGTAAGCTGCGCAGCGGCCTTCATGTTGGTCAGCAAGACGGGCGCGGCGGCTTCGGAGCCCGCCGCCGTCATATCCGCGGCGCAAAAGTGATCGACGGTTGGCCCGGGCCGATGGCGGGTTGACCGAGGGGACTCTCCGTTCCGTTACGGCTGCCAGAGGTACATGAAGTGGCCTTGCGAGACGAAGGCCTCGGGCAGTCGCAGGTCGATCAGCGGATTGGCTTGGCGTTCGACTTGCGGGTCCGGGATTCGCGAGTAGATTGACCCTCGATAGCCCACCGGGCGGTGGTACATCACGACCCTGGCGGCGTCCACACCGGCGATCTGCTTGGCCCGATCCAGGGCTTCGTCGAGCGATCCCAATCCGTCGATCAGGCCCAGTTCGCGGGCGTCGAGCCCGGAGTAGATCGCCCCGTTGGCCAGTTCCTTGACCCGTTCGATTTTCAGGTCGGCCCGCGAGGCGGCCACCACCGCCACGAAACCCTCGTAGAACTGATCGATCAGGTGCTGGAACATCTCGCGTTCCCGCGGTTCCATGGGTCGGAAGGGCGAGCCGGCGTCCTTGAGCGGGCCGGACTTGACCACGTTGGTATCGACGCCGACCTTTTCGAAGAGGCCCGAGACGTCGAATTTGAGCATGATGACGCCGATGCTGCCGGTCACGCTGGTGGGTTCGGCGCGGATCTCGTTGGCGGCACAGGCGACGTAGTAGCCGCCGGAGGCGCCCACGTCGAGGATCTGGGCGATCACCGGCTTGCCCGGATAGCCGTCGGCCCCGTTGCGGAGCCTGGCCACCTCGTGATAGATGATGTCGCTGGCGGTGACGGAGCCGCCCGGCGAGTTGATCCGGAGCACCACGGCTTTGACCCACGGGTCGGTCGCCGCTTTTCGCAGTTTTTCGACGGCCAGAGCGGTGGGGTTTTCACCCGCGCCGAGCAGGGAGCTTTCGCGGGCATTGACGATCAGGCCTTCGATATCGACCAGGGCGATCTTCGGCAGGAGGATGCCCGGGTCTCTTCGCACCGTGGTTTCGGCGAGCTCTTCGCTGGCCGGGATCGGCGTGATCTTGTACGCCGTTGGTCCGCAGCCGCTGAGCACCGCCGTTACCGCCAGCACCACCATCAGTAACAGGAATGTTCTTCCCGACATCGTCGCTCCTTACGGTTTTTCCTGGCAGGTGCAGATCATCTTGCCGCATCCGGGGCATCCGGTTCCGTACTTGGCCTCGACCGCCGCGTTCATGTCCACCCCGGCCACATTGGCGAGCGTGGCTAGCCAGGCCAGGACGTCGGCGAACTCCTTAGCCTGCTCTTCGCGGGTGCCTTCGCCCAGGGCCGAGGCCAGCTCGCCGATCTCTTCGACGAACCACAGGAACGTGCCCGAGACCCCGCGACGGCGGTCTTTTTCGGAGTACATCCGGTCAATCAGCTTCTGAAACTCGCGTATGTCCATGAACCACCCGTTTGAAACCTCTGGTCGTGCGTGCCTGTCATCCGGGAACCTCAATCATTGCGGCTGGACCGTAGGAAAGCAAGCAAGGAGTGCAAACACCGGCCGCGTCGGTCGGCCGGTGTCGGTCTGGTCATTCCTGAACGGAAGGATGTGGCAGGCGTTGGGCCACCGGAATGCTAGCGTGGTTTGCGGACCAAGCCCAGCACGCCCAGTGCCACGAGGGCGACCGTTGCCGGTTCAGGCAACTCGACGATGCTCAGCGTCAAGCTGTAAATCCCGGTGGAGGAATGGCTTCCGTCAAATTCGGGATCGCCGGCGCCGGTGACCCCGAGGTAGTAGACGCCGGTCTGCGAGGCGGCGAACTGGATGGCCGATCCGAGCCCGCTGCCCAGGTTATCGTCGAAGACCAGTTGGGTTCCATCCGAGAGGAACAGCGCCATCAACGTGTCCGGGGCGGTAAACATGATGCTCATGGGCGTGGTAATGGCGGTGAAGGTCTCGCCCGCGTTCAGGTTGATGGCGAAGAAGTCCACGTCGTTGGTCGAGTCGAGGGTCAGGACACCCACATCCGACCACGAGGGCGAGCCTCGAGTGATGAGATTCGCCTGGCCGATCGTCTCATTGGGAGAAGCCTCCATGAACGACGCCAGACAGGGGGAAGCGACAAAAACGGAAAAACACAGCGCAGTTCGTAACGTTGCCCTCATCTCTCTCTGCCTCCAAAAATGCCCGGGGGTCCGGGCGTCTCTCCATGTTCCGGAGCAAATTATACTTCAGAACTCCGTCGCATGCAAGAGTTTTTCGGCGGCCTGCCCGGTTGTCTTTAGCTTTTTTTCTAAACGACGGTGGCAGCGGGTATTACAGCCAGACAAATCCTCCGGCGACGGTTGCCGTTTGACCTTGCATCGGCTCGGCGGCGGTCTTAGAATCGGGTATCCGAACTGGAGGTCCGCCAATGCCGCTGCACGAACGCCTTACGCTCCGCGAATTCCGTCGAAAGGCCCGCGAGGGCGAGAAGATCACGATGCTGGCCCTCTACGACTATGCCCTGGCCCACCTAGCCCAGGAGGCGGCGATCGACGGGATCATCGTCGGCGACTCGGTGGCCCAGCAGGTCTACGGCCACACCAACACGCTCAAGGCGACGATGGACATGATGGTCCGCCACACCCAGGCGGTGCGGCGGGGCGGGCCGAACCTGTTTGTCATTGCGGACATGCCGTACATGAGCTATCAGCCGAGCGTCGAGGCTGCGGTGCGCAACGCGGGTCGGTTCATGGCTGAGGGCGAAGCCGACGCGGTGAAGTTTGAGGGCGGGACCAACGTGGTCGAGAAGCTGGCGGCGGTGATCGCGGCTGGGATTCCGGTGGTCGGGCACCTAGGTTTTACGCCGCAGTCCGCCGCGATGGCGGGCGGGACGATCGTTCAGGCCCGTGAAGCGGATTTTGCCGTCCGGCTGGTCCGAGAGGCGGTCGAACTGGACCGTGCGGGGGTGAGCCTGTTGATCCTCGAGTGTGTTCCCCCAGCGGTGACCGACGAGGTCGTCAAGCGTTTGAGCATCCCGGTGATCGGGATCGGCAGCGGCCCGTCGTGCCACGGCGTGGTTCTGCTGGCCGGGGACATTCTGGGGCTGACTCCCGGCCGGAGCCCTGGTTTCGTCAAGAAATACGCCGATCTGGCCGGGCCCGTGGCCGACGCCTTCCGTCGGTACGCCGCCGAGGTTCGTGGCGGCGACTATCCCGCCGTTCAGCAGTGCTACGGCATGAAGGACCAGGAGCGGGACGCATTTCTCCGGCAGCTTCAGGACTGATATTCCTGTTAGCCTGCTAATACCGGTGTGCCAGGACTCTCGGCCAGATCCCTCTGGCTTATAGGACGGTCCCGGTTCGACTTCGCCTCTTGGGGCCGGGACGGTGCCCGGAGTCGGTGTGTATTTGTAATTATTATTAAGCGCGAATCAGAATCACTTGGGAAATGGTGTTAACAAGCGGGGCGGCGAAGTTAACTGTGCAGTGACGGTGTAAAGTCATTCCTCAAGCAGCCGAGTGATTCACTGGCGATCCGACACAACTGGTTGGGGTATCACATCATTGAGGGGGATTGCCGTCGGCAGAGGGACTCGCGCTGCGTGTGCGCGGAGCCGATGGGTAGTCGATTTGATGGAGGAAACGCACCGTGTTCAAGAACCTGAAGCTGTCGATGAAAATGGCGGGAGGATTTGGGGTTCTGGTGGTGATCGCGGCTGTTCTTGGGTTGACCGGTTGGTGGGGCTTAAGCGGCGTGTCGCAGAACGTGGGTTTTTACGACCAGGGCAACGTCTGTCTTGAGAAGATCAACAAGTGTGGATACCTGCGTCGGGATTTCACGATTCGCGGGTTCGAGAAATTCGGCGGCGAGGGGAAGGATGCCTCGGAGCAGTGGCTGAGCGTCTACGACGAGCTGGCCAAGGATCTGCAGTTGCTTACGGTCGAGGAAGGGCTTTCGACGGAGGGTCGTGAGCTGGCCAAGGCCGGACTGGCCAGCGGCGAGCAGTACAAACAGGCATTCGGTTTGCAGATCTCCAGTCGGAAGGCGAAGGACGATGCCTTTGCCGAGTGGGGCAAGGTCGGCTGGGACGTGACCAAGATCATTGAGGAGACGACTCAGCAGGTGATCGCGCCGAAGCGGGATGCGGCTGAGCAGTCGAAGGACGCGGAGGCGATCATCCAATGGTCGAAGATCGCCTCGGGTCTGGACGAGCAGTTCATCCAGCCGTTTTTGCTGCTTCGGGTCTGCGCGGTTTACCTGCTGGCGACGGATGCGGACAAGCAGTGGGAGGCTTACGGCCAGCAGTTGACGAAGGTCGGAGAGGGCCTGGCCCAGTGGGGGCGGACGGTCAAGGGCGACGCCGAGCTGGAGCAGGTGGCGACGCGTCTGGGCCAGTGCGTCGAGCAGTACCAAGCCTCCGGGAAGAAGTATTGGAACGGCGTGCTCGATCAGCGCCGGGCCGACCAGGAGATGGTCACCAGCGCCACGTCGGTGATGGACTCGATCGGCGGCCTTCAGACGACGCTCAAGGCGTCGATGGATTCGATCACCGCGTGGGCCAACACCGCGATGACGTTGCTGACGATCGGCGGCATCGTGGTGGGCGTGGTGATGGCGTTCCTGATTACGCGGAGCATCGTCAAGCCGATCAACCGCGTGATTGCCGGACTGACCTCGGGCGCCGAGCAGGTGGCGGCGGCGTCGGGCCAGGTCTCCCAGTCCAGCCAGCAAATGGCTGAGGGCGCCAGCGAACAGGCGTCGAGCCTGGAGGAGACCAGTTCCTCGCTCGAGGAGCTGACGAGCATGACCAAGCAGAACGCCGAGAACGCCCGGCAGGCCAGTTCGATGTCGACCGAGGTGGGCGAGTCGGCCGGCCGCGGCGGCGATGCGATGACGCGGATGAGCGAGGCGATCAACAAGATCAAGACCTCATCGGACCAGACGGCCAAGATACTCAAGACGATCGACGAGATCGCGTTCCAGACCAACCTGCTGGCCCTTAACGCCGCGGTGGAAGCCGCGCGGGCGGGCGAGGCGGGCAAAGGTTTCGCCGTGGTGGCTGAGGAAGTCCGGAACCTGGCCCAGCGGTCGGCGGAGGCGGCCAAGAATACCGCTTCGCTGATCGAGGACGCCCAGAAGAACGCGGAGAACGGCGTGTCGGTGTCCGAAGAGGTGGCCTCGATGCTCAAGGAGATCATCGAGGGCGTGGGCAACGTCACCCGGTTGGTCGGCGAAGTTTCGTCGGCCTCCGATCAGCAGGCCCAGGGCATCGACCAGATCAATACGGCGGTCGCGCAGATGGACAAGGTGACCCAGTCGAACGCGGCCAACGCTGAGGAAAGCGCCTCGGCCTCGGAGGAACTCTCAGCCCAGGCGGTGGAACTGACCGAGATGGTGGGGGCGCTGGTCCAGATCGTCGAGGGCAGCAAAGCCCAGCGAGGTACGGGTCAGGGCAAGGCGCTTCGTCCGGCCGCCGAAGCCAGGAAGACGGTTTCGCCGCGGCGCAGCGTGGCGTCCCCGAAGGCGACGAGCGGAGTGGGTGAAGACCACCATACCGATCCGGGCATGGGCGATTTCTAGTCTTCCCGAATCACCCCGGACGAAAGGGGCGGAGTTTTTGGCGTCTCCGCCCCTTTTGCTTTCGCCTATGAAATAGGGCGCTCGGGTCCAGCCCGAGCGCCCTGTTCCTGTTTTGTGAAAGCGTGGACTATTCGACCACCGGCCCTTCGTCCACGACCACGTCCTTCTGGATCGTTTCCTGGTGGACGTGGCGTTCGCGTTTGGGCTCGCAGCCGGTGAGGGCGGCGACGCCCACCACCAGCACGGTCGAGACCACCATCGTCATCATTACGCGGATCAGTTTCTCGGCCATCGTATACTCCTTTCCGTTTTTTAGCGACTCTGGTAGGTGGTGACTCGGATCTGATCGGCGATGACCGACCAGACGCGGGTTCCTGGGATCTCGACGGTCACGCGGACCGTCTCTTCGCCGATCTCGGTGTCCTTGATGTAGGCCCCGTCGAGGATGGTCCGGAGCTGGGTGCGGATCATGTCGTTTTCCGTCACGAAGTCCCTGACGGTGGTCTCGGAGCGGATGGCGAATCCGTCGATGGTCTCGCCGAGCTTCCGCTTGGCGTCGAGCTCAGCGGCGCGGGCGGCCATGAGCTTGGCCTGGGCGGCGGGCTTATCCGACATGATCGGGGCCTCGCCGACGGCGGAGATGGCTTGGGACCGCCAATCCGGCGGCTGGACTTCCATGGCGGCCTCGGCCGTCTGCATGAACTTGGCCGGCGGGACGCCCATGCCGGTGGCGCGGTAGTACTTGGTTTCGGCGCGGGTCGTCACTTCGGTGAAGTCGATTTCCTTGACCCGGTCATCCTTGACGTGACGGTCGAAGGACTGGCGGATGGTGGCGATCACGGTCTTCCACGGGATTTCCACGGTGACTTCGCAGATCAGTTCGTCGTCGTGGAAGTAGGTCTTGACCTCTTTGGCGCCCTTGAGGGTGGTGCGGAGTTCGGCCTCGATCTCGTCGTATTCGGTGACGAAGTCTCGCACGAGGGTGTCGGAGGCGATCCGGAAGCCGCGAAGCTGCTCGCCGAGTTTGCGGTAGGCGTCGAGCGTGGCGGCGCGGACGGCCATCAGTCGGCCCTGCGGCCCGACCTGCTTCCAGAGGTCCGGGATGTAGGGCGAGGGCAGGACTTCGACCGGCTGGCTGGTGATTCCGTCGGTGATCTCGAGCGGGGCGTCCGGTCGCGGCGCGCCCATGCCGGTGGCCTCGATCATGGTGATGTCGGTCCGCGTCTCCATCTTCTCGATGTCGGTGGTCTTGACGCGGTCGTCCTTGTAGTGGGCCGAGTGGATCTTCTTGATCTCGGCGACGACCTTCTTGTAGGCCACTTCGCCCTTGACCTCGCAGGAGCCGTCGTCGAACCAGCGGGGCTTGCCCAGTTCGATGCCTTTGATGAAGGTGTTCATCTCGGTCTCGATGACGTCCGATTCGGTGACGAAGTCGCGAACGAGGGTTTCGGAGGTGATCTGGAGGCCCATGATTCGTTCGGCCAGCTTGCGGTAGCAGTCGGCTTCCGCGGCCCGCTTGGCCAGCAGCTTGTTCTGGGCCTGTTTGGCTGCATCCTCCTGGGCCAGGGCGGAAAGCACGGGCATCAGCAACAGCACGCTCAAGGCAAGTCGGATTCGGTTCATCGTATTCTCCTTATGCTTGACAACGAACTGATTCAACCGTTTGACAGCCGGCGGCGGCGCCGCGGCGTTACTGGGCCGGTTGCGAGGCCGGCGCTTCGGTCTCGGTGTTGACCATTCCCTCCGCGGTGGCCTTGCCCAGCGGGTTCTCGGCCAGGGCCTCACGCCGTTTCTCCAGCAGGCCTTTGACCCGCGTCAGGCCCGCCAGGTACATCTCCTCATCCTTGTCGGCGAAGGCCATCTTGTAGTAGTCGAGGGCCTTGGGCAGGCCGCCCGAGACCTCGTAGGTGACGGCCAGGTTGTACATTGCGCGGTGGTCGTCGTCCTCTTCGGTCAGACTCCGCTGGAAGAGCTCGATGGCGTCCTGGTATTCGCCGGAGCGCAGGAGGCGGGTGGCCGACTTGGCCATTTTCTTTTTCGGGTCGGCCAGCGGCACGTCGTAGGCGACCTTGTGGGGCAGGATCTGGGCGACGAATTCGTCGACCAGTTCGGTGAGCATGGCGCCGATCGCGTCGGTCTCCGGCTGGAGGTCGGCCTCGTCGTAGTCCTTGCCCATGATGGCGCCGGGCTTGAGGTCCACCGTCTGCGAGCGGTTGGAGGCAAAGGTGTGGATGGACCGGCCGTTGGCCACGGAGACCAGCTTGAAGTCGACGGCGGTGTTGATCGTCCGTTTGATGCGTTTCTTGTAGGTCGTCGAGGGCGCCACGCCGTATCCGCCGGGGCGGAACTCGACCGTCTTGACCTGGCCTTCCACCGAATCGATGCTGATCACGACCTTGCCGTAGCAGATGGCTTGGGTTTGGGCGAGCTTGCCCAGTTGCAGGGCTTGGTTTTCCTCAGCCAGGCCGGCGTCGGCCAGGTCCTTCTCCTTCATGATGGCCGCCACCGATTCCCGGTCGGCCAGCTTGAGCGGCATGTCGAAATCGCGGGCGTACTCCTGCATCTTGGCGGCGACCGCGGCGATGATGTGGTCGCCCCATTTGCGCTCGCGGTCGGTGTAGACGTTCTCCTTGTCCTCGATCGCCTGGGTGAAGGGCAGGATGGCGATGGAGGTCAGGTTTTCCGGCAGTCCGACCTTGGCCGGTTCGGTGTACTCGATGTGGATGGTCGGTTTGTTTTTCTTCTTTTTCTTTCCGAAGAAGGCGCCGGCGTCCGCGGTCAGGGCCAGGCTGACCAGCAGGACGAGTGCCAGGTGCGGGAGGCGGACGGTTGGATGCAGCATCGTGCTTCTCCTTGTCTGAGACGGACATCAGGCCGCTACGGCGCCCATCAGGTTATCGGACGTGGCCGGTTTCCGCAACGGCAATCCCTCCGGGCCGATGGGCCGCCAGCCGCCGGCGACGGACGGGCTTGACACGCGCCGTTCCGGCGGTTACGGTGCATTGGAAGGCGGCTGTCGTGCGGAGAATGGGTGTGTTGGATCGTGGTAGGACAGGCATGATGCGGGATGGACGGGCCGGTTCGGGCTTGGGCCGACGCCTGCGGGCGTTTGGGCCTCAAGCTGTGTCGCATGCCGCACTCCGTCACCATCCGCTCCACCTGTCTGGTTTCGATCCCGCTGTACCCTAGGGAGATTTGCCTTTCATCGGCAATCGGGCCTCCCCGGGTGCAGCCAACCTGGGGAGGCCTTTTTCATTTTTCGACCTTTGGAAAGGAGGCGACCGTGAGCCATCGTCAGGACCGTGAAACGGCCAAGGCCTTCCTCTCGCCCGAGCGTTTCGCCCGCGAGCAGACCCGCAAGATGATCTCGCCGCGAGGCCAACTGGTGATCGCAGCGTGCCGCAACGGATCGGAGCTCTCATCGCACGTGGTGGGGCGGTATGAGCAACTTCTGGCTGAACAGGACAGCGGCAACCACCTGGTGCACCTGGTGGACATCGACAGTCGCTTTTCCGACACGGAGACCGTGGTGCGGCTCGCACAGCACGTGGGCGGCTCGGACGTGTACCTTTTCCAGGCCCTGCTCGATCCTCGCAGCGGCGCGCCGATCGACCAGAACTACATGGCGTTCCTGATCGCGGCCCGCGCGTTCCGCGAGCACGGGGCGAATCACGTGACCGGCGTCCTGCCCTACGTGGCGTACGCCCGGCAGGACAAGCCGACCAAGTTCACCCGCGAGCCGACCACGGCCAAGCTGATGGCCGACCTGAGCGTGGAGGCGGGGATCGACCGGTTGATCGGGTGGCATCCGCACAGCGATCAGATCCGCGGCTTCTACGGCGGCATTCCCGTTCACATGCTCGAAGGGCTGACGCTCTTCGAGGACGAGTTTGAGCGGTTCGCCGGGCGCGAGGACGTGGTCGCGGTCGCTCCGGACGCCGGGGCGGGCAAGCTGGTGACCCATTTCGCCCGCGACCTGAAGCTGACCAGCGCGATCGCCTCGAAGTTCCGGCCGGCGCCGGAGAAGGCGGAAATTTCGGAGATCATCGGCGATTTCGCGGGCAAGACCACAGCGGTCATTCTCGATGACATGATCAGCAGCGGCGGGACGATCTACGCCCTGGTGCGCAAGCTGGTCGAGGAAAAGGGCATTCGTACGGTCCATCTGGGCGTTTCGCACAACCTGTGCATGGAGGTCGCCCGCGAGCGCCTGGCCGACATGCACGAGCGGTGCGGCCTGGAGGAGATGGTGGTGACCAACAGCATTCCGCAGACCGATGCGTTCGGCGAGTTGCCGTTCGTGAGGATCCGCTGCCTCTCGGACGTTCTGGCCCGCACGATCAACCGGGTGCACTACAACCGGTCGGTGAGTGAGGTGTTCGCGCGGAGCTGATCGGCGTGGCGGACTTGCGTTGGCGGTGGACTTCGGCGGGTCGGGCGGGTACACTGATCGTCTGGTCAATGCGATACGATTTGACGGAGAGTGGCAGGATATGGCAAATCTGCTGGTGACGGGATCGATCGGGATCGACAGCGTGGATACGCCGCACGGTTCGCGGCGGGACTGCATCGGCGGCTCGGCTGTGTATTTCGCCCTGGCGGCGAGCAAGCTGAATCCGGTGCGGCTGGTCGGCACGGTGGGTGACGACTGCCCGCCGCGGTTCTTCGAGGTGCTCAAGGCGCACAACATTGACGCGGGCGGTCTGGAGGTTCGCAAGGGCAGCCGGACGTTTCGCTGGCACGGGCGGTACAGCGAGGACATGAACAGCCGCGAGACGCTGGAGGTCCACCTGAACGTCCTGGCTGAGAAGGGCCCGACGATTCCCGAGGCGTTCCGCGACAGCGAGTACGTCTTTCTGGCCAACAACGATCCGGCCTTGCAGCTCGAGTTTCTCGACCAGGTGCGCAACCCGCGGCTGGTCGTGTTCGACACGATGGACCTGTGGATTTCGCAGCATCGCGAGCGGCTGATGAAGGTTTTCGCCCGGACCGACGGCGTCGTGCTCAACGATTCGGAGTCGCGTATGTTGACCGGCAAGAGCAACATTTTGACCGCGGCGATCGAGATCAGCCGGATGGGCCCCAAGTACGTGGTCATCAAGAAGGGCGAGCACGGGGTGGTGCTGTACACCCGCGACGGCCTGCTGGTCCTGCCGGCGTTTCTGACCGAGCACGTGGTCGATCCGACCGGGGCGGGCGACAGCTTCGCCGGCGGGCTGATGGGCTATCTGGCCAGCCGCGACGCGACGGTCGATGACGCCGACGCCTGGCGCAAGGGGCTGGTCTACGCCACCGTCGTCGCCTCGTTCACCGTCGAGAGTTTTTCGGTCGAGGGCCTGACCGGCCTGGACAACGGCAGCATCGAAGGGCGCCTGCGGGCCTTCGAGCGGATCATCCAGCCGTAGAAGACCATCGCCCACCGCCTGCCTAAAACTGGTGGCAAACCGGCGGGTTGTCCGATAAAGACAACGCGGAACTACATCGGCAACCGGGACGTAGTGTAGGTTTGGTGAGGTGATGTTGCGTTACAATGCTATAATCTTAGTTTTATTCATGGCTGTGGCCTCTCTTGCGGGGTGTCAGCAGATCCGGATGCAGCAGGCGACCGAGTTGACGGTGCGCGGCATTGATCTGCTGGAGGACCAGGAGTACGAAGCCGCCGTCGCCGAGTTTCAGGAGGCGATCGCGCTGAACCCGCAGTTGGCCATCGCCCACTCGCGGATGGGGGCGGCGTATCTGGCCATGGGGCGGATCCACCAGGCCCTGGAGTGCTATCAGCACGCGGTCAAGGTCGATCCGTTCAGCTTTGAGGACGCCTTCTGTCTGGGCCAGATTCACCATCGACTCGGGCAGGTCCGCGAGGCGATCCGGGCGTATCTGCACGCCGCCGACCTGAACGAGAACTCGTTCCAGTGCCAGTTGAGCCTGGGCGTCTGCCACCTGCAGCTTGGAGCGGTCGATCAGGCCGTCGAGCGATTCCAGGCGGCGCTCGCGATCGATCCGGACAGCGCGTTTGCCTATTCCAATCTCGGCGCGGCGTACGACATGCAGGGCCATTACTACGAGGCGATCGGGGCCTACAAGGAGTCGCTGGAGCGCGATCCGCGCCAGCCGATGGTGCTGGTCAATCTGGGCACCACTTACATCAAACAACAGCGGTTCAACGCGGCTGAAGGGGCTTTCGCCCGGGCCGTCGAGTGCGATCCGACGTGCGCCGCCGCCTACGAGCGGCTGGGCTATTGCCTGTACCGCCAAGCCAAGCTCGACGAGGCCGAGCATACGTACAAGAAGGCGCTCGATCAGTCGGAGAAACTGGCCTCGGCCCACGCCGGGTTGGGCGTGGTTCTGATGACGCGTTACCTGCAGGTCCAGAAGGCGGCTGAGACACCCGGTGACAGCGACGAGACGGCCGATCTGCGCCAGCGCGGCCTGGAGCACTGGCACCGGAGTCTGGAATTGGATCCCGATCAGCCCAAGATCCGCCGGCTGCTGGAAAAGTACTCCCCTAAACTGGCCGCCAAATCGCTTCCGACGCTGTAGGTCTTTGGCACCGTGGGTTACTGCCGCATTCCCGGTGACCCAAGTCTCGGAAGAGGTGTCTTGACGGCAGCCCGACGATTGACAGTATCGAGACCTACGATAGGATTGAGAGATGAGTAGTCACCTCACTTACGAACGGCGATGATATCTCAGAAGTGTCAATATGCACTGCGGGCGGTCTTTGAGTTGGCTAGGCAGGCCGGGCAGGGACCCGTCAAGATCGGGCGGATTGCCGAAGCCCAGGCGATCCCGGTCCGGTTCCTCGAAGCCATCCTCAATCAGCTCAAGCAAGGGGGCTTCGTGAACTCACGGCGGGGCCAGGAAGGCGGCTACTTCCTGGTCCACGACGCTGGGAAACTGACGGTTGGGCAAGTGATCCGGTTCTTCGAGGGGCCGATCGGCCCGGTCGGCTGCACCGACGGCAAGAACAAACCGCGCTGCCCACTGTGGGGCAGTTGCGTCTTCTTGGGGATGTGGGAGCGGGTCGGGCAGGCGATCGCCGAGGTTTACGACGGAACTACCTTCACTGATCTGCTGGAGCAGGAGAAGGCCCTCACGTCAGCCGGCTGCAAGATCAAGTCCCGCTGACCGGCAGATTCCGCAACAGATGACTTGACAGGGGTCTGCACGCATTGTCTACTATGTCAATTGACTACGTGTATAATTCTGCAGAACCCTTGAACAGGAGGTTGGCCAATGGGATCGAGCAACGGTCGGTTGTTTCACGAGGTCCGGGAGCACGAAGTGACGCGAGCGATTATCCGGGGGTTCGCCGAGCAGATGGAGCAATATGCCCAGTGCGACGTGCTGATCGCCGGGGGCGGTCCCAGCGGACTGATGTGCGGCCTTCGACTGGCCGGGGAGGGGGTGCGAACCATGGTCGTCGAGCGCAACAACTACCTGGGCGGTGGGTTCTGGGTCGGTGGCTACCTGATGAACACGGTGACGGTCCGCGCCCCGAGCCAACGCATCCTGGACGAACTGGGTGTGCCGTACCGGCAGGTGTCGGAGGGGCTCTTCGCGGTTGGGGGGCCGCACGTGTGCTCGAAGTTGATCGCCTCGGCCTGCGACGCGGGGGTGGCGTTTCTGAACCTCACATCGGTCGATGACGTGGTGCTCCGCGACGGGCGGGTGGAGGGGCTTGTGGTTAACTGGAGCGCCGTCCACTCACTGCCGCGGCAGATCACGTGCGTGGATCCGGTGGCCCTGGAGGCGAAGGTGGTGGTGGATGCCACGGGTCATGACGCGGTGGTTGCCGCGTTTCTGGCGCGGCGCGGGCTGCTCGACGTGCCCGGCTGCGGCGCGATGTGGGTCGACCAGTCAGAAGATGCCGTGGTAGAACGCACGGGTGAGGTCTACGCCGGGCTGGTGGCAACAGGCATGGCGGTCTCATCGCTGTATGGGCTGCCCCGGATGGGGCCGACTTTCGGAGGGATGCTGCTGTCGGGCGAGAAGGCGGCCGCCAAGGTCCTGGAAATCCTCAAGGACCAACCTATCCCGGTCGGGGCCTCAGGCTGACTCGGAACAAACGGAAAGGAGCGGACGCGGTGATCGACAGGACAATTCGCAGCAGTATCGAGCGACTCAAGGATGCTCGCAACGCGGTGATCCTGGCCCACAACTATCAGCCGCCGGAGGTCCAGGAGATCGCGGATATCGTCGGGGACTCGCTGGAACTGAGTCGCCGCGCGGCAAGTACGGCGGCCGAGACGATCGTGTTCTGCGGGGTTCGCTTCATGGCTGAGACCGCGGCGATCCTGAGCCCGGACAGGGCGGTGCTGTTGCCGGATGAGTACGCCGGTTGCCCCATGGCCGAGATGATCACCGCCGAGGCGCTGCGGACCCTGAGGCGAGAACATCCCCGAGCGATGGTGGTCTGCTACGTCAACAGCACCGCCGAGGTTAAAGCCGAAAGCGATATCTGCTGCACCTCGGCCAACGCGGTGCAGGTCGTCCGATCGCTGGCAGACGTCGCCGAGATCATCTTCGTTCCCGACCGCCATCTGGGCGATCACGTGAGCCGCCAGGTCGGCCGCGAGCTGATCCTCTGGCCTGGCTACTGTCCCACGCACGCGCGAATTCGCAAAGCCGACATCGACCGAGCCCGGGCCCGCTACGGCGAGGTGTGCGTGATGGTCCATCCCGAGTGCCAGCGGGACGTGCGCGACGCGGCCGACGAGGTCCTGTCCACGGGCCAGATGTGCCGGTACGCGCGGCAGTCCTCCCTGCGGCGCTTCGTGGTGGGCACCGAACCGGGCCTCCTGCACCGGCTGGCGCTCGAGAACCCCCGCAAACACTTCTACCCAGCCAACCCGCAGGCAACCTGCCCCAACATGAAACGCACGAGCCTGGAGAAGATCCTCTGGAGCCTCCAGGACATGGCGCCCCGCATCGCGGCGCCCCGCCAGGTCGGGGACCGGGCCCGCAAGGCCCTCGATGCTATGCTTGCCGTCACAGAGTCTTGTTCTCCCACGTAGTCTTGTTCTCCCACGTATCGGCTGACTCGCCGAACTGAAACGGTCAC
>JAAYDF010000205.1 GCA_012729395.1 Phycisphaerae bacterium
ATGAGGGGTGGTATGTCGATCTGGAATTCAGCGGGCTCGACCCCAACGGCAGCTACACCTTTGCCACATCCGCCAACCGTGATGGATCATCCTACACCCGCAACTCCAGGTTCACCATCTCCGGGGCGGACGCCGCCATCAACGAGAGCACGAGCGGCGTTGACGTCATCAACAATGAATCGGTGTACTTTAACACCGGCTACAACACCGAGAACGGCTACGTCGCGCGTTGGGTTGGCATCAAACCCGGTAGCGATGGGTCGTTTACAGTACGCGTCGAAGCGAACAGCGGCAGAGAGGCCTACGGCCCCAGCGTGTTCATGCTCGGCCTGGAGGGCGAACCCGTCACCGACCCGACCATCACCACCTCGGTGGACAGTCTGCCAGCCTTCAACAGCCAGCCAGGTGAGCCCTCGACCGAGCAGTCATACACCGTCTCGGCCGTCAACCTGACGGAGGACCTGGTCATCAGTGCGCCGCCAGACTTTGAGGTCTCGACGACGAGCGGCGGCGGATTCGCCTCAACCATCGACCTGACGCCCGTCGACGGCACGATCGTCGCCACGACGATCTATGCGCGCTTTAGCCGAGCGACGGAGGGATCCTCCGCCGGCGTGATCAATCACTCGAGCGCGGGCGCCTCGGCCAGGACGGTGGCTGTGAGCGGCACGGCGGCGTTGACACCGCCCTGGACTGCCTACAACGACGTCTCCGGGTCGAGCACCCCGCCGAACACTACCGAGTTCACCATCGGCACCACGGCCGGGATGTTGCTGGACTTTGACAGTGGCGACGAGACCGGCGCCACTGTGACCGTATCGGCATCGGGAACGCTGTCAAACCATGACAGCCTCGGCGCGGCGACCGACGCCGGCACAGACGCCTACGAGACGTTCTATGACCGCGTCAATATGGGCGGGGTCGTGCAGTACAACGTGTATGATGCGGTCGACTGGTGGATGGACCTGACCTTCGAGGGGCTGGACCCGGACAAGACCTACACGTTTGCCACCACTGCCAACCGCGATGATTCGAGCTATACCGACCGCTTCACACGCTACACGATTTCGGGCGCCATCGCGGCAACGAATGCGAGCACACCCGGAACCAGCATGCATGAGGGGAATCCCTGGGCCGTCTACTTTTGCACCGGTGCGAACACCGCTAACGGTTACGTGGCGCGCTGGGTGAACATTCAGCCCGATGCGGATGGCAGATTCACGGTCCGCGCTCAGCCACATGATTCCACCAAGCCCAAGGCATACGCCTATGGCATGTTCATGCTTCAGGAGGAGGCTCTCCCCATCTACGCCCTAACGGTTGATGACGACGGCAACGGGGCGATAGATCTCGACCCCGCCGGCGGCGCCTACGTCTCGGGCACCGAGGTCACGCTAACGCCCGTACCCAACCCGGGCTATCAGCTCGATGGCTGGACGGGAGCTGACGCCGCCGATCTCGTGGACAACGGCGACGGCACTTGGTCCATCAGCATGGATGGCCCCAAGTCGGTCACGGCGACATTCAGCGCCATCCCGCCGACGTGCTATACGCTGACCCTCGGCCATACCGGGCAGGGGAGCGATCCCGTCGCCAGCCCCACCAACTCGGATGGCTGTGCGGTGGGCAAGTACGTGGAGGGCGAACTCATCACGCTGAGTGGCGCAGCACCCGCTGCCGGTTGGGAGATCGCCGGCTGGACTGGCACCGTTGACGACGACAGCACCTCCGCCACCAACTCCCTCACCATGCCGCCCGGCGACCATGCTGCCAATGTCATCTATGCGGAAAGCGCTCCAGTCTGCTACGCGCTGACCCTCGGCCATGCGGGACAGGGCAGCGATCCTGTCGCCAGCCCCACCAATTCGGAGGGCTGCGCGGCGGGTACCTACGTCGTCGGCGAGAGCATCGCACTGAGTGGCGCAGCGCCCGCTGCCGGTTGGGAGATCTCCGGCTGGATCGGCACTGCTGACGATGGAAGCACGGCTGCCGCCAACAGCCTTACGATGCCCGCCTACGATCATGAGGTTGGCATCACCTATGTTGAGAGCGCTCCGGTCTGCTACGCGCTGACCCTTGACCACACCGGGG
>JAAYDF010000206.1 GCA_012729395.1 Phycisphaerae bacterium
CGGCACACCTGTGCCCGACGGTGCCGCTACCCTCTTCATCCTCAAAGAAGAAATCGAAAGTGGCGTAACGAATTGGACCGGCAGGATGCCCCGAGGCAATTTACACAGGACTTGACACTACCTCCTCAATCGACACTCGGTGTCGACGGTTGACACTCATGAAACCGACGCGATCGGACATTCTGAATTGGCTTCGGGAGGATGACCCTCGGCAACTGGAGGTCCTGTGGCGACTTGCGGATGAGGTCCGTCAACTGCATGTGGGTGACGAGGTCCATCTCCGCGGGCTGATCGAGTTTTCGAACCGTTGCATGCGTTCGTGTGCCTACTGTGGGCTGCGGCTGCCGAACGCTGATCTGGTGCGTTACCGCATGACCGCGGATGAGGTGCTGGCCTGTGCTCGCGAGGCGGTGCGTTTCGGGTACGGGACGGTGGTGTTGCAGTCAGGAGAGGACGGCTGCACGACGGTTGAATGGATGGCCGACCTGATCGGTCGGATCAAGGTCGAAACCCGCTTGGCGGTGACGCTGAGCTTGGGTGAGCGCAGCGAGGCGGACTTGCGGGCCTGGCGAGTGGCCGGCGCTGATCGCTACCTCTTGCGGTTCGAGACCTCGAACCCGACTCTGTTCGCAAAGATTCACCCCTCATTGCCGGGTATGAAATCCGATCGCATCGCGATCTTGCGTGTGCTGCGCGAGCTTGGGTATGAGGTCGGCAGCGGGGTGATGATCGGCATTCCCGGGCAGACGTGGGCGGACTTGGTTCGCGACATCGAGCTGTTCGCGGAATTGGATCTGGACATGATCGGTGTGGGGCCGTTCATCCCGCATCCGGCGACACCGCTGGGCGGCAGGGCGCTGTCTGCGGGAGCTGGCTTGGAGCAGGTGCCAAACACGGAGTTGATGACCTATAAAGTAGTGGCGCTGGCGCGCTTGGTCTGTCCGGAGGCGAACATCCCGAGCACGACGGCACTGGCGACCCTGAACTTAGCCCAGGGACGGGAACTCGGTCTGCAGCGTGGGGCGAACGTGGTCATGCCGAACCTGACACCGCCGCAGTATCGGGAGCGTTATGAAATCTACCCGGCCAAGGCATGCGTGCGCGAAAGCGCCTCGGACTGCCATGGTTGCATGAGGCAACGGATCGAAACCATCGGGCGAGCGGTGGGGGTCGGGCGGGGAGACTCGCGGAACTACCACTTGCGGGGTTGAAGAATGAGTGCATTGACGGAGCCTGCTTTGAGTAACGGGGCGACCGATTTCATCGAAGACGCCCGGTTGACCGCTTTGGCAGAAGGGCCGCGGCCTGATTCGGCGCGTATACGGGACATCATCGCCAAGAGCGTGGCCAAGCAGCATCTCAGCGTCGAGGAGACCGCCGACCTTGTGCGGGCCGACGATCCTGAACTCATCGAGCTGATCTTCCAGACCGCCCGGCAGCTTAAACGGGATGTTTACGGCAATCGCATCGTGCTGTTCGCGCCGCTGTACATCGGCAACGATTGTGTGAACGACTGTGCTTACTGTGCGTTCAAGCGGTCGAATCGCGAGGTGGTTCGCCGGACGCTGGACAAGGCCGAGGTTCGCCACCAGGTCGAGGCATTGGAGAGCCGGGGGCATAAGCGGCTCATCCTGGTCTTCGGCGAGCACCCGCGATACAGTCCTGAGTTCATCGCGGATACGGTGCGCACGGTCTACCAAGTCAAGTACGGCCTGGGTGAGATTCGGCGGGTGAACATCAACGCGGCCCCGATGGACCACGAGGGCTACCGCACGGTCAAGGCGGCGGGTATCGGCACGTACCAGGTTTTTCAGGAAACCTACCACCATGGGGCGTACGCGAAGGTCCACCCGGAGCGCACTCGCAAGGGTGATTACCTCTATCGGCTGGACGCCCTGAGCCGGGCCATGGAGGCGGGCATCGACGACGTGGGCATCGGTGCGCTGTTCGGTTTGCACGACTGGCGCTTTGAGGTGCTGGGTCTGGTTTCGCATGCTCTTCACTTGCAGGAGCGATATGGTGTCGGCCCGCACACCATCAGTTTCCCGCGGTTACGGCCGGCGGCGGGAGTGGAACTGCCTACGGCTCATTTCGTGGCCGACGACGATTTCAAGCGGGTGGTCGCCATCCTCCGGCTTGCGGTGCCGTATACGGGGATGATTCTCACGGCCCGCGAGCGGCCGGAGTTGCGTCGTGAGGTGATGGCGTTCGGCGTTTCGCAGATCGACGCCGGCAGCCGCATCGAGATCGGCGGGTACACCGAGGCGGGCGACGCCCAGTCGATGGATCGCGAGCAGTTCGAGCTGGGCGACATCCGGCCGTTGGATCAGGTGATGCGCGAGCTGATGACCGACGGGTATCTACCGAGCTTCTGCACCGCGTGTTACCGGTTGGGGCGAACCGGCGAGCACTTCATGGAGTTTGCGATCCCCGGTTTCATTCAGCAGTTCTGCACGCCCAACGCGTTGAGTACGCTGACTGAGTTTCTGACTGACTATGCTTCTCCGGAGACGCGGGCCGCGGGCAAGAAGCTCATTGCCGAGGAGATCTCCCGGATGCCGGACGACAAGCTCCGCGCCCGTCTGCAGGAGTGCCTGTGCCGTATCGAGCAGGATGGGGAGCATGATCTCTACTTCTGATGAATGTGTGAGCACCGCGTGGCCTGTCAGAGCCGTGACCGTCAGGGAGCGGTTCTTGTCGGCAGTGACTGACCGCTTCCTGATGGTCTCGGTTCTGAGATGGCATCTTGCCCACCCTCGAACGGCGGTGTGATGCCATGAAGTGATGCGCATGAGCGATTACCGCCGGGAGAAAGACCTGCTGGGTGAACGAGAGGTGCCTGCGGAGGCCCTCTACGGCATCCATACTTGCCGGGCGGTGGAGAACTTCCCGTTGGCGGGGCGGCCTGTGCGCCCGCCGCTGATCCACGCGTACGGAGCGGTCAAGCTGGCGTGTGCGCGCACCAACCACGAGCTTGGCTTCCTCGCAGATGAGCAAGCCGGGGCCCTCGAGCAGGCGTGCGAGGAGATGATGGCCGGCCGGCTCGACGCGTCCATCGTTGTTGATGCCGTGCAGGGCGGCGCCGGCACCTCGACCAACATGAACGTCAACGAGGTGCTTGCCAACCGGACGCTGCAATTGCTGGGTCGGCAGCCCGGGGACTATGAGTTCATCTGCCCGCTCGCCCACGTCAATCTGCACCAGTCCACCAATGATACCTACCCGACGGCCCTCAAGGTAGCGGCCATCGGGCAACTGCGGATTCTTGAGCGAGAGGTCGTCGGACTGCTCGAGGCGTTTCAACGTAAGGAGAAAGAGACCGCCCACGTCGTCGAGGTCGGTCGGACGCAGCTTCAGGATACCGCTCTGGTGACGCTGGGCCGCGAGATGGCCGCCTACGCCGAAGCCTTTGCCCGTGATCGCTGGCGAATCTACAAGTGCGAAGAGCGGTTGCGGGTGGTGAATCTGGGCGGCACCGCGATCGGGACGGGCTTGGCCGCCCCGCGGGAGTATATCTTTCGTGTTGTCGAGCGGCTTCGTGAGATCACTCACCTTGGATTAGCCCGGGCGGAGAATCTCGTCGAGGCCACGCAGAATGCCGACGTGTTTGTCGAAGTCAGCGGCATCCTCAAGGCCCACGCCTCGAACCTCCTGAAGGTGGCGACGGACTTGCGCATTCTCTCATCCGGGCCGGACGGCGGCGTGGGTGAGATCCGCCTTCCGGCGCGACAGGCCGGCTCGTCGATCATGCCGGGCAAGGTCGACCCGGTCATCCCCGAAGCCGTGTCCCAGGCGAGCCTGATGGCGATGGCCAACGACCTCGCGACCACGCAGGCCTGCTCGATGGGCAATCTCGAATTGAACGCCTTCCTGCCGCTTGTCGCGGACGCCTTGCTGGGCTCGCTGGAACTGCTTGCCGGGGCATGCTCGATTCTTCGGCGACACTGCGTCGAGGGCATCGAGGCTGACGAGGATCGTTGCCGACGGTATGTTCACGGCTCCACGGCGACGGTGACTACGCTGGTTGGGAGGATCGGCTACGAGCAGGCTCAGTCGCTGGCGGCGGCGATGCGGACCGGCGGATGCGACCTGCGCGACCTGGTTGTGGAGCGTGGTTTCCTGACCGCGGCGGAGTCTGACGAACTGGTGTCCGCCGAGGCCGTGACGCGTTCAGGCACGGCGGTCGCACGGGAGGGCACGAAATGAAGACGACGCCCAAGGGGATGCGTCTGCACATCGGCTTGTTCGGTCGGCGCAACGTCGGCAAGTCCTCGCTGCTCAACGCGATGACCCGCCAGACCGTCTCGATCGTGTCCGATGTGGCCGGCACGACCACCGATCCCGTCGAGAAGCCGATGGAGCTTCTGCCTGTCGGGCCAGTGCTGTTCATCGACACGGCGGGCATCGACGACGTCGGGGCCTTGGGTGATCTGCGCATCCAGCGGACGCGGCAAATCTTTGACCGCACGGACGTGGGCGTCATTGTGGCCCAGGCCGACGAGTGGGGCGGCTTCGAGGAAAGCATTCTGGAGGAACTGGTCTCGCGCCGGGTGCCGGTGATTGCGGTATTCAACAAGGTGGATCTGGCCCAGCCGTCTGCCGCGACGCTCGAAAGCCTGCAGGCCCGGGGCGTGCTGTGTGTCCGAACAGTGGCCGCTCGCGGAGAAGGCGTCCTGGATCTGCGAGAGGCTCTGATCCGCAGCGCACCCGAGGAGTTCATCAACACCCCGTCGATTCTGGGTGACTTGGTGCCGCCGGGCGAACTGGTGGTGCTGGTGGTCCCGATTGACTTGGAAGCGCCCAAGGGCCGCCTGATCCTTCCGCAGGTGCAGTCCATCCGCGATATTCTGGACAACGACTCCTACTGCGTGGTGGTCAAAGAACGCGAGCTGCGTGACGCCCTGGATCGGCTCAAACGCCCACCCGCCCTGGTGGTTACCGATTCACAGGCCTTCCTCAAGGTCGCCGGCGACACGCCCGACGACGTGCCCTTGACCTCCTTCTCGATCCTTTTCTCCCGCTACAAGGGCGATCTGGCTGAATTCGTCCGCGGCGCTCTGGCGATCGACGAACTGAAGCCCGGCGATCGCGTATTGGTGGCCGAGTCCTGCTCGCACCATCCGATCGGCGATGACATCGGCCGGGTGAAGATCCCGCGCTGGCTGACGCAGTACATCGGCGGCAAGCTGGAGTTCGTCCAGGTGCAGGGTCACGATTTCCCGCCCGATTTGCACACCTGTCGCCTGGTGGTCCATTGCGGAGCCTGCATGACCAACCGCCGCGAGGTGCTGACCCGCATCCTCAAATGCCGCCAGGCGGGCGTGCCCATCACCAACTACGGCATGACCATCGCCAAGTCGCTGGGTATCCTCGAACGCGCCCTCGCTCCGTTCCCCGCCGCCCGCGAGATCCTCCGTTCTCGCGCTACTCGCCGCTGACCGCCTATCCGTTGAGTCCCACCGCCTGCGTTTCGCACGTCGGGGGCCTGTTGGCTGACTGGACGGATTTCCTCTTTCGCGTTATCACCAGGAGCATGAATGCTCTTGAATCCATGCTTGCTGTGGCGGTCGATCATCCCGTCGGCGTGTTGGCGATCCTGCTCGGCGTATTGGCCGCCATCTTCGCCCTCGAACAGCATCGTGTCGTTGGCCGGCTGTTTCGCGTGCTGCCGGCCCTGGTCTTCTGCTACTTCGTGCCCGCTATCCTGGCAATGCTGGGCGTGATGCCCGCCGAGTCGCCGCTCTACGAGTGGATCAAGGCGTACCTGCTGCCTGCGGGGCTGCTGCTGCTGGTGCTGGCCCTGGACGTACCCGCCGTGCTGCGGCTCGGCCCCAAGGCGGTGATTATGATGCTCGCGGGGACGGCGGGGGTGGTCATTGGCGGGCCGGTTTCGCTGCTGATCTGCGGCCACTGGTTGCCGCCCGACGCCTGGCAGGGCATGGCCGCCTTGTCGGGGAGCTGGATCGGTGGGGCAGCCAACTTTGTCGCCGTGGGGCAGGCATCCGGGGCCAGCGCCTCCATGCTGGGTACGATCGTCATCGTGGACGTGCTGGCGGCCTACCTGTGGATGGGAACGCTGCTCTATCTGTCCGGCCACCAGCACGCGATCGACCGACGCATCAAAGCTGACGCTTCCGCTATCCGCGAACTCGAACGCCGCATGGCCGACTTCCAGAAACGCGTCACTCGCGTCCCGTCGCTGCTCGATCACCTCACCATCCTGGCCCTGGCGTTCGGCGGCACTTTTGTCGCCCACAAGGCGGGTCTTTGGCTTGTGGACCGCCTTGCCGAGCACGACACGCTCGCCGGGTTGAACAACATCCTGTCCGCTTCGACCTGGAAGTTCATCGTCGTGACGGCTATCGGGGTCGCGTTGTCCTTTACTCGGGCACGCAATCTTGAAGGCGCGGGGGCTTCACGCTTTGGCTCGCTCACTATTTACCTGCTCGTGGCGTGCATCGGGGCGTCGGCTGATTTCGCTCAGGTCGCCAAGTATCCGGCCTTCGTGCTCATGGCCTTCGTCTGGCTCGCGGTGCATGTGACCGTGCTGTTGCTCGTCGGCTGGTGGATTCGCGCCCCGTTCTTCTTCGCGGCGGTGAGCTCGCAGGCCAACATCGGCGGTGTCGCCAGTGCTCCGGTTGTCGCCGCGGCCTTCCATCCCGCCCTTGCCCCCGTGGGTGCCCTCTTAGCGGTAGTGGGCTACGCCCTGGGCACCTACTGCGGCCTGCTGTGCATGGGCATGCTCAGAGCCATCGCCGAGTAGAAAATGGTGTCAGGATGATTTTTGCGGGGGTGCTACCGCCATGTGCGAGCACCTCCCGCATGCGGGCTCCAGGAGCGCGCACGGGTACAGAGCTGTTGCCGGAAGCGTCAGGCCACCTGCTTCACTTCGCGCAGCGAGGATCCGGGTGCCCCTCCGGACCGCTGATGCAGCGCTGGAACAGTCCAAAATCCGACTGATCCACGTCGCCGTCCCGATCGAGGTCGGCGGGAAGAATGCCATCCGCATCGGGAATCTGTGTGCAGGCTGCGGGCAAATTCTCAGGATCGTAGGACAACGCGGGTCCGGAGACGCAGGCTTTGAACTGATCGAGGTCGTCGCCGTCGATGTGGCCGTCGGCGTCAGAATCCCCCGGAACTGGCCGATTCAAGACCACCCAGAACTCCTCGGACGGCTGATACCGCTGCCCGTCATCGAGGTCGTCCACCAACCGGAAGACCGCGTAATGCAGGTCTTTGGAGTCGTAGACAGACGCGTACAGCCAGTAACTCAGATGCACATGGTGATAGGGGACAGTGCTCAAGCGAATGCGGCCCCCGGTCGTGTACCAGGACGACCCGACTCCGACCCACAGGTTATCCGAGACCTCGACCACCTCGAGCCAGATGTCGTAGTCTGTCATGGCTACGCCGGCGAACTGTTGATCCGGGTTCGTCTCGGTCTCCTCGGATCCGGGCTCGCCGTTGATATACGCCTGCTTGGACAAGCTGTAATTGAGTGGATAGTGGCTGGCGTACGGTTTGCGAACGGTGATTCCGTACAGTTGGCTGACATCCGCGATGAGCGTTCCGGTGTGAGAGCCCGCGCCGCCATTCTGGCCGATGGAAAAGTGATCCAGCGGACACCCGTGCTGGCCGAACGCATACTGCTGGACGCCCGCCAGAAGCGCGGCGGCGATAATCAATCGAGAACACATGGGCAGTTCTCCTTCTGCTATGTCGTTGTCCGACAACCTGTTGTCACGCATGAAACGTCACTGGGGTGGTGGTGGTGGTCCCGCCACTGTGTGCCATGTGGGAGCATGTTCAGGATCCCACCAGTTTCGCTCCCCTTCCTTCCAGGTTTCCTCGATCCGCAGTCCTGCGACATGGGTGTCTGCGAATAAGTAGTGGGCCTTGCCCCGATGCCGTTTTGTGTCAATCTGGCCCTCCGGCCCGCCGGTCCATTCGAATCGCTCGGGGTGAATGTGATCGACTCCGAGAAGGCTGTCTTGCGATTCACCGGCCAGCACGACATAACCCGGCCGACGAACACGAGAAACCTTGGCGCTGTAGGCGTTGATTGGCTTGCTGTCGTCGTCCACTTGCCTCACGAAGAGGTAGTTCACCGCATAACTGGCCCACCGATACTTGCTCAACTCGCTGCTTGGCGGCAGGGACTTGCTCCAGTCCAGGAAGCTGTCGGCCTCATCGTCCGGGCATTGAAACAGCAGAGGCGACTTGGAGCAGCGAGTCAGGACATGAAGCCACCACGTCTTCGGCTCAGGCACACCGCCGTGTGCGCTGGAAGGAAAGGTATCCCTGAATTCCATCGCATACATCCGTGCGGCCAAGCCGATTTGCTTGACGTTGTTCATGCACAACACGGCACGGCCTTGGGCCCGGGCGGCAGCCAGAGACGGCAGCAGGATCGCCACCAGCAGCGCGATGACCGCGACCACCACCAGCACTTCGATCAATGTGAAAGCTTTTCGATCGTACATGAGTGCACCCGATAACGTTCGATCCAGTTTCCACGCCACAGTGGGGCGGGCTTGCCGTACCATGCCCGGCAAGCCCGCCTGAGTTGCCAGGGTCGCCTATCCGTGACGCCGACGGGCTGCCAACAATCCACCCATCAACACCATCCCCAAGCTTGCCGGTTCCGGCACAACCGCGAAGTGGAACGTAAACGGGTCGGATGCGGTGTACATTCCACTCGCATCGTAAACACTGAACGTGGCGGAGAACTCGTCGCCGATGTCGCTGCCATCCGCCGACAGCCAGAAGTAGAAGGTCATGTGCTCGTGCAGGCCCCATGCGTTGCTGTCAGGCAACCATGCTTTGGGCAGTTGGTGACTCGATCCGTTTGCCGTGAGCACCGATGCGCCGGCGGGAAGTTCCATGAAGAAGTCATGTTCGGCTAAGCTGGTGCCTTCGCGCTTCAGATACAAGTCCCACCCGGGTACGGTCTGCTCATCGACGCTCTCCAGGCTCCACATGCCGCCCGGGCCGTGCGCCGAGTGCCAGCCGTCCACATGCTGCACGCCCAGCGAGTCGTCATAGCCGTTCGCCTTGCTCCACATGAAGCGGCAGGTGTAGAGTTGCCTGGTGGGATCGGTTGGGTGGATGATCGCCGATCCGCCTGGCCCTGTTTCGGGAGAAGCCAGCAGGAAGGCGGAGCCGTCGGCGTTCGACCAGGCGGGCCACCCGGGCGTCCCGGCGGCATGAGCCGGCGGCAATGAGAAGAACCACAGCTTGTTGTTGTCCGTCAAATCAGGATCCGTGTCCAGCGCGCGATTGGCTGGCTCGCTCCAGTCGGGACGCAGCGTGGGGTTCACGCCGATGTGAGTGTGGGCAATCGGACAGTCAGCCCACAGGGGCGACGAGGAGGCCATCAGCATAGCAGCAAGGGTTGTTGTCATCAGTGCACATTTCACGGTTCGTGTATCCTCTCCGAGCAGGGCTTCTTCTCGCACGCGCAGCAGTGTCTCGCCGCACGCGGACAATAGCCCTCAGACAGTTGTTCAATTCACTCCACGGTCGAGACGATCGCCACTCATGAGCTTGAGGGGTGGCGACCGATACGTTTTGGGGGCGCCGGTCCTCAACCCGCTTGGCACGCGATAAACGGGTGCGCTACCGGTCGCGGAACGGCGCGGGGGTGTTGTCAGAACAATGGCCGATCGGAGATGAAACCGGGCGGGCCCCGAGGCGCGGTGGGCCCGAGCCGTTGTGTCGGGACCAGGCGAGACTCCCGCACCTGGACCAAGCACAACACAGGCTGATGCTTGACCACCTCCGGGCTGGGGACGGGCAGCATCAGCTTGGGGTTGGCTAGAGCCTGTTGGCAAACCGGGCAGCCGGCCGTGTCGTGGTGCGCATGCTCAGCGTGGCTGGCCTGCCAGAGATGAATATGCCCCCCGAGGGACAGCCCTGAGGTAAAAGTCAGGGCGAGGCTCAGTACCTGCAGCAGCGTTCGTCGCAAGCCGGTCATCACAGAGTCCGTTGGCGGTATGACATCGTATTACCGCTACGCCATGCTAGCACAACTGCCGAGCCCGTGCAACCCTGTCGCCGCCAATTTTCGCAACAGCCGCCGGCACCGCCGGGGCCACCGCGACCAGCCGGTTCTCCGCGTCCCAGGAATAGACCCGCGTGCCAACCGTAGCGGTCGCCCCCTGCGGCGACCGGCGTATGCATCGGCCACAACCAACAAACCGAGCGCGTTTTCCCATTGGGTCGGTTTCCCTATCCATGGACCACTCACCTCTGAGGCACGGAGCACTCGGAGAAGAACACACGCCGGTCTTTTCTCTGTGTTCTCGGTGACTCCGTGGTGCACTCAATAGCGCCAGCCGGGCGGTCCACCTCGCGTCGGCATTCATCCGCGTTCATTTGTGTTCACTCGTCTCGACGTAGCGAGGCGAAGCCGGATCTGTGGTTGCCAACTCTTCCAAGACTCGCTTCCAGGCGTCGTTCGAACCAGAGGCTCTCGACGGGCAGGCGACGCTCTCCTGCGTGGGCTCAGTCCACAGGGCCTCAATGAAAGGTTTCAGTGACTCAGCTCATTCACATCCCCCTTTCCCAGGTTGCTTGGCGCACACCGTTTTCTGTCCTTGCAGAGAACCGAAGCTCCCACCTCCCCTGAGACGTCCAATCAAGAGAGTAGTAGTCCACGATTGCCGGACGTCCATCAGGGGGTATGATGACCTCCGCCAACGAGGCAACATCGCTCTCTCGTGTGGCCTCCGCAGTGATGACAATTTGGTACCTGCACCGCTGACTCCCTGAGTCGGAATCCTCACAGTCCCCCTCGTACGTAAATGGACCCCACGGGAAGTACCGCGGTCGAGCATTGCCGTTGAACGCAACGTAGACAATCCTATTGGGAGACTGACTCCATCGCTCACCATAAAGGGAGCGGATAGCACTGATAAGGCCATCCCGCCGATACTGATACGAACACCTGTCGATCTCCCTACTGTCAGCATTGGCGCATCCGATTGTTGCCGTCACCAACAACAGACATGTAGTCCGAACGTACTTGGATACTCTTACCTGCGCTTCTTGTCTTTGCATTGTCCGACCTTTCCATCCACGGTGATATCTGCCGTAACCGTTCCGCTAATATGACACACAAACGGAATCAGAAAGTCGACATTGACAGTCGTGGGGTAGGTTCCGCTAAAGCTCACTTTGCCGCAACAGACTCTACCTCCCTCGCCCTTGCCTGTCTCTCCAGTCGGGCTCCCGCAAGAAAACACATGCTCCTTTCCGTCGGCGAGATCCGAGAGTTCGGCACAAAGCGTATCCGAGATCGACCTAAACCGTGCGCATCCGTCGCCCATCAGGGCCAAATTGAGGAATCGCAGGCTATTCTTGCAGTTGCCCACAGTGCTGATCGTAGCTTCCCCACAGGCATCCTCCAGGATTGACAGCGTGAACAGATTCACAGGTACAGTGACCGGCCCAGGGGGAATCGGCCGAGGTTTGCAATCCTTTTGTCCACCAATAACCCTGCAAATGTCCACAGGAGGGGGGGGGGCGGGTTGAGAACTTGGAGGCGCAGGCTGACTTCCGGGTGGGGCGGCCGCAGTTGACCAAGACATCGCATTGCCAAGAGGGTCGAAACCATTCACCGCTCTATTGAGAATGCAGACGTACAGGTTTAGGCCCCCCTGTTCCCCAATCGGATCCCTGCTCATCCACCGCCCGAGCCGGGGCGAGTAATAGCGGTATCCCCAGTAGCCGAGGCCGGTGGTGGTGTCGAACCACTTGGTGGAGAAACGGAAGGGGTTGGCGATGTTGTCCGTCCAGTTGACGAGTTGGCCGTAGGGGTCATACTCGTAGTGAGCGGCGGGGGTGGCGTTGACCGTGGGGCCGGTGGCGTCGTAGGCGAGGAGTTGGCCGACGTTGCCGTTGCCGTCGTAGAAGTACCAGTGACGCAGCGGGTCGCCTACGGCCTGCGGGGCTTCAACGGCGAGGAGACCGCCGATGCCGCCTGCACCGTGGATGCCGGCGGTCGCACCGGCCGAGGGACCGCGCGGGCTGAAGCCCGCGGCTCCTTGGGTGCCCGCGGCTCCTTGGCCCGCGAGGCCGGAGAGGTCCAGGCCCCAGGTGTATTTGTGCGTGGTGGTGCGGTTCGGGCCGTCGAGGACCAGGACGACGTTCCATTGGTCGTAGACGAAGCGCTGGTA
>JAAYDF010000207.1 GCA_012729395.1 Phycisphaerae bacterium
ATACTGGTGAAATCCCAGCCGACGAAAGTGGCCTGCTGTTTCATCTCGGCCGTGGTCTTACCTGCCCCTCCGGCCGACGTGCTTTGCCCGGAGGTCTGCATGTCCCAGTACGAGTTCGAGACCGTGCCGGAGTAGTTGTATCCCACCAGCCCGCCGACGCGGGTATTCCCCGTGACCGCACCGGTCGCGTAGCAGTCCGAGACCGTGCCTTGGTAGTTGCGTCCCACCAGCCCGCCGACTTCCCGATCCCCCGTGACCGCGCCGGTCGCGTAGCAGTTCGAGACCGTGCCTTCGTAGTTCAATCCCACCAGCCCGCCGACGGACCAAGTCCCCGTGACCGCGCCGCCGACCAGGCCCAGGTTCCGTACCTGACCGCCGCTGTCTACATATCCAAAGAGGCCCACATTGTTTACACCCGGCCGATTGATTATCAGGCCGCTGATGGTGTGCCCATTGCCGTCGAAAAAGCCTCGGAAACTGCGAGTGTTCGAGCTGGAGTAGGTTCCGATGGGCTTGAAGCCTTCCAGCACGTCCGTGTCCGTGTCGGCATCGTTCCACCCAGCGGTGGCCGAGGCGTCGATGTCCGTAGTCAGGCTGTAGTACTTCCCGGAACTGGCCGCGGCGGTGTCGCCCATCCAGACCAGGTGACCGATCTCGGAAACCAGGTAGGGGGCTTGCGATGTTCCCGATCCCGGCGGCACGACCGGCGCCTGAGCGTAAGCCGATGCGGCCACGGCCAGAACCAGCCCCGTGGCGACGAAACTCGTCAAGCACATCTGGGTAAAACTACCGTGTCGATGAGACATCAACGTTGCCCCTTTCCTTCAACAAGTCCAAAGGTGTCCATCCGGTCTCGCTGCGAACAGTCCGGCCCCTTGGGCCAGCCTCCGCATTCTTTCCTCGATGACCGCCGACGAGGCGCGCGGTTCATTCCCCGGCAAACCGGTGACCTCCGCCTCAAGGGGCTGGTTGACGGGCAGGTCCACGCGCTCGTCGGGGACAAGCACGTTGCCGTCAAAATGGGCTCGTATTCGCCAGGTCACGATGACCACTCCTCGCTGCGCCCGGCATAGCGGCCACCCGGGATTTCAAGTTGCCCCGGCAACGCCGTCGCCCCCACCGCATGGCTCCAGTGTACCGGATTGCCTGCCTGTTTGCCACCAACGGCGCTCCGCACAAAGCCCCGGGCTCGTATTATCGTGCCTGGAAACGGTAACCCGGATTATTCACGATCGAAATCAAACCACGGATGAAACAAGAGATCGGCGCCAAATACGGCGCACTGCGGGATCAGAATGCGATGTGATCTTTAACTCCTTGTCCTATCAGTGTTTATCTGTGTTCATTCGTGGTTCCAATGAATAGCTCAGGGTAACCATGCTCCTCCAAAAGACCCTCAGGTAACGGCACGCTCGGCGGGGTGCCGGACTACCATGCCGCTGTTTGATGGGGGAGCTCAACTACCTGCCAGGGGCCGTCCGGTGTGGTCCGGGAGATCATGCCAAGGCTGCCGAAGCGGAGCGTGCCGCCGGTTGCCCGGCTTTCGTTCCACAGCAGGACATCCTCGAACCCGTCGCCGTCGAAGTCCGCCCAGGCAAGCACGATCAGCGTGGTCTCGAAGTCGTCGCGAAGGATCCTGACGGCATGCCCGCGTCCTCCTGGCCGACCTGGCCGAACACGTGGCTAAGCGCGAGATCAATGTTGTCAAGCACAAGACCGGCTGGGATGACTCATGCTTTGGCGTGGAACGGATGACGAATTCGCGTGGCCCGGGCAACGTGATCATGATCGAAATCCAGGCCGAGCACGTGACGGAGGTCTTCACCGGCTTTGGAGAGGTCAACCGCTCCGCTGAAGCCGTGGCCACCTACGCCCTTCAGCAGTACCAGCGATGGTTGAAGGCCAGCGTGCCTGTTGGCGTACACTTGGCCGACCAGATCATGTTGCCGCTGGCGATCGCCGGCCAAGGGCAATACGCGACCATGCCGTTGTCGCAGCACTCGATCACGCACATCGAGTTGATTAAGCGGTTCCTGGAGATCGACGTCTCCGCCGAACGGGTCGATCATGACCAGTATGTTGTTCACTTGAATACGGCTACATGACTCCGCGTAGGGACACGCTCATCAGCACCTCCTTGCCCCCTTGCGGCAGGCCTCCTCAGCAGAGTCCGTGGGCGGGGAGGGGCACGTGCTGGGGGTGTTCGCGAGCGTGGGGCCGCGGAATGTTGCCGCCGCACGGGGCGCACGCAGCTCTGCCGATCGCGCGCCGCCTCCGCCGCCGGCCAGGTTCTTCCGGCGGGCGACCGTTGCGAGCGACCCTGAGAAGATCGGTTGCTGGGCAGCGCAAGGGTGCACGATGCTTGCGAGCGGCCCGGTCCGATGCGATACTGGAGCGGTGACGAGTGCGAAGATCATCCTCGATCCGGCGGCACTTCTGCCACGGCTGAACGACCTTCGTTCCGCCGGCAAGATCATTGTCTTCGGAAACGGCTGCTTCGATATCCTGCACGTCGGGCATGTGCGTTATCTGGAGGCGGCCAAGGCGTTGGGCGACGTGCTCGTTATCGCGGTCAACACGGATGAATCGGTGCGGCTTGGCCGGCCTGATCGCCTCCCGATCAACCCCGACCACGAGCGCATGGAAGTCATCGCGGCCCTGGAGGCGGTGGATTTCGTCGTGCCACTGCGAGATCGATTGCCGAACTCTCTGCTCGAGTTACTCAAGCCGCACATTCAGGCCAAGGGAACGGACTACTCGCTCGACACCATGCCGGAGCGTGTGGTCGTCGAATCCTACGGCGGCCGGATCGCTTTTGTCGGCGACGAGAAGCGTCACAGCAGCTCGACTCTCCGCGTGGCCCTTCAAGACCGCTCATAACCAATGCGAGCTGAAGCGGACATCGCTCCTCGTGTGCCCCTCGACGGATCACAAGTCACAGGAAGTAATCGGGATCCGCGTTGAGATCGGGTGTGAGCTCGTCGAGTCGCTCGGGATTGGCGATCAAGCCTTCGATCCACCAGTTCGCGTTGTTGTACAGGCAGGTCACCGCGGAGCAGGTAGTCGTGGCGTTGAAATGGTCGATGCGGTCCGCCACGACCCGCCGCGTTTTCTCAAACGAGGCCAAGTCGGCATAAGCGTTTTGATCGCCGAGGCCGCCGTGCGGCTGATTGCGGTAAACGGGGCAGTTGTAGGTTCCAAGCGGACTGAGCACCTGCCGGAAAAACTGCATATGGCACTGGCGAGGCTGCTGGCCGAGCTGCTCAAACTGGCGAGAAGTGAAAGCCTTCATCCCGGTTGTTTCGAACACTCGGAATCCCGGCGTGGCGAGCTGTTTTGCCTCATCGAGCTGCGCTCGGATGCGGGTGATGATGCCATCGAGATAATCGCAGCTTCGATCCACGCCGATGACTTCGGCGTGAGTCATCTCCTCGCGGGAGAGAAACGGCTTGAATCCGATGTAACTGAAGTTGCTGTCGCGGGCCAGGCGGGCGGCCTGAGCGATCTCGTGCAGGTTCTCGACGATGTTGAGGTCATTCACCGTGGCACCCTTCCATGTCACGATGTAGGAGAAGCCGACCGTGAGTTCAGGATTGCGTTGTCGGATGCCGGGCACCAAGCCGCAGATGTGCTCGAGCGTCACTGGTTTCTTGGGCTTGTGCATTTTTTGAAAGGTCGCGTCGGTGCCGGCGTCGAGCGAAAGACGGACCCAATCGTTCTTGTCGAGACAGTCGCAGATGTCCATGATCTTCTGGTTGCCTGCGCCGTTGGACACGATAGCGACCTGAAGGCCCAGCGATTTCATGTGACGAATCGTGTCGGCGAAATAGGGATAGAGCGTAGGTTCGCCGCCTCCAATCACAATCACCGATTTCAGGCCCTTGCTGGCCATGGTGGCCAGTGACGACAGTAGCTTGGGGTGATCGAACTTGATCCCGGTGTTGAGGATCTTCATGTCGATGCAGTGGTCGCAGGCGTAATTGCAGGCCGTCGTCAAGTCGAGATTGATGGACAGCGGAGCCAGGTCGGGGATCATGGCGGGATCATGCTCAGCGCTCTTGGCGACTCCAGTTCGCCGGGCCACTTGCCATCGCACATAGGCCTTGAGAGCAGCGAACGCCTCAGGCTGGCGCAGCTTCGAGGCGAAATTGTGAATCTGAGCCAATTCGATCTGGGCATCGGACCCGGCGGGCCCATCGGGTGCCGGACTGCCAGGGCTTAGCTGAGAAGGTTGCGAAAGGGGTGGCACGCTTGAATCTCCCTGTTCTGACAAGTTTGGTACACACCGGCTTGTCTGGGCCGCACTCCAAAATAGAGTAAGAGATGCCTGATGTTGGTCAAGCATGGTGCGGCAAGTAGGTCGCTCGTTGATTACGTTAGTCAGAAAACTATCCACAAGTAGGCCCAAGGGGTCGGGCAACGAGACGCGCCGCTCCTTCGACCGGAAGTATTGCTGGTAATCGGCCAAATCGATTTCCCGATCGACCCGAGCGCCGTTGACGGCATACCAGGCGGGCCGCGGACGATGCGGACAGGTCTCGAGATGAAGCACGCCTTCGGTCTGGCCGCGTTCGTGGCAGTATACACAGTTGAACGTGAGCCGTCGCGGGTCTCCATCGATGAAGCGAGCAGAGAGCCGGCCCACTGATCCGGAGCCAACCAGGCCCTGGAGCATGCTGATGAAATGCGGCACGGCATCGGGGACCATATCGAGACCCGTGGTGATCGGGCTCAGTCGCATTTCCAGGCTTTGGATCGTCGTTCGCTCTTGCGAAGGATACAGATCGAAAAAGGCAGGAAGCGTCCATGGCCATTGCGTCAGGATTTCCAAGCGTTTGCCTGATTCGATGAAGGGTGCAATCAGATCCCGATCCGTCAACGGCCAAAACAGCGGCTTCTCACAGAGGCAGTGCTTACCTGCTCGGCCAACGGTCCACAGATGCTCCGCGTGGAACCGGTATGGTGAGCAGATGACAACCGCATCGCAGGGGACGCAGGCCAAGGCTTCGTCCAAGTTGGTGTAGCCGCGACACTCAATGCCATACCGCTCACGCAAAGTCGCCTGCGCCTGTTGCACGGTGTCCTTACTTGTGCCCACGATGGCGACAACCTCAGCGGCGCGCCGAGCAACCCATGAAGCGACATACTCGCCGATACCTTGGCGAGCGGAACGGGCGCCCACAACAATGATGCGAGGGTTGTCAACCATTGGCAATCAGAGAGTCACCGCGGACGCGTAGTCGTCCTCCAGCCCTAACGGCTACACGAGCAAGATCCATCGTACTTGTTCGCGCCTCGGACGTCCACAAATCGGGGTTTCTTGTCCATGGGGCGAACGGTTGACATTCCGTGGCCACACCGTAGACTAAGAGCGTTGGACAGGTGCCCGGGCAGTTGGCGAAATGGGCCAAACTGCCGGGTGAAAAGGGAAGTGTGGTGACCTCGCTCACCGGATGCAGCGAGGGATTCCACCGCGGACGCGCCGCCGTAATGGGCGGAGGGCAAGAAAGCTCGATACCGAGCAATGCCCACCAGCGTCCCGTTCAACAGAAAGCCACTGCCGAGCCTGCATCGGGCGTCGGTGGGAAGGCTGAACGGGAAGCAACCCTGAGCCGGAAGACCTGCCTGTCGAAACCTGAGGGTCCTCGCGTTTTTGGGGCCGCAAGGTTTTGCTCCCTCTACTGCCACGGATGATCGAGCAGCCTTGGCGCTTCCTTGACGCGATAGGCCGCGCTGTGTCCTCGCGCCCGGGACACCAAGGGATCGACTGTAGCCCCCTGGACGGCTTCACCGCACCTTGGCGACCCCGCCGAACCCGAGGATTGAGACGAGTCTGTCATGGTCCAGGCGGGTTCCCCGTACGCATTAGGGAATTGGAGGTATTGCCTTTTCATGGGATGGGCGTTTGTGGAAGCCTCCAGTAATGGCTCGGATGTCGCACGATTCGATGCCGTCTCGACCCATACCGCCCCCGTTGCGGGCAGCGGCGGATTCAGCGGTTGGGATGCGCCCTTCGATCTCGCCACACTTGCGGGACATCCTCTTGTGACCGGCGGCCAGTTGGACCTGAGTGACATCCAGTATGTGCGTCTAGTTGATATCCCGGGAACCGGTTACTACCTGGATTCGCTCAACAACCCCATTCTGGATGCCCATCCGGCCACGGGCTCGGGTGGATTCAACTTTCGCCTGAGCGAGGGTGTCGCCGTGATCAACGAGGCCCCTGAGCCAACCACGATGGTTCTGTTGGGTTTCGGATTGCTCGTGGCAACGAGAAGAAGAGGGCGGAGTTGCTCACGGAGTACACGTTGAAGGCGGAAGGTTTTCCTTGTGTTGCACGTTGTGATGGGAAGCTTTGGGTTTGACTTATGTCAATCAGGAAGGTGCGAATACGAACGCACCACGGAAAAGGGAGCAACTGGGCGATGAAGACGTTACTTGTATCTATGATTACCGTGTCTGTTTCCACTGTGGCATATGCGACGCCGTATCACTTCGCCACCGGTTCAGGCAAGAAGATCTGGGTTGAGGTTGAAGAATGGGTCGGAACCGGTGCCAATGAAACCATTCTGGTCGTAGACTGGAATAAGCTGGACGCCAACGGTGCCGATACGGCCACAGAATCGCATGCTTTCGGCTACCGATGGGATGGCGCCAAGTATGAGTCGGACATGCTCGCCGATTTCGACCGTGTCGGCGTTTTGACGGTGACCACCGGCTACGGTGGAGCTTCTCTGGCTAACATCGGCTTCGTTGATGTTGATGAGCCCTGCGGAGCTCACTTGCATGTCGAGGAAGGAAGTTGGAGCCTGGCCAGCACCAACAATCCCGACGCGGTCTGGGGTACGTGGGACAATTCCGAGTGGGACTTCAACCAGGCAAGCATCACCGCTGAGTTGCTGGCGAACGGCCAGTTAGAGGGTGCCAGTGCTACGTTGTGGTTCGGAACGATGCCGTCATACGCCAACGATCAACTCGATATCCCGGCTCCGGAGCCGGCCACAATGTTGCTGTTGTCGCTCGGCTTGACCGCCTTGGTGCCGAACAAGAGGAAGCGCCGCTGACGGCACGGGGGCCAGACGCGCGACGTGGAATGTAGGTCAACGAGTCTTGCGAGGATACGATCGTGCGAAAGCAACACACGATTGGAATGGTTGCCGTGTCCCTCTTGCTAGCACCAGGGGTAGCGCTGGCATACGACTACCAGTATGACCCATCGGATTATGCGATTGAGGTTGTCGAATATGTGCAGGGTGGGCCGGTGCCTTTGGACTGGATATGGCGGACGCCGTTCAACCTGCCGGAGGGGGCGCTCGGTCGCCCGACGATCGACACCACCGGCGACTGGTCGGCCGCTCCGCCGGAGTATCCGATTGCCGTGGTGCCCGTCTACCCGGCCTTCCGGGCGTGGGAGCTGGTGTCGATCGGAGAAGGGGGCCATCTCATTCTGGCCTTTGACCACCCCGTAGAGAACGATCCCCGCAATCCCTGCGGCATCGACTTCATCATCTACGGGAATACGGTCCAGGTGATCGATGGCGACACCTCCTGGCTCAACGGCGACCCGAACCAATGTAGCATCGGTACAGCAAGCATATGGGCCGAGCCGGGAACCGTCTCCGTCGCTCAGACGCACGACCCGGATCATCCCGAGCTGACCATCTGGTATACGTTTGACAATCCGCCGGGGGCAGACATGTTCGCCCCGACGTTGGGTCGGGTTTACGATCCGGATCATGCTCCCGCCGAGTTGCCCCACAACGGTTGGTGGGGTGCCCCGACGCATCCGCTCATCCCATTCAACCCCAACCTGGGGCCCGCTGACTTCTACGGGCATACGCTTGCCTACTACGCCCGGAGGTACGGCTACAGTGCCGGCGGTACCGGTTTCGACCTGGACGAGGTCAATCTGGGCTGGTTTCGATATGTTCGCATCGACAATCCGGCCGGCAGCGGCATGAGCCCGGAGATCGACGCGATCGCCGATGTCGATCCGGACGCGCCGGCTCCTGATTTCGATTGCGATACGGACGTGGACGCGGACGATCTGGCGTTCTTCGAGTTGTGCGTGACTGGGCCAGCCCTCGGCTCACCGGCGCCCGGTTGTGAGCGCAGCGACCTGGATCAGGATGGGGATGTGGATCAATCCGACTTCGGTATTGTTCAGCGGTGCTATTCGGGACCGGACGTTCCAGCCGACCCGGACTGCAAAGGGCTTTGATTCTCCTGAGGACCAACATGAACGGCCTTGGGCACAAGCGAAGCGGGTTCACCCTGATCGAGACGCTGGTCGTCGTTGCGATCATCGCCCTGCTCCTGGCCATTCTTCTGCCGTCACTGAGCCGGGCACGACAGCTTGCACGGAGCGCGCAGTGCTTGAACAACGTTCGACAAATGGCGATCGCTGCGCACAGCTACGCCAGTGCTCAGGGGCGGTTCCCTCCCTATCTCTACAGTGGCCCCGGCGGTTCCGTATCCTACGGCTGGGATCTGCAGGTTCGCTACCGATGGGAGGGCGGGCAGCGCAAGACGACTGCCAAACCAGGTCTGTTGTGGCAGGGCAAAACGATCGAGGAGATCAACCAATGCCCCAGCTACAAAGGCCAAGACAATTGGGCGGACTACCCCTACACAGGCTACAACTACAACAGCAGCTATGTCGGATACTGCGACTACTACGCTGAGGTTTCCGGCTGGCCCCCTGTCCCAACCGGCGGGATCATCGTTGAGGCGAATCCCGCTCGTCCCGAGGATGTGCAGCAACCCGCCGGTTGTGCCATGTTCAGCGACGGCGAATATGTCGGTGGGGCCAACAAGTTCATGCGGTCGCCGTTTAAGGGTCGCGACGGATCGTTCTCCGGACGGTCAGCAGGTACGCAGGGCTACCGGCATGTCGGGCGAACGAATGTCGCCTTCTGCGATGGCCACGCCGAACCGTGGATCAAGCGCTTCACCGAGACCTACGACTTCGACAAGTCGAACGTGCGGCCTCATGGCGACGTGCCGACGGGGTTTCTATCCGAGGACAACCGCCTCTACGATTTGAAGTAGAAGGCGACCGTCCATAGAACGCTCGGGCACATGCGGCCCACTCGCACCCCCGAACGCCAAGGGCAAACCTGGGTCGGCCGAAGGTTCACGATTCAACCGCACACATCGCTGATCGAGCACTTACCCAAGCTTCCACGGCTGGCGATACGCGTAGTTCAGGAGGGCGTTGGCCTCTGGATCGTTGGTCACCCGCTCGGCTTGGGCGTCCCAGGCGATGTAGCGCTTGCGCTGGAGAGCGATACTGCCCAACAGCGTGGCCGACGTTGAGCGATGCCCCGTTTCCACCGGGCAGATGCAGGGCTTACGGCTCTTGATGCAGTCGAGGAAGTTGCGAGCGTGGTCGGCCTCGCTGACCCGGCCAGACTCAACCAAGGCCTCGCCCGCCGGTCGCGTGGCGGCGGCCCGACGCGAGACAGCCCGGCGATCGAGCGGGTTCAAAGCCGGCCGCGGCTCCGTGCGGACCACCTCGGGCACAATCTCAATGCGACCGCCACGGTAGTACATCGTGCCTTCCGTTCCGCGGAACTCCAGCTCGGAACCCTTCGCGTCCGCCGGTGCCCGGTTCGCGTTGTATTGCGAGAACGTCGCCAGCGTGCCGCCTGGGTACTCCCACACCACCTCAAGCGTGTCCGGGATATCGCGGTTGTCATCCACCGCGTATCGCCCGCCGAGGGCCACAACCCCCGTCGGGGCATCCTGCCCGAGCGCCCACTGGATCATATCCAGGTAATGCGTCCCCATGTTGGTCAACTGACCGCCCGAGTAGGCCCCAAACCAGCGGAACTTGTACAGGCAGCGGTTCTCATTGTAGGGCACCTTGGGGGCCGGTCCCAGCCACATGTCCCAGTCCAGCTCCGGCGGCGGCTCGCTGTCCGCCGGCGAGCCAATACCCATCGGCGATTCGTTCTCCAAATGGTAACAGCGGCAAACGGTTACCTTGCCGATGGCCCCGGACTGGATCAGCTCAACCATCCGCTGGCAGATCGGCGCCGATCGCCGTTGGATCCCCGCCTGGGTGATGCGCTCATATCGCTGGGCGGCCTCGACCATGCGCCGTCCCTCGCCGATCGTCAGCGAAACCGGCTTCTCCACATACACGTCCTTGCCGGCCGCGCAGGCGTGGATGAACTGCAGGGCATGCCAGTGGTCCGGCGTCGCGATGACGACCGCGTCCACGTCCTTGCGATCCAGAACGTGCCGGTAGTCCTTGGTCGTGAACGGATCACCGCCTACCTTCTTGCGGGCGAAGTCGATGTAGGGGCTGTACACGTCGCACAGAGCAACGAACTGAGCGTCCTTGTGGGCCTGGAAGGCGGTGAGGAGTTGGTCGCCCCGGTTACCCAGGCCGATGAATCCCAATCGCACCCGGTCATTGGCCCCCAGGGCGCCCATGCTGGCCTTGCTTGCGAACGCGGCCGCCCCTGCCGCCACCATACCCGTCGAGAATCGACGTCGCGTGATCCGCCTCTGCATCAGTTCACCTCGTTTGGCTCATGGACCCGCTCATTTTGCAGACACCCAAAGCCTTAGGATACTGCCTGCAATGCCCGATCGCCAGCTTGTTGTGGATTGTTGCACGCCTGATAGGCCCGGCGGAACAAGATAGGTGCCGGTAAAAAAGGCGTGCGGCACCCCATACTAATTGGCGCGGTCAAGGGTGCCGCAGCGAGTGGAAGCTTGTTTCTGGGTCGTTTGCTGACCCAGTCTTTTCTCATCTTGAGGTCGGGCACTTAGCCTTCGACATCACTATTATACGTAGTCGGAAAATGCCCTTCCATTGGTAAATCAGAAACCCGTTGGAAGATTCCCGATTCTCCCGTACCCCATCGCGGCCCTACGCACTCGTCGTACGGAACGAGCATTGGGCACGCATCCAGGCAAGCCGATCAGCTCGCCGCGAACCCATGGACGCAGTCCGCATGGCTATCTCTCTGGCGTCTGCCTCGCCGACGGAGTACTCAGGTAATTCTCTATCGAGGACGACCGCTCACCCCGTACATCCGATACCGCACCTCGGGTCGTTCCACCCTAGCTCCTTGCAGATCTGGGGCCAAAGGCGCTCCGGAAGTCCTGAAACATGGCAACTCACTGGACTTAAACGGGTTATGATCTGGGTCACGGGTCTACGCGACTGGCATCCTGTGATGCCTTCACGCATCATCCTCGACGGTCGACACCGCTCAATCGCGCGTCTCATGGTGCGCAATGACTTGTCGAATATGGATTTGTCCCGGTGGTGCGGTTGTCATTTTTCGGCAACACGGGTTGACCGGGGCTTCCATGCGGGTGTAGAGCGCAACTAATTGTGACAGAGCGCAGCGAAATATGGCAGTCCCGGTCATTGCGGGGAGTCTTCGCAACCCCTTGTAGTGGGTTTTTAAGCCCGGATGTGGGGACCGTTGCGGACCTCAGCA
>JAAYDF010000208.1 GCA_012729395.1 Phycisphaerae bacterium
CGTCACCGCTATCCGCTCATGAAAAAGCCCCGACAAGAGCTGCGCCAAGAAATCGGAAAAACGTAACCGCCCCGCGGAACGCAACTTCCGCACGGCAGTACCATTCGTGTCAGGATGATTTTTCCGGCCTCATGACAGCTTCGAGCAGATTCGCTATCATGACCCCGGAAAAATCATCCTGACACCATTTTTTCAGAACGAACGGATGTCGATGTTGCCGGCGAGGGCCCGCAGGTCGATGGGCGGACCACCGGCCCCCAGGGTAGCCGCTACGCGTGTACGGCTGGCGGTGACGCTGGTGGCGGAATGGAAGTCGGCCACTCGGAAGCGGACACGGCCGGCGTCGGCTCGGGCCCTGAGCAGAGCGCTGACGTCGGCGGGCAGCAGGATGTCGATGTCGCCCGCCTCAGTCCGCACATTCACGCTGTCGGCGGCGGCAAGAGAGACCAGATCCACGTAGGCCGATCCGGCCTCGAGATCCAAGCTCAATGATCCCCGGTGCGAAAGCACTCGGGCACTGCCAGCCGACACGGCGACGTTGAGTTCAGCCTCACCGGCCACAGAGCGAACCGACCCAGCCCGAGCGGTCACGGCACTGGGGGCATCAAGCCCCACCACCCGTACCTCGCCGACCTCCTGGACCAGCTCGACCTCATGCCCCGGCGGAAGGGTAATCCGCAACCGATACGTTGCCACGCTCACCGAACCGAGGATCGCGACGACGTTGATCTCATCCTCAGTGATGGTCGCCTGAAAGTGTGCCGAATCGCCCGTCGCGTCGGGTGGACGCACCGCGTGGATGACGAGAGGATCTTCATCGCCCACGGCCGGAGTCATCGTCACGGTCATCGCGTCGAGCAGTTCCTCCGCCTCCGCGGTGCTGTTCGCCAACGCCGTCCGCAGGATTTGGATGGTTGCCTCGGTTGCGTTGGGGTCTACCGTGACCCGTGTGCTGCCAATATCGTTGGTGATCCGCACGGGCGTGCCGGCCGACAGTTCCGCCGTTTGTGTCTCGGTGGACTCCGCCTTGTCCGGCTTGATGAAGGTGATGCTGAAGAAGAAATCGCCGCTGCATGTGGTGCCCAGCAACAGCGAACTACTCAGTGTCAGGAGAACGCAAGTCAGACGTCTTGAACGAGCCATGGTTTTCGCTCCATTCTCTGAGCGTACTCGAACGCCGCCCACGACAATCCTTTGCGAGCCCCGATTCGCGTCGAGGAACAGCACGCGGCGAGGCATCGTTCCACACATGCCAAACGACTCTTACACCTCCTCAGGGCGCCTGGTTGGCCGTGCCTCGCCACGGTCGCTGCCATTCGACATGCCCGTCGAAACACAGAACATTGATGCCGCCCGAATGATAGGGTGCCGTCGGGATGCCGACCCGTCTCGCCCAGGTGCGATTCTGGTAGGTGCCGATCTGCCACTGTCCAGGCTGTCTGCCCGAATTGGCAGGCGGATTGGGCAGGTCGGCTTCATAACAGAAGGCGTCCGCGATAGCCCACTCGCGGCTCGCCTGGCGGATCTGACTGAACCGTTTGGGGTGAGCATCCTTGAAGTGCTGCTTGCCAGGATCAGCCACTTGCTTCGGCGGAGCCGTGCCGCTCCAGTAGTAGTTGGGGTAGCCGAAGTACCAAGGGGGATCGGTACCGTACGCCGACGTGGCTTGGTTGAAGTTGTTAACCGCGTAGGTGAAGGGCCGATCCGCGGCGGCCGCGCTGAACTTGAGCGTTCCCGTGGTCAGACGCGTTGCCGTCGGGCAGCTCGATATGCTGTCGGTGTACTTGCCGCGCCGACCACGATCGGAGAAGTACCTGCGAATGAACCAGGGCAGATGCCACTCCTGATAGTCGGCGACCGCCACCTTGTCGAACGTCTCGAGTTCCACCGCCGCATGGATGGGGCCGGGCATGCGATCGCGCTGGTCGTGGTTATACATCAAAATGGCGTTGCCATATTCCTTGAGCTGGGTACCGCACACCGTCGTGCGGGCTCCCTCGCGAGCCCTGGCCAGCGAAGGCAGCAGAATAGCCACCAGCAAGGCCAGAATGGCCACCACCACGAGTACCTCAATCAGGGTGAACCCCAAACGAGCCACTCGCCCATCAGGACGACGACCCTGGATCGCGGCATATGCACTCATGAAGCACCCGCGTTTCTCAGCTTGGATCGGACGCGGGAGAAGCAACCACGCTGCGCTTCCTCGCACCAAGCCGGTACCGGCAAGACATGACCGGCCCCCTGCCCGATCCGGTCCGCCATTATAGCATGCGTCGGCCGAATGCGAGCCCCCCCGGCCCCAAACCCCTTGGGGGGTCGCGAGCGACGATCGAGCCGCCAGGGCGCAAGCGGGTTCCTTCGCCGCCGGGCAGCAGAGCTCGCCCGCCGGAGCCGAAGGGCGACCGCCGCCGGAGTAGGCCGCCCGAGGCGTGTCATCCAAGCGCTGTGACACAAGCATTGGCCCTGTCGGCGGTGACGAGCCTTTGATCAGTTGCTCTGCTCGGACGGCGCGGCAGCCGGGGCATCCTCCAGAGCCAGCCCCAGCTTGTCGCCCAAGGCAATGAGATCGTCATGTACACCGGCATCGTCATGGCCGATGGTCTTGAGGAGTTCGAACGCCCGCCGACACTCGGTGGACGCCTCGCGATGGTCCTCTTCGCGTGTGGGCGGGCTGGCATTACCCCTTCGATAGAAACCCTCGGCCACGTGATAATGGGTTGCCGGGATTGAGTCGTCGATCTCCGCCGCCTGGCGAAGGATGGCAATCCCGTCGTCGTAGCGTCCGAGCAGGATGAGGTTCCAGCCGAGGGTATCGAGCACGTTGGCATCGCGTGGCAGGAGCTTGGACGCCTGCTGGGCGTACGGCAATGCCGACTTCGGATCGTCGAGCTGATCCATCAGCATATAGGCCAGGTTGTTCAGCGCGATCACATGGTTTGGGTTGACCTCGAGCATTTCCTCGTAGACTTTGCGTGATTCGTCGTACTTCTTGAGTTGATAGAGCGTGACAGCCAATGCGCGCATGAGAAACAGTCGTTGCTGCTGGGCGTCGGGGGTATCCGCGGACACACTGTCGAGCAGGCCTCGGATGGTCGTCACAAAGGCCTCACCACCATCCTGTTCTCGCCGCAGGGTAGCCAGGGCGAAGCGAGCGGGCCGTTCTTCAGGTCGGGCCGCAAGCCGTTTCTCCAGAACCTCGCGTGCCGCTTCCTCGCCCAGTTGGTCGCGCATCCCCTGTACGACACTGGCGTAGTGGTCCATCGATACCAAGGTCGCATCGAGCGCCTGGTTGTAGAGTTCGAGAGCCTGACTGCGTCCCCCCCTGCCCGCGTAGGCCGCGGCAAGGCGAGTCACGACATAGGGCTCCTTGCGTTTTTCCGTCGGCAGTGTCTCGTTAACCAGCCGAATCAGGTCGTCATACTTCTGGTGCTGGAGGCATGCCTGGAACAGGTTATCTACCATCCCATCGTTGAACCCGCTATACCGGACCGCGTCTACGCCGTAGCGGTATGCCTGGTCCCAGTTACCGGTGGCCAAATGCAGCCGGGCGAGCAGGGCGGCCAGCATGGCGTTCTCCGGATCCTTGCTGAGTCGAGCCAACAGCAGATCCTCGGCCGGCTTGAAACGTTCAAGCTTGGTGTACAGGCGTAGCAGCTCTTGCACCGCCGACCGCTGATTCGCATCGTCCTCCAGGATGCTCAGCAGTTCCGCGATGGCCAGGTCGTCAGCTCCCCTGTACTCCTGACAACGAGCCAACCGCAACCGATGCTGATATTCGAAGCCCTTGGGTTGCAGGGATCTAACCCTTCGGTAATCGACCATGGCATCCTGCCAGAGGCTCCGGCGATAGTAGATATCGCCCCGCTTGAGGTAGCCGAGGGCTTCATTCGGCTGACGGCTTATATATTGGGTGATGTACTCCAGCGCCTGGCTCAACCGGCCGGCGGCGGCGTGGTAGTCACTCTGCGCCAACAGGGCAAACGCGTCGTCGAACCGCGTCCGATAAGCCTCCAGTTCCTTCTTCATATCCTCGTCGCGGGTAACGTCTCGCATCTGGAGCATGGCATCGACAACCACGCGATGAGCGAGGCGTTCTTCCTCAAGCGCCTGCGCGGTCTGGGCATGGGCCATTGCCTTGCGTGCCCATTCCTCCGCCTGGTCAAACCGGTTCGTGCTGAGGAAATGCACCGCGATATCCCGACAGATCATGGAGTTTTCGGCAAAGCCCGCCGCGGCGGTATACGCCTTGTCCACACTCTCCAACGTCGGAGCATTCGGACCTCCAGCTCTGAGCAACTCCGCAAGGTGACTCGCGAGCAACAACTGCACCGCGGCCTGGCGGGGCGCGGGTTCCGGCTTGCCGTCGGTGCCGATCTGCGTCACCAAATCGGTCAACATGCGTGTGGCCGCCTCAGGTTCGGGCGGTTGCTTCGTCCGCAGCATGGCCGCGTAATGTTGCACGACACGCAATTCCTCGGGGGCCAATCGGCGACATTCCTCATAGATGGATCCGGCCGCTTCGTAATTGCCTACCCGCTCGTAAAGATCCGCCAGCTTGAGCAGATTGCTCAGGTTCTGCGGATCAGTCTTGCGCAAGGCCTCACGGCGAACGATACCCTTCTTGGGATCACGAGCATCTTCCTCGCTCTGCAGTTCTTCCCGCACCCATGGGTGATTGGGGGCAAGCTTGGCGCACAGGCTCAGATACCGGGCTTTGCCTTCCGCGTCTCCGCGCTGGGCCGCCAACGAGGCCAGGGCCACGGCCGCCAAGGGGTTGTTCTGATTCAGGCGCAAAGCCTCTTCAAAGGCCCGCGCCGCCTCGTCCAATTGCTTGAGTTCCGCCAGCGCTCGGCCCAACCAGGCGTGCCCCTGCGAGTACGTCGGAAACTCGGCCAGACCCTCGCGGAAAAGCCGGACCGCTTCCTGAAGATGATTCGCCTGATCGGTCCGGGCCATCATCAACCGCCCACGGTAGAAACTGCCTCCCGCCCGATCAAGACCCATTTCCGTCGCCTTGCGGACCAATTCCTCGGCGGTGGCCCAATCCTTGATCCGCAAAGCGGTCACGAACATCGCCTCGATCACTCCCCGCTCTTCGGGTTTCAGCCGGTAGGCCTCGCGCAACTGAGCAATGGCGTCCGGCTCACGGTCGGGCAACTGGGCGTACAGCCGGAACAGCTCAATGGCCTGCACGAATGGATCCTCGCCGCGTTTGATGAGCTCCTCCATCCGCTGCAGCTTGTCCGCTTCGCTGGCCTCAGGGTCCGCCAATACGCTGAGACGATCGAGCGTGGCGATGATCTGGCGATACTGTTCCTTCTCCTTGTCCGCGGGAGTCGCGGTGTTGGCTAAATCGTTCAGTCGCTGCTCGGCCAAGGCCCTGCGATCGGTAATGACCGCCGCCAACTCCTCACTCCGGTCGGGTATCTCGCTGAGAACGATGCCTAGATGCCGCAGAGCCACCAGGTTGAGCGGATCCGCATCCAGAACCTCACGCAGTAAGCGCTCCGCTTCCTGCAACTGGCGAATGTCGCGCTCTTCGCCCTCGCCGGCTCGCAAACGGTAGATCGTCGCCCGCTGAAGCTTGTCCGCGATACTGTCTTGCTCGCTCCCCAACCTCTTCTGGAGCTCCTCTACCTTGTCCCAGTTCTTCTGCTCCTTGTACACCTGGACCTGGGTGATCAATGCAACCCGGTTATCCGGATCCAGTTCCAGTGCTCGCGTCGATGCCTGCAGGGACTGCTCGAACTGTCCTGTCTGACCATACAGGACGGCCAGATTGGCCCAGCCCGTGGCATTGTTCGGATACGCCCGCAAAACCACTTGCAGCGCTTCCTGGGCGGGACCGATCTCGCCGGTTTGTATGTAGAGCTGAGCCAGGTACTGTTTGATCTCCGGCACCGGCTCGGTAACAAGCCGCTCCGCCCGCTCCATCGCTTTGATCGCGTCGTAGATCTCTCCCTTGAGGATCAGAAGCCGGCCCAGCATGAACAGCACGTTTGCATCCTCTTCCCCGGAATCGGCGACCTGCTCGTTATAGAGGTTCTCCAGGCGGGCGGTGATCTCCTCACGCAGTGCCGCAGTCTGCTCGCCCTGCATGCGACTCAGCTCCGCCTGCAACATGCCATACCGGTACATCTCGCTCCGCACCGCGGCCATCAGCCATTTGTTCCTCGCACCCAGGTATCCAGTGCGCTGGATTCCTCGAGCCCGACGCGCTTCCAACACCTTGTACGCCTTCTCGTAATCCTGTCGCCGCTGGTCGGCCTGCAAGCGCGCCAACCGCAAGTAAGCCTCGTATCCGTCCGCATCAAGCTCGATCACCTGGCGGTAACGCTCCTCCGCCTTGCTGAAGAACTCCTCCCCCTGTGCTTTCCGTTGGGCCTCATCGGTCGCCATCGGAAGCTTCATGGCCCAGTAGTCAGCCACGCTCAGCAGGTTCTCGACGTCCTCGGGCCCCAGTCGGCTTGCCTCTTCCAGGCAACGCAAGGCCTCGGCGTCCGACTTGGCGATCTCCTCCCGAAGAGCGGGGAGATCCGCCAACCCCTTTCGAGTCGCCTCGCGTTGCCGCAAATCCTGCTGCTGGACGTTGCGCTTGAGCAGGAAGAACCGACCCCGCCGACGCCAAGCTTCCTCCTGCACCTTGGGGTCATCCGGCAGGTTGGCGATCATCTCGTCCAGCACCTGGACCGCCTTGTCCTGCTGTTTCTCCCGATCGTAGTGCAGGGCCAGACTCTCGGCGTAGCGAGGATGGACCTTGTCCGCATCGAAAGCTTCTGTCAAAAGACTCTCACCTTCCTGAAGGTTCTCCGGGCGGATCTCGCGCTGATTGATTTTCGCCAACCCCGCGGCGTGCAGTGCGGCGGGATTCTTCGGATTCATCTGCAGCAGCTTCTCCGCCTCCTTCTGCACATCGCTCCACAGAGCCTGCCGCAACGACACAGCTTCCAGCAAGTAGTCCACAATGTTCTGCTGCGCACGCTCGTTGGTGGAATCGTCGGTGACCACCTTCTGCCACAGCTTCACCGCCTGTCGCGCGTCCCCCGCAGCCAGCGCCAGCTCACCCGCCTCGATCAGGTATTCGTTCGCCTGTCCCAAGCCCCCCTCCGCCGAGCGCGCACGTACATACGCCCGCTCGTACCACCTGGACGCGGTCGCATAGTCGCCCGCCGTCCGGGCCCGCTCCGCCTGCTCCACCATGGGGGCGGGGTCGCGTTTGGGAAGCACCGAACGAAGCATCACCACCGCCGCTCCCGTCGTGATCACCATGCCTGTGATGGTTAAACTCACTACCAGTTTCTTATTCAGTCGTTGTGCCATGTGTGGGTTCTCAGTGTGACGATTGAGTTTGTCCGGCCCGCTCGGCGGTGACCACCTGCTCCCAGTTGGGCCAATGGTCACTCAGCAAGACGGGCAGTACGGTCTGCAAGAAACGCTGGCCTGACGCGATAGCCTCTTCTTTGCTCGGCAGACGGTCCGGCGTACCGAACGTCAATTCCAGCTTGCTGAAGTAGGCGTGTTTGTGCGCTGGATCCGCCAAGACCTCCTGCACACACCGACGGTGAGCACAGAACTGGCCGTTGGTGTGGAAGGTGTACATGACGATCCGCGAGTGGCCTCCGTGCCGAGCCGGGGTGGCCAATTCCAGAATCTGGACCGGCACCACGGCCCCCGGCCCGAGAGCGGGCACCGGCACATCCAGAAAGCTCGCATCCTTGACTTCGAACCCGGCACCACCCACGTAGCACTCTTCCGGCACATGGGGCACCTGGTCCGGCTTGCCCGTGTAGTAAGTCACGAACAGCAGGATGTAGTCTTCGGGCCGTTCCGGCCCCTGTTGCGAAGCATCCCGCATGTACCATTGGATGTACTGGTCGGTCCCCAGTTCGTCGAGCATCTCGGCTTTGATCTGTGCGGCCTGAAGGAGGTGGTAGGGCTCCAGCTTCTGCTTGTCGAGCACGGCCAGGGACTTCTGCAGCGGAAGAGCCAGTTTCCGGTGCTGCCATTTCAGAAGGCTGCCCAGGAGTTGAAACGTGATGGTGAAGCACAGAAGCAGGGCAGCGCAAACGACAAAGGGGCGGTGGGCCAAGAGCTCCCCGACCATGCCGCCGCCCAGTCCGCCTCCGCGTCCGCCGTGAGCGTTGTCCGACCGCCCTAAATCCATGCTTTAGCAGTCCTTCCGTTCAGACTCCCCATCCCGTTCAGGGGCGTTCACGCAAACGGCAGCGTTCTTCCAGGCCGCAGAGTATCAACCGCCGCTTGATCCGTGACCGGTCACCCCCGTCGGGACCCGCACCTGCCCGCGCAGGCTATCATCGGCCGCCCGTTGTCGCAAGACCAGCTCGGTACCTGGGTTATCCAACCTGGCAGGCGGCCTCATGCCGGGTAGACGTGATCTATCTTACGGGCCGATTCGCGAAAAAGTTCAGGCCCCGCCTGCGCAGTCCGATAAGAGAAGAGAAGAGACATGACATTCGAACCCAACGATCAACGACCCGCGTGCGTGATTGTCGGAGCCGGAGGCCACGGCCGGGTGGTACTCGATATCCTGCTCTCGGGCAGGCAGTATCGACCCGTCGGATTCCTGGACTCCAACCCGGCGATGCATGGCCGACGGATGGACGGCCTGCCTATTCTGGGCGATTTGGCGGCCTTGTCCGATCTGCGGAACCAGGGCGTCAGCCGGGCAATCGTTGCCATTGGAGACAACGGCGTCCGCCGTGGCTTTGCCCAGCGAGTCGAGGACGCGGAGATGGAACTCATCAACGCCGTCCACCCATCCGCCAATTTGGCGCACAACGTCAGCCTCGGCAGAAACGTCGTCGTCGCAGCGGGGGCCCTGGTTTGCGCCCACTGCCAGATTGGCGACTCGGCCATTCTCAATACGGGGTGCATCGTCGACCACGAATCGATGATCGGCACGGCGGCGCACATCTGCCCGGGAGCCAAACTCGCCGGTCGGGTGACCGTTGAGTCCGGGGCCTTTGTGGGTATCGGGGCCACGGTTCTGCAGGGACTGCGGATCGGTTACGAGTCTGTGGTCGGGGGCGGTGCGGTGGTCATCCAGGACGTCGAACCGCTCACCACAGTCGTCGGCGTGCCTGCCCGTTTGCTGCATCTGGCTCCAGACTATGAAGCCTTCGCCCAGATGCTGACGCCCCCGTCGCTGCGGCAGCCCTTGGTTGCCGCAAGCACCTGAGAACGACTTCGGAGACCGCTCGTTGTCAGCTCATGCACTCCATTCATTCCGCTACCTGATGCGGCGACGCGTCCACTTCAGAGTCAATGGAGCAATTGGGGCGTGAACGTATCTGGCTTCCAAGAGCCGCCGAGTTGAATCGTGTGATCGAAGCCATGCGACGAATATGCAGAAACCGGTTGTCCCGCGGGGCTCATACGCAGAACCGGCACAGGAGTCGAATGAAGATCGTCGTCGTGTTGCCTGCTGATCCATACGAGCGATATGATTGAGCCATGGGGAGCTCGCGACATCAGCCATCCCGACCGTCTCGAAGCCGACGACGGACCGTTCACCTTCAGCGACGGGTGGCGGATCTGCTGCGTGAGCGTATTGTCGCTGGCGCCCTGCCTCCCGGTTCCCGGCTTCCCACATTGCGGGCGATGGCTCGGGAGTTCGGCGTCAGCACGATGACCGTCTCGAAAGCAGTGGACCTCCTGGAGAGGGAGGATCACATCCACCGAGTTCCAGGCATTGGAGCGTTTGCGGGGCCTGCTTCGATCAAGCCATCGCAGGGCGGGCTCTCGCCCAAGGTCTTGGCCCTGGCGGCCGCGGATTTGATCGGTGTGTTCAACACAGCCGTGGCCCGGAGCATTGGGAAGGCCTGCCGGGCTCGTGGATGGACCCTGCAGATCTACGACGCCCATTCGGACGTGCAGGCCGAGACGCGCAACCTTCTACGTGTGCGCGAAGACGGCCTGGCCGGTGTTTTCGTGATGGCGTTCGGTGAGTCGAGGCACATTGCGTCGATCCTCAATCATCAGTTGGTGAACTTTCCCGTGGTGCTGCTCGACCAGACGCCTACCGGGCTTGAGGCGGACTTGGTTCAATCGGATCACGAAGCGGGAGCGTACCTGGGCGTGCGTCATCTGCTCGAGCACGGTCACGATTGCATCTTGATGCTCAGCTACGCACCGGTGAGTTCATCGGTCAGAGAACGGATCCGGGGCTACCAGCGGGCATTGCGTGAAGCGGGCCTGGAACCCCGGCCCGATTGGTATGTGTGGACAGATGAAGATATCCACATGGCAGGTTCTCGCGATCATCGTCCCTGGCACGGCGGGTGCGAGGCGATTCTGCCGATACTGAGGCGCGCTCGACCACCGATCGGCATTCTGGCTATTGACGCATATAACCAATGGGGGGTCTACCAGGCATGCGCGAAGCTGGGACTGCGCATCCCGGAAGATGTCTCTGTCGTCGGCTTTGATGACTCGGAGGTGGCCCACGCGATCGACCCGCCGATGACCATCATCGCCCAGCGCATCGACGAGATCGGACGGGCGGCGGTTGAGCTGCTGGAGCAGCAGATCAAGGGGACCAGGAAGGCCCCTGCCGGCCGGCCGGCGAACGAGCGCAGGATGATCGGGGTCGATTTGATCAAGCGACAATCCGTGGCCCGGGTAGCCGGCGGCGGAAGCGTCCCGATACGCCAAACGACCGAGCCCATCCTGGTCCTCGACAGCTCATCGCGCTGATCCCTCCCCCCACCGATCCTCGCGACGTCTAGCTTGACCGCTTGTTACCGCGGGCCTATGATTCGCTAGTTGGCGAAATGACGAATAGAGGGAGCTTGATCGTGGACGCGTTTCTGGACATAGCCAAGGCGTTGAGCGACGCGACGCGCGTGCGGGCATTGCTGGCCTTGCGCAACGGTGAGTTGTGCCTCTGCCAGATCATCGAGTTGCTGGGGCTGGCCCCGTCGACGGTGTCGAAGCACTTGGATCTGCTGTTCCGAGCGGGCCTCGTTGAGCGCCGCAAGGAGAGTCGCTGGTGCTATTTCCGGCTGGCCGGTGAGCAAGCGCCGCCCCAGGTGCGCGAAGCGATTCAATGGGTCCGGGCGTCGCTGGAGCGAGACCCTGCCATTCGGCAGGACGCTCGAACGCTGGGTTACATCAAGAAGCGGGATCCCGCGGAGTTGAGCGCATGCTACCGAAGCTGAAAGTGCTGTTCCTGTGCACCGGCAACTCGTGCCGGAGTCAGATGGCCGAGGGCTGGGCGAGGCAGCTCAAGAACGACGTGCTGGAGCCCTACTCGGCGGGAATCGAGACGCACGGCTTGAATCCGAACGCCGTCAAGGTGATGGTCGAGGCGGGCGTGGACATCTCGACCCAGCGCTCGAAGAACGTCGCGGACCTGCGTGATGTGTCTTTCGATTACGTGGTGACCGTGTGCGGGCATGCTCACGAAACGTGTCCGATGTTTTCCGGCAAGGCCAAGGTCGTCCACGTCGACTTCGACGATCCCCCGAAGCTGGCCAAGGAGGCCAAGAGCGAGGAAGAGGCCCTCGATCACTATCGCCGGGTGCGGGACGAGATCCGGGATTTCGTGGCCCGGCTGCCGGAGGGCCTGCCGCCACGGTAACCCGGCCGGGGGATCAACTGGGCCCGGGGACCGCGGGCTCGCTTTTGTCTGCGTGCATCTGAGTGATGTGTAGGTCAACAGGGATGCCGGAAGAGGTGTGCCCACAGATCACACAGATTGACGCGGATGAGCGATGGCAGGCGACAAGGCAGGTCGATAGGGAGAATGTGATGAAAGAAGGTATCACTGAACAAGTGCGGTCGAAGTATGCGGAGGTGGCGGGGGCGGGTTTGTCCAGCCGGCAGGAGGGCGTTCGGTTGGTGGCGGAGGCCTTCGGGTACAGCCCGGAGGAGCTGACCGCCATCCCGGCCGAGGCGAACATGGGGTTGTCGTGCGGGAACCCGACGGCGTTCGCCAGCTTGAAGCCGGGCGAAGTGGTAGTGGACCTCGGCTGCGGGGGCGGGCTGGACGTGTTCCTGGCGGCCCGGCAGGTGGGGGCGACGGGCAAGGCCATCGGCATCGACATGACGCCGGAGATGATCGAGCTGGCCCTGCGTAACGCTGCCGGGGCGGGCGACGGTGTGCCGGGCAACGTCGAGTTTCACCTGGCGACGATCGACAAGCTGCCGTTGCCGGATGCCTCGGTGGACTGCGTGATCAGCAACTGCGTGATCAACCTGGCGCCGGACAAGAGTGCGGTGTTCCGGGAGATCGCCCGGGTGCTCAAGCCGGGCGGTCGGTTGGCGATCAGCGATATTGCCCTGAAGCAAACCCTGCCGCCGGAGTTGGCGGAGAACGTCCTGGCTTACGTCGGTTGCATTGCCGGGGCCATTCCCATTCCGGAGTACCGCGCCCAATTGCTGGCGGCGGGCTTAGAAGCGGTGGAGGTCATGGATACCGGTGCGGACCTGAATGCTTACGCCCGGGTGGAGGGGGCATCGAGCTGTTGTTCAGCAGCTCCCGCCCCGGTGTCGGTCACGGTTGGTGGCAGGGAGCCAACGGCGGGCAGTTCGCCATCGGCGGCGGGCGAGGCCCGCCCACACCGGCGAGACGCGGCTCGACTGAGCTCGCCGAGGTCCGATGCCACATTGCACCGCGGGCTGGCCGACCTGGCCAGCCGCTACAACGTCAATGACTACGCCGCCAGCGTGCGAATCTATGCGGTAAAGCCGGCTTGATGTGGCCGGGCAGCGAAGGAGTGAATAAACACATGTCAACGCAAACGGGAGATCAGGCCGGGCGGCGTGTGGCCGTCAAGGCTACGCCGGTGAAGGGACTGAATGTCTTTGAAAAGTACCTGACGATCTGGGTGGCGTTGTGCATTGTGGGCGGGATCGTGCTGGGCAAAGGCGCGCCGGGCCTCGCCCACTCGCTGGACGCGATAGCGATTTACGTCGATGGCGCCCCGGTCGTATCCATCCCCATCGCTATCGCTCTGTTCTTCATGATGTACCCGATCATGGTGAAGATCGACTTCGCTGAGGTCATTCGGGCCGGCAGGAGCCCCAAGCCGGTCCTGCTGACGCTTGTCGTCAATTGGGCGATCAAACCGTTCACCATGCTGCTCATCGCGACTTTCTTCCTGGGCTACGTCTTTCGCGGGCTGATGCCCGGCACCGAAATCGTCAAGGACGGCACGGAGGTCGAACTGTGGCGTTCGTACATTTCGGGGGCGATTCTGCTGGGCATCGCGCCCTGCACGGCCATGGTGCTGATGTGGGGCTACCTGGCCAAAGGCAACTAGGGGCACACGCTGGTCATGGTGGCGATCAACTCGCTGACCATGCTGGTTCTGTATGGCCTGCTCGGTGGGTGGCTGCTGGGGGTCAACAAGATGCCCGTGCCCTGGCAGGCGCTGTTGCTGTCCATCGCCATCTACGTCGCCCTGCCGTTGGTCGCGGGCTATTTCTCCCGCCGATGGATCATCAAAGTCAAAGGCCCGGCTTGGTTCGAGGCCCGGTTTCTGCACCTGCTGACGCCGGTGTCGATCATCGCGCTGCTGGGGACGCTGGTCCTGTTGTTCAGTTTCAAGGGCGAGACCATCATCAGCAACCCGCTGACCATTCTGTGGATCGCGATCCCCTTGTTGATCCAGACAATGCTGATCTTCGCCGTCACCTATGGCATCGCCCGGCTGCTGCGGTTCAGTTATGAAGACGCGGCCCCGACGGCCATGATCGGGGCATCCAACCATTTCGAGGTGGCCATCGCGACAGCAACCATACTCTACGGGCTGTCGAGCGGCGCCGCCTTGGCCACGGTGGTCGGCGTGCTCATCGAGGTGCCGGTCATGCTTATGCTGGTCAAGTTCTGCCTCCGCAGCCGCGGCTGGTTCCCATGCCCAGCGGCGGCCGACGCCGGCTCCGCATCAGCACGTACTTGTGCCGCCACTCACGGCCAATAGCATTCGCGGCGTGAACCTGCTACATTGGGCATAGAGTCCGGCAGGCAAGCACAAGTCGGCATCCCGAGTGGTCATCGTTCGCCGAACTGTTTCCGGGGGTGCCTTCGCATGCAAGAGAACGGGATACAGCATGCTGCGGGAGGGGCCCATGTCCACTTTGAGACGGTTGCGAGGCATTCTTGCGATTCTGGCTTGCGGCTTTGTCGCTCCACCCGCGGTGGAGGCCGGCGCGGTCGGGGTGTTCCTGCGACAAGACGACGGGCTCAGGGCGGTCGAGCGCACTGTGCCCGATGGAAGCGACCCCGTCGAATTCGCTCTGGCGGCACTGGCGGCGGGCCCGTCTGACAACGAGCGAGCGGAGGGGTTGTTCTCCGCCCTGCCGACGGGAACGGCCATCGGGTCCGTCCGCGTCGATGACCAGACCGTGGCGATCGATTTCTCCGCCGATCTGCTGGCGGAGGGTCTGGACGAGGCACGGCTCGAAGCGATCTTCGAGCAGGTGCGCTGGACCCTGCGATCGCTCGGCTTGGACCAGGCAGTAAGCCTGACCGTCCTGGACGAGCCGTTGTGGAGCTACCTCCCGCCGGTGCCCAAAATCGCGCCGGGCCCGGCACTTCCCCGTGCCTATGAAGCCCTGCCCATCGAGACGACCGGCACGGCCCTGGCGGGCAAGAAAGTCTCCTTGTCGCCCGGCCACGGCCTTTTCTGGCTGGGCAGTTACTGGGCGTACGCAAGGCCCGAAACCTGTTCACCACTCAGTCGGGAGGATCTGCACAACACCGACTTGATGCAGTATCTCGAGGTCTACCTGCTGCAAGACGGCGCGACGATCAAGGACTACCGCTGCCTGGACAAGAACTACGGCAACCATTCCACCGGCAACCCGTGGTGGTACATGTCCGGCTCGTACTGGATTCAGCACCGTGGGTACCCTTGTTCCATCTATGCCTCCTCGACGGGCGATTGCACGCTCGGCTCGGGCAGCAGCGAGAGCAGCGACAGCATCCGCTCGCGGCCGCTGGCATCCAACTACGACGATACCCACGCCCACATTTCCATGCATACCAACGGTTACCAGGGCAACTGCTACGGCAGCACCTGTCCCAACGGCACATGCACCTATTACGACAGCAGCAGCACGCACGCCGCCTGGGCCACTGTGAGCTACAACCTCGCCAAGGCGGTCAACGACAATATCGTCGACGTGATCCGCACTCACTACGGCGAGACGACCTGGCGCAACCGCAGCGTACTCGATTCCAACGGCGGCACGGCCGAAACGCGCATCCCTCAGCGGGCGGCAATCCTCATCGAGTTGGCGTTCCACGATTCCTGCGATCGCGACGCCCTCTACCTTCGCGACAACTTCTTCCGGTCGGCCACGATGTGGGGCGTCTACAAGGGCATCTGCGACTACTTCGGAGTCGCACCCACCTATGGGTTCTACGCCAGCGAGTACGTCAGCGACACCATCCCCGCCGAGATGGACCCCGGCCAGTCATACAACGTCAGTATCACCCTCCGCAACCGCGGTGTGCTGTGGACCGAAGAACGACAGATCCGGCTAGGCACACCGGGCGAGAACGATCCTTTCCACCAGGCCGGCCGAGCTTACGTCTCAGGAGAAGTCGACACCGCCCAGACCTGCACGTTCAACCTAACCATGACCGCCCCCAGTGAGCCCGGCACCTATGCCACCAACTGGCAAATGCTGCGGGAAGGGGTGACATGGTTTGGCCCGACCGTCAGCAAGCAGATCCGTGTCGGGCCGCCCCCAGTACCCGGCGACTTCGACTACGACCGCGATGTCGACCTCGATGACTTCGGGCGGCTGCAGGCCTGCCTGACGGGTAACGGCGGCACGCCGACCGGCGGCTGCCTGAAGATGGATCTGGACCAGGATAGCGACGTGGACCAGGTGGACATCAACCGCTTCCTCGCGTGCGTCAGCGGCGCGGGGATCCCCGGCAACACCGACTGTGGTCAATAAGCGTATGAGCCTCACATTCCTTTTGCGGCTTGCCGCTTCGCGGTCTGGACGTAACATGCTTTGATGGCTTCCACCGCGGAAGGAGGCTCACCATGACCGTTGACAAGGCCCGCACCGCAATCAAGACCGCTTGCCAGCAGAGAGGTTGGCAGGTCATGGACTTGGCCCGCAAGTTCGAAGTCTCCCCCGAGGCCATCAGGCGATTCATGCCCGGCCGGGGCGAACTGAGCACTCGCGTCCTCTGCCGCCTGCCCAAAGCGGTCGACATCGACCCCAGCCATGCTTGGGCAGGGTCGCATCGTTTGCGGCGCAGCGGGTAGATCAGTCACGAGTCAGACACTCAGAAGCGCGAGCTTGCTCATCCACCGCGAAGCGGCAAGCCGGTGGCGGGATCTGGCTCGCTCTTCCGCTGACTTGCTCACGCACTCACTCACGCGCTCATTCACGCACGCACGCACCCACGTGCTCACGCGATCGCTCGCTCACGCGCTGCTAGAGCATTCCACGCAATGGCGTAGCGGCCGCCGCCCCTGGTGGCCCGCGAACTCGCAAGGAATACGCCGGTCGCCACGGCTCGGCTGAGCTCGCCGAAGTCGGGGGGCGACCGCTACGATGGGGCGTGAATCGCTC
>JAAYDF010000209.1 GCA_012729395.1 Phycisphaerae bacterium
CGGCACACCTGTGCCCGACGGTGCCGCTACCCTCTTCATCCTCAAAGAAGAAATCGAAAGTGGCGTAACGAATTGGACCGGCAGGATGCCCCGAGGCAATTTACACAGGACTTGACACTACCTCCCAAAGTGAAGAAGTTCCGGTTCCGGTATGTAGCTACACCGTCCTTGTAACGCAGGCGGTCCGAAACCACCCTGTATTCTGTCCAGTTTCGAGATACAGCCATGGCCAATGTACGCTCGACGAAAGTCACACAATCAGCTTCAGCCAGGTCGAACCGCCCCGCAAACAATCGAAATGGTTGTTCAGCACATCGCAAGGCATAACAGGCCATGTTTGCCGCGGGCAGCTCGTCACGCTCATCCACAAACAACCGTGATCGGAGCTCCAGAAACTCGGCCAAGTCGGTATTGGTAAAGGTATGCAAGGGTTGCCCCTCAAGCCTCGTGTACCGGCCTAGCTCTGCGGCCGACAGCGGCTGCATAATCTCCTTCCCTTCTTGTTCTCCCCCAGACTCTGCAGCCACAACTTGCTCCTCCACCATGGGCTCTGACGCCGTCGACGGCAAGGCCGCCCACGCAATCCAGCCTCCAAGCAACACCATCACGGTGACCAGCAGATAGTGACGCCGTGCGCGCAGATATGCCATGACGCTGACCTCCTCATCAGTCAGAGTTACAAACCCCTCGTCCGTTGTAAGTCAGAACAGCACCGGGCTCGAATCACTGGTCAGCATCACCGCGACCGCGAGCCCAACCGATCACGATGACGAGAACTTCCGTGCCCCTGCCAGCCCGCGATGGGCGCACAACAAGCCCTTCGCAGCGGGTGCAGCGACTGCCGCTTGGCCGAGCACACAGAGCCATTGATTGGCCGACCCACGCCGGTCGGCACAGGATAGACAGACCCCCAACCGCGAGGCCTTGCCCTAAGAATGAGCGGTGACGGCCCCCCGTCTCAACGCCCACGATGACCCTCGAATATGTAGTGCTTCAACTCTACAACGCTTTTTATTGGATGTCAACTCCCAGAACCAATAATTCTTATACATATTGACCCTAGCATGGCAGCGATGCTTCGCGGGAGGGGGACAGGCGGCACGCACTCGTCTGGCACTGCTCTGGGAGCAGTGGGGGCGTGCAGGGCTTTTTCGCCATCGGCCCCGCCGCCAAGCACGCCCCGGTCGCCACAGCCTGTCCGCCGCGGCGGAGGGGGCGACCGCTACCGGGAACACGCCGGTCGCCGCGGCCTGTGTGCCCCGCCCGCGATGGCTATTTGCGGGTTTTGAGTACGTCGCTGACGCGCCGCATCCCCGCGCTCGCGCTTGGGGCTCGTTGGCGCTTGACGCTCGTTCGTCGCGATGGCGATTGACGCTCGTTAATCACGCTGGCGAGTGGGGGTTTTGGGTACGTCGCTGACGCTCCACATCCCCGCGCTCGCGCTTGGGGCTCGTTGCGGTCGTTCCCTCTGCCACAGCTCGTCCGCTCCGCCACAGTCTGCCCGCCGTGGCGGGCAGACTGTGGCGGAGCGCTGCGGCGAAGCGGGCGCCCGCTTCCTGGGAAGCGTCATGGGTCGCTGGCCGGCAGGCTGGCGTTGCGTCCTCCCGCGGCTCAAGATAGACTATCGCCCTCAAGAGGAATCCGTCAGATACCCTGATTCAGTAGGAGATCGCCATGCGAGCGGCTGCCGTGCCAACACGAGGGATACACCGGGTCATGCAATGGACATGCGTACTTGCTTGTGCGTGCGGTGCGTGCAACTCCAGCCCGTGGGTTGATTCCCGCGTCATGGTTATTGCCCACCGCGGAAACTCTCGCTACCACCCAGAGAACACGCTCACGGCTTTCCGGGAAGCGGGCGCGGTCGGCGCGGACTTGGTCGAGCTGGACGCCCGGCTCTCGGCGGACAACACGCTCTACTGTCTGCATGATGGCACACTAGACCGCACCACCGACGTGCGGAAGGTTCGGGGCGGCGAGAAGGTGCGCATGCGGGACCTGCCCGACGCGGAGCTCGCCCGTCTGGACGCGGGCTCGTGGTTTGACGCGAAATTTGCGGGCGAGCCCTTGCCCACACTGGCCGACGCCCTCGACGTCATCCATGAGAAGTCGCGCACCTTGCTCGAGCACAAGGACGGGCCGGCCGAGGATTACGTCCGCCTCCTGCGAGAGAAGCGGTTGACCAACAAGCTGGTGGTGCAGAGCTTCGACTGGAAATGGCTCGAGCAGTACCACGCCCTCGAGCCCAAGCAGACGCTGGCGGCCCTGGGCAGCAAGGAGCTTGGCGACGAGCAACTGGCGAAGCTGCCGGCCACCGGAGCGAGCATCGTCGCTTGGAGCCACGCGGACCTGAACCAGGAAGTGATCACCAAGTTGCACAATCTCGGCTACCGGGTCTGGGCTTGGACGGTCAACGAGCCCGCTGATTGGGAGCGTCTGCTCGCGGCCGGCATCGACGGCATCATCACCGACCGCCCGGGCGACCTGCGACAAGTGCTCCGAGACCGCTGAGCCCCGCAAGGCCGCAATGCGGCACATGACCCAATGCGCCTATCGCTACGCTCACCCGCCCCGATGGCCAGAGCGGCCGGCGAGTGGATCTTGCCGCATCATGGGCAGGTGGCGGTCAGCACGTTGTTCATCGCGTTCCGGATGAAGTCCAGATCACTCAGATCGATCTTGCCGCTGACGTTGACGTCCGCCCTGAAGTTGCCGTCGCCAACCGGCTGGTCGAGTTGGTTGCGGACCGCCACGAGGTCGAAGATGTTGACAACACCGTCGGCGTTCACGTCGCCGTTCAAGATGCCGAAACAGAGTTCGTCGGTCACCGCGAGTTCGGTATCGTCGGCGTGTGTCAGATTCGGAAACGCAAGCGTGAGCGCCGCTCGATCCGTCACGTGGTTGACTCTCACCACCAGCGAGTCTTGCGCGGTATAGGAGTGGGTATAGGACGCCGACATGACCTCGCCATCAGACGCGAGGACACAGTCGTACACGGAGCCGCCCTGGCACTGAATGGGGGCGTCGAAGGTCACGATGATGACCAAGCCACCGCGCGGCTCGACTCGGCATTCCACCGCGTTGGGGCTGAGCAGGTCGTAGACGAATCGCTCATCCCATCGGCCGTGCTGCATCCACGAGACGGCGGCGACAATCGCAGGCCCCGGCGGAGGCGGAAAGGGCGTGCGCAGAAAGAGACTGTGCTGGTTGCCCGCGGCGAGCGCTACCACCCCACGCTCGACGCCAACCCGCACAGGCGTGTTCCGGTTGATCCACGTTCCATCACCTAACTGCCCTGAGCTATTTGCCCCCCACCCCCAAGCCATACCATCCGCCTTGGCCGCCAGGCTGTGATAAGTGCCGCCAGCAGCGGCAACTACCTGACTCAAGCCGGTTACCTGGACAGGAACGGAGCGGTTCTCTGTTGTCCCATCGCCCAACTGGCCGTAGCTATTCAACCCCCACGCCCACAGAGTGCCGTCCGCCCTGATGGCCAAGCTGTGCCAGATACCGGCGGCGATCTGGACTACGTTGTCGAGGCCTACAACCCGCGCCGGAACATCGCGGTCATCCGTTGTGCCGTCGCCCAACTGGCCCGCCTCGTTTTCGCCCCAAGCCCAGACGAAGCCATCCACATCTAGTGCCAGGATAAAGTAGCCGCCGCCAGCGATCGCCGTGATCCGTGGTAAGCCGGCGACTGCCTCAGGCTGCGTGCCCACGGCCACACTGAAGGTCCAGATCGTACCGTCCGCGGTCAACGCCACGCCACGCGACAGCCCGCCAGACTCAATAGCCACCACGTCATTCAATCCCTCAACCAGCGTGGGCTCATCCTGTGAACCGCGCACGATCCACACCCGACCGTCGGCAGTGAGGAGGAGGCTAAAGGTCGTGCTTCCGGAAATGGCTATGGGATTCTCGATACCTAGAATTGGCTGGGCTGCACGCCCACCACCTCGTGGATCGCCACCCAACTGGCCGTAGGAGTTTTCTCCCCATGCCCACACCCTGCCATCGCCCCCTATGGCTAGACTGTGCCGAACACCTGCCGCGATTGCCACTGCATCCTCTGGGAGGGGAACAGCAAGGGGCGGCGTGACCTCCAATGGTGGAAACCCGTAGGTTCCATTGCCCAGCTGACCATTTCCACTCTCTCCCCAAGTCCAAACCGAACCGTTCTGGCGAACCGCCAGAGTGTGACCGAAGCCCGCACCGACTCCGACGACACTCCCCAGGTTGGCAACCCGCACAGGCCCACTACTCCAACTGACCGATCGAATTCCCAACTGCCCCCGATTATTCTCTCCCCAGGACCAGATCGTGCCGTCACCCGCGACCGCCACGGAGTAAGAAAAACCGCCCGTAACGGCAACCACATCCGCAAGGGCCACGATAACTCCGGGAGTGAGGCGGTCCAACCGTGTACCGTCGCCGAGTTGACCCGACCCATTTTCACCCCAGGCCCACACCCTGCCTTCCGACGTCACGGCCAAGCTATGCCTGCCACCGCCAGCCACGGCAACCACATCAAGCAAATCCGGGATCTGCACCGGCGTAGCACGGGGGATCGTCGTCCCATCGCCCAGTTGCCCAGAACTATTCGCTCCCCACGCCCAGACGGTCCCGTCTGCCTTGACAGCCAGGTCATGCTCGAAACCGGCGGCAACAGCTACCACATCCTGCAAGCCCAGAACCTGTGCAGGAACCACTTGGCTGATCGTCGTCTCCTCGCTCCGCTGCCCTGGCTGGTCTTTTCCCCACTTCCAGACGGTGCCGTCCGCTTTGACTGCCACGCTGTGGGCATCACCAGCGGCTACGGCAACCACGTCTGTGATGTCGAGAACCTGAACCGCCACGCTCCGCCTGATCGTCGTCCCATCGCCCAACTCGCCGGACGAATTCTCTCCCCAAGCCCACACGGTCCCGTCCGACCTGACGGCCAAGCTGTGATAGCGGCCCGCCGCAACGGCTACCGCATCATGGAGCCCCAGAACCTGCACAGGGACACATTGTCCAACGAATGTCCCATCCCCCAGTTGCCCTGACCAATTCATGCCCCACGCCCATACAGTACCGTCCGACCTGAGCGCTACGCTGTGATCCGCTCTGGCAGACACCGCGACTGCATCGTTCATGAGACTTGGACTTGGTATCCAGTCGGCACCCGAACCCAACTGCCCGTACGTGTTACTGCCGCTGGCCCAGAGGCCGTAGGACTCTTCGCTGCGTGATGGGTAGTCAAACGATTCGGGAGCGATCGTGTCGTCGGAGATCGCGGCGGCAAGGGATTCATCCGCGGACCATTGGCCGTAGCTCAGCCCGGCCGACAGCATCGATGTCATCATCACCAGCAGCCAGGCCGACCAACACACCCGTCCCCGCGACGACCCATTGATGCGCTTCACGGCATGCATGAATCGACCTCCCATTGTAAGCGCGCTGCCAGGATGCAACCAGTCTGTAGCAGTAGCATACCCCACGCACCGGCGCCTTGTCAATTCAGCACAGACCCTACCACTGACGACCGGGACGCACCTTCGCGGACGGCGGGGGCCGTTGCCAGAGCCAAGCGCTTCACGACCCATCGTAGCGGTCGCCCCCTGTGGCGACCGGCCCATTCTTCCCGGGTTCGCCAGCCACCAGAGGCGGCGACGACACTGCGTGAAATGCTCGAAGGCGACTTGTTGCTGTTCGTCCCATACGCACGGGCACACCCATCAACGAGTTGAGTCGGTCCTGTGATCAACAAGTTGAGTCGGTCCTCAGTAGATCGGCCCCCCGCCTCGGGATCGCAGCTTTCCCCCCCCTCACGATTACGGCTGTTCCCCACCGCACGATCACGGCTCTGCCATGCGTGCAGCCCGGTTACCCCTCACGGCCCGAACACGTAGGTGCCCGCGCCTTCGAGCAGGTACTGATCGGGTCCGCTGGCCTGTACGCGGCCAGCGCTCTGGGGGATGCGCACCGGTCGGCCTCGGCAGGGTTCCGGCAGGATCAACTCGGCGGTCACTCCCGGCGGCAGCGAGATCTCCAGCCGCCAAGGCTGCGGATCCCAAGAGACCCACACGGTACCCTTGGGTGTCCCCGTATGGCCAGCCACAAACGGCAGCCCGCCGGTCGCGGGAGCGATGCGGATATGCCCGCCGCCCGGTGCCGTCACCGTGACGCCCAGCAATGACTCATGCATCCACAGCAGCGGCAAAGCCCCCCAACCGTGCGAGCCGGTCTCGTCTTCCGGCTGGGTCGGGCACCGTTGGCCCGGCTTGAGCCGGAGATCCTCACGGCTGATCCAGTACTCCGGCAACGGCCCGCCGTACGGGCCTTGCAGCACCAGCGGGATCGGATTGCACGGATGGCCGGGCAAGTACGGGCTGTAACGTTCGATCAGATGAGCCACCGCCCGCTGCTCGAGCCCCGCGTGCGACAGCGCCCGCAGCACGCGGTAACCGTAGGTCGGGTTGTTCCAGCGGGCCACGCCCCGCGGCGGCGAGCCATCCGGCGGCGGGAACGCGTATTCCAGGGTGGCCAGAGCCTCTTGCGGTGTGAGCAGGCCCGCCGTGACTGCCACCGTCTGTCCCGCCTGGCTGTAGCCGCGCTCGGCTTGCGGATCTTCGGGATCGAACCGGTCGCCCACGTGGGCGGGCAGGCCATCGGCCGCGGGAACGAGGTGATAACGACGGAACGCCTCGGCCATCCGGTCCGCCGTCGCCTGCCATCGTGCCGCGCGTTCGCCTTCGCCAAGCGCCTCAGCCAGCTCCGCCGACCAGCGCAGCCGCTCGATCATCCACGGCGTCACCAACCCGCTGGATTGCCGCGGCGACGCGCAGTGCACACCCACGCGAATGTCGGCGAAGACGTAGTTGGTCCGCCAGATGCCCTCCTCATCCACCAGCGACAGGGTGTGATCCCAATAGCGGCACAAGTGCGGCCAGTACTGCCGAGCGAGCTGGGTGTTGCCCGACCACTGGTAATCATCCCACAGCATGGCCACCCACTGCACGCTCCAGTCGTACCCGGCCGGCCCGGCCGGATAGTTGCTCGGCGCGAAGGGATGCAGATTGCCGTTCTCGAACTGTCCCTCCGCCAGCGTGCGGATCATCAGATCACGCAGCCGCGTATCGCCGAACCACCGCGCGGACAGGATCGCCCGCGGCCGGGCGTCTTCGATCCACTGCCCATCTTCCCGCCCAGGCGTATCCACGTAAGTGTCGCTCATCGTCACCTCCGCGTGGATCAAACAGAGCTTGACGATCCGGTCGATGCGCTCGTCGCCGCAGGAGAAGCTGCCGATCGGCTCGATGGGGTACTGCGACTTGACCATACCAAGGCCATCGATGACCAATCGGCCGGCCTCGCGAAAGTGCACGTGCAGCGTCAGCCAGCGGGCGGTCCGCTCGTCGGGAATCTCGGTCTCCTGCGAGCCTGCTCGCGTGATGTACCGATCGGCATAACCCGGCCCGACCACGCCCTCGGGATTCAACCAGCCGGTCTGGTCAACGTGGAACTCGCCGCTGTAGATGGACCGGGCCAGCTCCCCGTAGCCGAAGTCCACGACCACGCCCGCGGTCGCGTCGGCGAGCTTCAGGAATGGGTAGCCGTGCACCGGGCGATGAAAGTCAAAGGTGATGTATCGTGATTCGCCGGCAGCACCGTTCAAGGTGATGGGGTGGCCTAAGATCAGCCGTTCCGCTTCGTGCCGGTCGCGATCCCGCGGAAGGTATCGGGCGGCGCGGATCCCAGCCGCGATAGACAGTGGATCTTCCGAGAGGGGCAACGTGGGTTCAAGCTGACCGGCGGCGAGCACGGCCAGCGGACCGACCGCGTGCTCGCGCTGCCCCGGCGTCTCCACATCCCCGGGCACGGCAGGCCAAGGACCGTTCTCCACCACCGTTGCCGACAGCCACGAGCTATCGTCGAAGTCCGGGCTGTGCGGATCGCCCGGCCACACCCGCGATCCCTCCACGATAATTGGGTAGCGAATGCGCGCGTGCTTGATCACGCCGATGATCTGGCGATCGTGTTCGCGGAACTCCGGGGCCCGGATGCACTGCCACGAGGCGTCGCTGCGCACCCAGTCGGCCGAGACGTACAGCCCCGCGTGCACGTTGGCGGTCCGCTGGAAGGTGACAATGTCGCCCCAGTTGTGATGCAGGACGAGAACGACATTGCGGCCGGGCCGGAGGAAGGGGCCGGCGTGGATCACTTCGGCGGTGATGTGCTGCTCGTGGTAGCGGGTCACCTTGCGCCGCACGAGGTGCCCGTTGACCCAGATCCGCGCGTTGCTGTCGGCGGCGAAACGCAGCGTGCCGTCCGCGGGTACGGCCGGCAGATCGACCACCTTGCGGAAGTAGGTGAAGCGATTGCGAGGCGCGGCCGGCTCGACAGGCGACCAGATCCACCGGGCTCGGGCGGTGGGCGGCTCTTCGTCCGCCAATGCCGCGGGGGCAACCGACAGAACGGCAGCCAGAACAACCAGACCAGCCGATCCCGACCAACAAGACGAGCGGGCACGCGAGCGTCGAGTCACTTCAGAGCCTCCGCAAAGGACAAACCGGCCGCGGGATCCCACGATAAGGGCGATTATAGCGAACGCATGCCGAGAGGATGATCACGCCGGTACCCATCGTCCAAGTTCAGGGTATAATCCCGCCGTCGGAAGACGCAGCTATGGCCAGCACGCTGGATACCAACACGACCTCCGCTTCGCCGCCGATCAGTCATGAGATGCATTGCATGGAGATCATCGGCGGCAACCAATCTCTGCGCCAATCCTTGTCGGCCCCGGGGCTGGATGTGTGGATCGACTCTCGGCCGTGCACCGGCAGCGCGGGCGGAGATATCTACTACTTCTCGACCTGCGGATCGGGCCGCGTCACTCGTCTCGCCGTCGCCGACGTGAGCGGGCACGGCCCGGACATGGACCACATCGCCAAGTGGCTTCGCCGCCTGATGCGCAAACACATCAACCTGCTCGACCAGACGCGATTCGCCCGAGCCGTCAACCGCGAGTTCACCAGCTACTCGGCGTCCGCTTGTTTCGCGACCGGCCTGCTGGCGACGTATTTCGCGCCCACCGAGCACCTGATCGTCTGCAACGCCGGGCACCCGCGACCGATCTGGTACAGCCGGCGACTTGGGCGATGGCAGCCGCTCGAACCGAGCACACCCGATCCCGGTCCGTCGATCCGCAACGCCAAGGGTACCTATCGCCTGCATCGCGTATCCAACCTGCCGCTGGGTATCATCGAGCCGACCGACTACCACCAGTTCGCCGTCAAGCTCGAACACGACGACATCGTGGTGATCTACACAGACGCCCTGATTGAAGCCAGATCGCCTCAAAACGAGATGCCAGGTGAGGACGGTCTGCTCGCCATCCTCCGCGAGCTCGGGCCTTTACCGACGGATGAGTTGGGGCCGCGACTGATCGAACGCCTCGATGCCTGGCGAGATCACGCCCCGCCCGACGATGATCAGACCATCATCATCCTGCACCACAATACCACCACCCCGCCGCCCATGACCCTCGGGAGGGCTCTGCACGCCCTGTCGAAGATGGTCGGCCTGCGTCACGTATGATCGTCGCCGCGAGAAGCACACGAGCCCAACCGGCGTGGATCGACGCCCGCGGCTCGTGATCCGCAATGCGCGGCGGTAGGATGACAGGGCGATTCGACGGCCTCGAGGAGACACGATCATGACCCACACGATGCGCTCCATCCTCTGCGTCCTGGCATGTGCGGCGGCTCCGGCGGCGACGGCCGGTTTCGAGCCATTGCTGGTCTTCATGCAGCCGGAAGACGCGGTCAGCCCATCCGGCATGCTCATTTACGAGGCGAACCCGCTTCAGCAACTCGGCCGGATCGAACCGACCGAGGCGGCGATCGCACAGGTCGGCGCGGGCCGGCCCATCTCCGCCTATCACCCGTTGGGCTCCGTGCCGATCGACACCGGCGGTTGCCATGTCTACGCCTGCACTCACCAGGAGGCAGGCACAGAACCGAGAACCTTCAACTGGCAGGTCTTTCGCGGCACAACACCCGACGGCTACCACGTCACCCAATGGCAGGAGGTCCTTCGCAATCCGCAAGGCCCTTGGCTCATCGAATCCATGATTGCATACCAACAAGCCGCCCGGCAGATCTTCTTCTTCACCTGGAGCCGACACCCGCGACCCGAAGAAGGCCATGCCCTGTGGGGATTCGCCAGTCCGGACGGACTGACCTGGCGGCCGCTATCCGACGAACCTCTGTACACCGAGCACGACGCGTTCGGCGGCATGTGGGACGCACGCACCGGCAGATTCCTGACCGCCCAGGTCACCCAGGAGGCGTTCAATAAACCGCACGCCGACAACATCGGCCGAGAGCGGCGCCGCGTCCTCTCCATACGCACCAGCCAGGACGGCGTACACTGGGAACAGGTCCACGAGGCCGGCCCTGACGGCATGATCACCCCGGACACCAACGACCCGCCGGACATCGAGTTCTACCGGATGCAGCCCTTCCATTACGCCGACCGCTACCTCGGCGTCGCCAATCTCTACGCCGCCAGCCCGCTCGTGCCGGCCAAGCACGGCCCGCACCTGACTTGCGAGTGGTGGACGAGCGCGGATGGCATCCGCTGGCAGCGACCCTGGCGATCGGTCGCCGCGCAGGGCCAAGCACCCTACGCCGTGAAGATGACGCCGATGTGGTTCGGCAAAGAAATGCTGTTCTGGATCGCCGGGCAAGTCATGGGATTGCCCGAGTATCGCGTAGCCTCGATCGGGGCACGGTCCAACGCCGAGTTATCGAGCCGCCTGATCGAAATGCCCGCCCGAACACTCCTGCTCAACGCGTCCGCCCCGGCCGGGCAGGGGCTTTTCAACCAGGCATACGTCGCCGTCGAGCTTCGCGACGAGGCCGACCGCACGATCCCCGGCTACGAGTACGACAAATGCGTACTGCGAGCGGTGGACGACACGCGCATCGAGCTGCGATGGGAGAAGCGCGACGGTACGGAACTCGCCGGCCGCAAGATCCGCCTCAGGTTCTACCTGCGGTCGGCACGCATCTACGCCCTCGGCCACTGAAGCCCTATCCGTGGTTCAGATTGTGTTGCCAGATCGCTTCACGAACCAGTGTAGCACCCGCCTCCCTCGGCCGCGGCGGAGAGCAACACCACTACCGATTCGGGCGAGTTGTGGGCACCTCCGAAGGGCGAGACACGATCACGGTCAGGGCAGCAGGATGAGGAAGAGCAAAACCGCGAGCACGGCTGCGCGGACGACCCACCGCTCAGTCGAGCCCACACCCCAACACATGCAAGCCACTTCGGTGACGACCCACGGTATGATGAGCACCAGGATCACCTCGGGACAAAGGACCAGCAAGGACACCGCAAGCGGCACACCTAGCACGAGCGCGCTGACGCTGCTTGGGGTAAAAACGAACTTTCGCTCAGCGGAAGCCTTCCGATTGGCGAGCCAGGTCTCGCGAGGCCGAAATCGCTGCCCACATTCGGGGCATCGCCGCTCGATGAGGCCGGTGAGGTCATAGTCGCATTTCGTGCAGCGCAGTGCCCATTGCACCGGGATGGCCTCGCCGAGATCGAATAGTGTGGGGACGGAAGGTTGGGTGAGCGTGCGAGGCATACCCGCGAGACTGCCCCGCCCGGGCGGTGCCACGGGCCGACCACAGTGCGGGCACACCGCATCCCGGCAGCCGGATACCGGCTTCCCGCAGAACAGGCATTGCTCCTCGGCACCTTCGCACCCGGAGGGCTCGCTCTTCGATGACCGCGACGGCTCGTCCATGGTGACCTCCAGTGTGCCACAAAAAAGGTCGCTTGCACAGAGCCGGACTCGCCCCGCCCCCCATTGAGCCCGTTCGCCGCAGGCAGGGGGCGAAACACACAGGCATGCGAGCGCCGTTGCGCCGTGAATACCGACCCAACATACCAGCAGGAGCAATCACCCGATAACGCAAACCTCAGGGACGATCACCCCGGTGAAACGCGCGTGCGGCTGACGCTGGAGGATGTGTGGAGGGCGAGGCGGTCACGCAGAAGTCATACATTGCGGTCTGATCGGTTACCCGGCACGGTCCAAGTCGTCTTCCGGGGCGCCTCTCTTGTCGGAAGAGGGTTCGATCGGTTCCGCAAGCTCCTCGGTGATGCGGTATTCCTCATTGAGCCACTTGCCGAGGTCAATGAGCTTGCAGCGCTTGCAGCAGAAAGGCCGAAAGGGTACCTCCTCGCGTGTGGCGTAGGTGACCCGTTTGCCGCAGGTGGGACATTCAAGCGTGGGCATGGTTGATGGTACTCACCCCTTCCCATCATGCATCGGATCGCCGCCGAAACGCTCGTCTCAGACCTGCTCATGGACCGGCCATTCGGGCGTCATCATAGGCCCGTCACGCATTGATCCGGACGGGGGTTACTTCTTCTTGTCGCCGCCGCTACTCGCACTGCCGTTGCTGCCGGTCGACGCGCTGCTTGACGATCCGCCCGACGCACTCTCCTTCTTCCCGCCGCCGGAAGCGGCCTCCTTCTCGGCCTTGGCGGCCTTCTTGTAGCTTTCGCTGCGGTAGTCCGTCTGGTAGAAGCCACCGCCCTTGAAGATGATGCTCGCCCCGGCACTGATCAGCCGCTTCGCCTTGGCCCGCTGGCAGGCCGGGCATTTCTTGATCGGCTTGGCGGTGATCGACTGGAACAGCTCGAACCGATGCCCACAGGCACCGCACTCGTATTCATACGTCGGCATGACGCGACTCCTCCGCTACGCACCCGGCTCGGCCGGCCGCGAAACGATCACTCTCACCGGGCGCAGGATGCGCTCGTACAAACGGTAGCCCTTGGCCAGCTCCTGCAAGACCATCCGCTCGGCGTGCTCGGCAGAGGGCTGCTCCATCATGGCTTCGTGCACCTGCGGGTCGAACGGCTCGCCCGCCGCGGCGATCCGCTCCACATGAAACTCGCCGAGAATCTTGAGGAAGTTCTCACGCACCAGCTTCACGCCTGCGAGAATCGCCTGCGCGTTGTCCCCGTGAGCCTCGCCCGCCTCCAGCACGCGATCCAGATCGTCAAGCACCGGCAGCAGAGCCCGCGCCAAGCCGGCATACGCGTAACGCAACGACTCCGCATGATCCTTCTCGCTACGCCGCTGGTAGTTGGCCAGGTCGGCCCGTGCCCGCAGGTACTTCTCCTTCCACTGCTCCAGGGTCTCACCCTGGTCCGTGGTCGGTGAAGGTTCGGCAGGTTGGTTAGCCTGGTCGGTCGGCGGCTCCGGAGACACCGGGCTCTGCGCTTCCCCATCCGGAGATCCCCCCGCCGAGACTCCCTCACCACCGCCCTGGCCACCGTACCGGGCCATCTCCTCTTCCGTCGGCATCACCACGTGTTTGTGCTTCTTGCTCATCGGCCATCAACTCTCCTGGCGACCGTTCTGCTCCTTACTCGACTTAGAGAAAAACTCCGCCAGCTTCTCGAAGAAGCCCTGCGATTGCGGCAGGACGGATCGGTCCTCGCTGGCCGCATATTCACGCAGTAGCTGCTCCTGCCGCTTGTTGAGCTTCGTCGGCACCTCGATCCATACCTGCACGATTTCGTCGCCTCGCCGCCGGGAACGCAGATTGGGTAAACCCTTACCCGCCAGCCGGAACATCTGGCCGTGCTGCGTCCCCGGTGGAACCGTCACCTCGACACGCCCGTTGAGCGATGGCACCTCCACGCGGGCACCCAAAGCCGCCTGCGTGAATGAGATCGGCACCCGACAAAGCAGGTCATCGCCTCGCCGCTCGAAGAACTGATGCTGGCCGACCCGCACATACAAATGCAGATCGCCGGGCATGCCTTCGCCCGGCTCACCCTCGCCGGCCACACGAATGCCCTGCCCATCCTGGATCCCCGCCGGGATCTTCACCGACAACACCCGATGCCCACGCTGCCGCCCCGTCCCGCGACAGTGCTTGCAGGCCGTGGACACCACCGTACCCTTGCCCCGACAGTTCGGACACACGGTCACCACACGACCGAACAACGCCCCGAAACCGGTACTCTGCTCTACCTGCCCATATCCGCCACACGTCGGGCAGTTCCGCCGCTGGCTGCCCGGCTCGCCGCCACTGCCGCTGCATCGCTCGCAGGGCTCGTTGCGGTCGAACTCGATGGTCTTCTCCGCTCCCTGCTCCACTTCCTCCAGCGAGATGGCAATCTCCATCTCGAGATCCGCACCCGCCCGCCGACTCCGCCGCCCGCCGCCGAACATCGACCCGCCAAAGATGTCGTTGAACATCGAGAAGATGTCCTCGACACCCATGCCGTTGAAGTCGTGGATCCCCGCACCGGTCAACCCCTGGTGCCCGTATTGGTCGTACCGGCGACGCTTCTGCTCGTCGGAGAGCACCTCGTAGGCCTCGGCCGCCTCCTTGAACTTGGCCTCGGCACCAGGATCCTCGCGGTTGCGGTCCGGATGATACTTCAGGGCCGCCTGGCGGTAGGCCTTCTTGATCTCGTCCGGGCCTGCCTCGCGCGAGACGCCCAGCACTTCGTAATAATCGCGCTTCGTCGCCACCGGCATCTCGCTACGAATACCTCGTCAGCCCTGACCACAACAACCGACACCTAATCTCCAATCGGCAATCTCCAATCTGCAATCCGAGATCTCCAGTCTGCAATCTCCAATCTGCAATCCGAGATCTCCAATCTCGGATCCGCTCGTGCCGACTTCCCGAACTCGACTCGCACGAGACCACGCCAACGAGCCCGAAGCGCGAGCGCCGGGTCCCGCGGAGCGTCAGCGACGTACCAGACGCCGCTTCACACGCACACACCGCTCACAGAGCAGCGCCACACGGCTCTGCAATCTGAGATCTCCAATCCGAGATCTCCAGTCTGCAATCTCCAATCTGCAATCCGAGATCTCCAATCTCGGATCCGCTCGTGCCGACTTCCCGAACGCGACCCGCACGAGACCACACCAACGAGCCCGAACGCGACTCGCACGAGACCACCCCAACGAGCCCGAAGCGCGAGCGCCGGGCCCCGCGGAGCGTCAGCGACGTACCAGACGACACACTCACGCAGCGCTCACAGAGCAGCGCCACACGCAAGACCTACCCGCCATCCGGACCACTCATCGAGCGATGTCCACGAAGAGCGATGCCACACGGATGGTGTGGCATCGGCTCCTCGCAACCTTGTCCGCACGCTCAGCGCACCGCGCCGGCGACTTCCTTCTCATCGTCCTTGAGGTCGGTCAAGAGCACCTGCGTGGTCAACATCAGGCCCGACACGCTGGCCGCGTTCTCCAGGGCCGTCCGTGCCACCTTAGCCGGATCAATAATCCCAGCCTTGAACATGTCCACAAACTCGCCGGTGCGGGCGTCGTAGCCCGGCTTGCCGCCGCGCTCGAGGATCTCGGACACGATGACCCCGCCGTCCCGGCCGCTGTTGTCGGCAATCTGCCGGGCCGGGGCTTCCAGCGACCGTCGGACGATCTCGTAACCGATCCGCTCGTCGCCTTCGACCTTCGCGGCCGCTTTCTTCACCGCCTCGATGGCCCGCAGGAACACCACGCCGCCGCCGGGCACCACGCCCTCTTCCACCGCCGCACGCGTCGCGTGGAAGGCGTCATCAACCAGGTCCTTGCGCTCCTTGACCTCCGCCTCGGTCGCCCCGCCGACCCGGATGATCGCCACCCCGCCGGTCAGCTTGGCCAGCCGCTCCTGAAGCTTCTCGCGGTCGTAATCGCTGGTCGTCTTCTCGATCATCGAGCGGAGTTGGTCGCAACGGCCCTTGATGTCGGCCTTCTTGCCCGCGCCCTCGATGATCGTCGTCGCTTCCTTGTCCACCACGATCTTCTTCGCCCGGCCCAGATCATCGAGCTGCACGTTCTCCAGCTTGACACCCAGATCTTCGCTGATCAGCTTCCCGCCGGTCAGGATGGCGATATCGCCCAGCAAGGCCTTGCGCCGATCGCCAAAACCCGGCGCCTTGATCGCACAGACATTCAGCACGCCGCGCAGCTTGTTCACCACCAGCGCCGCCAACGCCTCACCCTCGACGTCCTCCGCAATGATCAGCAGCGGACGCCCCGTCGTCGCCTGCTTCTCAAGTAGCGGAATAAGATCGCGAAGGTTTGACAGCTTCTTCTCGTGGATCAGGATGTACGCATCCTCGAGCACACACTCCAGCGTGTTCGGGTTGGTCATGAAGTACGGCGAGATGTAGCCCTTGTCGAACTGCATCCCCTCGACCACTTCCTTCTCCGTCTGGAGGCTCTTGCCTTCCTCGATTTCGATAATCCCTTCAGTGCCGACCTCTTCGAGTGCCTGGGCGAGCAGTTGCCCAACCTCGGCGTCGCCGTTGGCGCTGATCGTCCCGACCTTGGCGATGTCGTCGCCCTTCACCTTGACCGCCTGGCTGCGGATGCTCTCGACGGCCGCCTGCACCGCACCGTCAATCCCGCGCTTCAAGGCCATCGGGTTGGCTCCCGCGGTCACGTTCTTGAGGCCCTCGCGGTAGATCGCCTCGGCCAGAACCGTCGCCGTCGTCGTCCCGTCACCCACCACGTCGCTGGTCTTGCTGGCAACCGCGTTGACCATCTTCGCCCCCATGTTCTGGAAGGGCTCGGGCAACTCGATCTCCTTGCTCACCGTAACGCCGTCCTTGGTCACCCGCGGTGAGCCAAAGGACTTCTGCAGGATCACGTTGCGGCCCGTCGGACCCAACGTCACCTTCACCGTCGCCGCCAACTTCGAGAGCCCCTGCAGGATCTCCTGGCGGGCGGTGTCGTCAAACATCATCTGCTTGGCCATGAATCTTCCTCGCTTCCTGAAGCGCCGCTGCTTAGCGCTCGATAACCGCCAGGATGTCGTTTTCCTTCAGAATCACATACTTGTGCCCGTCCACCTCGACGTCCGAGCCGGCATACTTGCCGTAGAAGATCTCGTCCCCGACACTCACGCTCATCTTCCCTCGCTGCCCGCTGTCCATCAGCTTGCCGGTCCCCACCGCGACCACCTTCCCCCGCTGCGGCTTCTCCTTGGCGGTGTCCGGCAACACGATTCCGCCGGCCGTCTTCTCTTCCGCCTGACACTGCTCGACCAGAACGCGGTCATCCAGGGGCTTGATGTTTACCTTTGCCATCGGTTCACTCTCCTGAAATCCAACTGCCCGCCTGGGGCAAATCCTGTGTTTCCCAACGTGCGAATATCAAGTTCAACATCGACACGCCCGCGGCCCACAGCCATGCCGTCGCTGCTCGCGGACCCGTCGCATCACATCATTCCACCCATTCCACCCATGCCGCCCATGCCGCCCATGCCACCCATCTCATCCATGCCGCCGCCGGGCGGGCCGCCTTCATCCTTGGCCTTGGGCTTCTCGGCTACCACACAGTCCGTGCTCAGCAGCACGCGGGCCACGCTGCTGCCGTTCTCCAACGCCACCCGTACCACCTTGGCCGGGTCGATCACCCCATCCTTCAGCAGATCGCCGAAAGTGTCCGTGTCCGCGTTGTAGCCAAACGATCCATTCTTGCTCTGGACCTTGGCGAGCACCACGCCGCCTTCTCGCCCGGCGTTGGTCGCAATCTGCCGCAGCGGAGCCGACAACGCCTGCCGCAAGACCTCCACACCCGTCTTCTCGTCGCCCGAGGCCTTCACACCATCCAGCGCGGCAATGCACCGCACCAGGGCCACGCCGCCGCCGGGCACAATCCCTTCCTCGATCGCCGCCCGCGTCGCGTGCAACGCGTCTTCAATCCGGGCCTTCTTCTCCTTCAACTCGGTCTCCGTCACGGCCCCGACGTTGATTTGGGCTACGCCGCCCGACAACTTGGCCAGCCGCTCCTGCAGCTTCTCCCGGTCGTAGTCGCTGGTAGTGATTTCGATTTCGCGGCGAATCTGCTCGACGCGAGCCTGGATCTCCTTGGTGCTGCCCGCACCCTCGATAATCGTGGTGTTGTCGTTGTCCACGATGACCTTCTTGGCTTGGCCCAGGTCGGTGATCGCCACGCTCTCCAGGTCGATACCCAAGTCCTTCGTCAGGCACTTGCCGCCGGTGAGAATCGCGATGTCCTGGAGCATCGCCTTGCGGCGGTCGCCGTAACCCGGCGCCTTGACCGCACAGATCTCCAGGATCCCCCGCATCTTGTTGACCACCAGCGTCGCCAGGGCTTCGCCCTCGACGTCTTCGGAGATGATCAGCAGCGGGCGCTTGGCCTTGGCCACCTTCTCCAGCAGCGGCACCAGCTTGGTCACGCTCGCGATCTTGTCCTCGTGAATGAGTACGAAGGCCTTGGACAACACGCATTCCATCGCGTCCTGGTCGGTCACGAAGTGCGGGCTGAGGAAGCCCCGATCAAACTGCATGCCCTCGACGAGGTCGTAATAGGTGTCGGCGCTCTTGCCTTCCTCGACGGTGATGACCCCGTCCTTGCCGACCTTCTCGAAGCACTCGGCCAGCAGTTCGCCGATCGCCCGGTCGTTATTCGCCGAGATGGCCCCGACGCTGATCAGATCCTGCTTGTTGGACACCTTGATGGGCTTGGCCAGCTTGGCCAGATCGGCCAGGGCCGCCGCGACCCCCTTGCGAATACCCCGGCACAGGGCCATGGGGTCCGCGCCGGCAATCACGTTCTTGAGGCCTTCGCGGTAAATCGCCTCGGTCAGCACCGTCGCCGTGGTCGTGCCGTCGCCGGCCACGTCGCTGGTCTTGCTGGCCGCCTCTTTGACCAGCTTGGCCCCCAGGTTCTCGAACTTGTCCTTGAGGTCCACTTCCTCCGCCACGGTCACGCCGTCTTTGGTAACCGTCGGGCTGCCCCAGCCCTTGTCGATCACCGCATTGCGGCCGCGAGGGCCCAGGGTCGATTTGACCGCCCGGGCCAGCTTCTCCACGCCGACCAGCAAAGCGTTACGTGCCTCTTCGTCGAACGCCAGTTGTTTCACTGCCATCGCTGATTGTCTCCTCAAAGCTACCGCTGCCAGGGCTCAAAGCCACCACCGCCCCGGTCTGCATTTATGACAGGGGATCTCCAACAGCCCTACACCCTCAAGCATCCGAAATGCCAGAACCTCAAAGCTCCGCCAGAACAAACTCAACCCTTTGCCAATAATAACGATAGCTCTGACGCGGAAGTGCTCTTGGGGGCTCCGGGACCGTGCCACCCCGGCAGGCACAGCTCCGACCATGCCATACTGACAGCCCCGCCCCGGATGATGAATATCGGGTTCTGTTCGGGTATTCGGCCGGCGATTCGACACAACCAACCAGCCCGATGCACCCCAACGAACGCCCTGCACCCCGACGAGCGCAACGCACCCCGACGAACGCCATGCACCCCGACGAGCGCAACGCACCCCGACGAACGCAACGCACCCCGACGAGCGCGACGCACTCCGACGAACGCGACGCCACATGGGCCCACCCCAACGAGCCCGAAGCGCAAGCGCCGGGTCCCGCGGAGCGCCAGCGACGTACCAGACCACACTTCACACGCACGCACTGCTCACAGAGCAGTGCCAC
>JAAYDF010000210.1 GCA_012729395.1 Phycisphaerae bacterium
GACCAAGGTGCGGCTGATTCGGGACCCCTTGCAGGCCAGGAGTGCCATGATCGCCATTCGATGCTCTTGCGGTAAGCGTCTGGAAGTACCGGCCGCCCAGGCGGGGGGCAAAGGCCGCTGTCCGCGTTGCAAGGGGCGCATTCGCGTGGTCGCGCCGGGGACGCCGGCCACGCAGGCCCATCAGTCCGTCTGCCTGCGACTCATCGGCGGGCCCCTGGCGCCCGGCACACAGTATTTTCTGGCCGGCCCCGGCCCCATCAACGTCGGCAAGATGGAGGATCAGGATCTGCGCCTGCTCGATCCGCGCGTCTCCCGCCGGCATGGCCGCCTCCTGCACGACGACGACGGCTGGCGGATCGAGGACGCCGGCAGCAGTAACGGCATCCACGTGAACGACGAGCGGATCGAGGACGCCCGGCTGCTGACCGACGGCGATTTCGTACGCATCGGCGATTGCGAGTTCAAGTTCGTCGACGCCTTCGACGTCACCAACACGGCCGCGGCATCGCACCGCCCCTCGAGTTTCGCGGGGCGTGCCTCCTCGCCCGCGGCGTCCGCCTCCGTCGCTTCGGCCGCCCCCGAGGTCCCCGAGGCCTTCGCCGCCGAAGCGTTCGATGACGGTCTGCTCAGACTGGCCGACCTGGCCGACGGCGAGACGGTGGAGCTGCCCAGTGAAAGAGATATGGTCTCCGGCCGGGCCGTGGAAGCGGGCGCGGACGACAAGGCCGACGGCCCCGTCTGCCCCTCCTGCGGCAAGCAGTATCCCTCGCGGGTGCGGATCTGCGTCGCGTGCGGCATAGACCTGAAGACGGGGCGGGCCTTGCTGACCACCATGGACCACAACCTGGACGAGGTCGCCGCCACCGCCGAACGCTTGGTCAGCGCGGTGAGCTGGATCATCCGTTTTGGCATCTATCCCGTGGCCTCCGAAGCCTTCGGGACCGCCAAGCCGTACACCATCCGGGCGATCGCCATTCTCACCACGGTGGTGAGCTTCTGGTTCTTCTCGGTGATCTACCTGGGCTGGTTCAATCCGGACAGTTCGGTCAAGCTCATGCTCTGGGCGGGCCAGTTCAATCCCTCGGAGTACGTCCTCGACTTCACCGACGAGTACGAGTACGCCGACCGGCCGGCTGAGCCGCTGGCGGAGAACGCTTCCCCGGAGGAACCCGAATTGACGGAGGAGGAAGCGGCCGCACTCGTCGCGAACCTCACGCCGGAGGAGATCGGCCTGGCCCGGTTTCATCCTTATCAGCTCCTGACGCACGTCCTGCTGCACGGTGGCTTGATCCATCTGGCGGGGAATCTGCTGTTTCTCATCGTGCTGGGCTCGCGGGTCAACGGCCTGATTGGCAACATTGCCACCGGGATCATCTATCCCATCCTGGGCATCGGGGCCGCCGCGTTTCAGATGGCCGCCAGCGCTGATGAACCATTGCACCCCAACCTGGGGGCCTCCGGCGCGATCATGGGCCTGGCGGGGATGTACCTCGTGCTCTTCCCCATCCACAAGACGCACATGGTGGTCTGGCTTCGGCTCGGGCTGTTATGGGGCTTCCGCCTGCACCAGAAGCTCTTCGCCTGGCCCGGTTGGCTGGTGGTGCTGTTCTATATCGCTTTCGACGTGCTGGCCACGCTGCTCGATGCCGCGGACGGCGTGGCCCATTGGGCGCATCTGGGCGGCTTCATTGTTGGGGCCAGCATCGCCATGGTCGGCGTGTTGTTCGGCCTGATCGACGCCCGGGGCACGGACCTGATCTCCGCCATCCTCGGCCGGCACGCCCATCGCATCATCTACCACCGCCGCAAACCGTCCCCGCAAGCGACGTAAGCGATTTCGAGCGCGCGGAGACATATCGAACGCGAACCAGGAATGGGATCAGACGCCATTTCGTCGTTGCTGGACAGGCTGAACGGCCCTTTCAGGGCCGACGACGGTGGCGCGATCGGGTTCCCATGCCTTCGGCCTGGGCTGATGGAACGAGCCTTTCAGGCTCGAAAACCCTGCCCCCGCCGCCGTTCCCCCGCCTCGTCTGGTCGTTATCCTGATCCTGATCGGGCGTAGCATTTGCCTGGTGGGCTTGCCGCCGCGGCCGGCTGAGCGGTAGATTGACCATGGCGAGAACCGGCCGATACGGGCAATGCGAGACCACCCCGTGTGCCGCATCGGGCGCGAGACAGGCACCAGGCCGCCCGGGGCTGCGTAAGTGAAGGAGTTCCCATGAAGCGTCATCGTCTGGTCATTGCCCTCGTCGTGTTGCTGGCCGGCAGCGCGAACGCCGCCGAGTTCCGTTCGCTTTTTGACGGCACGTCGCTGGAGGGCTGGAACGCACTGGACATGAGCTACTGGTCGGTGCGCGACAAAGCCATCACCGGGCAGTCGACCGCCGAACATCCCTGCCGGTCGAACCAGTTCATCGTATGGCAGGGAGGCGACGTGGCGGACTTTGAACTGAAGCTCAAATTCCGCGTCACCGGGAATGGCTGCAACTCGGGCGTTCAGTTCCGCAGCGTGATCCGGCCGGATGGCCTGGCGATCGGCTACCAGGCGGATATCTATCAGAGCGGTTCCTATCTCGGCGGCGTCTGCGACGAACTGCACACGCGCCAGGGTCCCGAGTTGCTCACCGCCAACGGCACAAAGACGGTCATCGATGCCTCTGGACACCGCGAGGCCACCGATCTCGGCGACACCTGCACCATGAAACCGGCCGGGGAATGGAACGACTATCACATCACGGCCAGAGGGCAGCATGTCATCCTGCGGATAAACGGGGTGAAGTGTTCCGAGCTAATCGATCGGGAGGCAGGACACTTCGACCTTCGGGGAATGCTTGGACTGCAACTGCGATCGGGCGAACCCATGACGGTACAGTTCAAGGATATCTTCCTGAAACCTCTCCTCCCCCGCGGCCGCGCCGCCGCAGCGGCAAGGCCTATTGCCCGGATGGCCGGCACGGACTTCGACGGCGGAGGACGGCACCTCTTCGGCAGCACGAACTATGGCCGCTCCGATCTGAACTACATCTACGCGCGACAACCCGGAAGCGACAGCGCGGCCGGCGATGTGTCAGTCATGACGGCCCAGTTTCGCATTGGGCACGAAGTCGGTCAGCCGCTCTTCCTCCATCTTCTCGGTCGCGATCACGACCTGATGCCTTCGCCCTGTCCGATCGAGATAGCCCTCAACGACGTAGTGTTCTTCGCCGGACCCAACGGGTTTCCCAACGATGGCTTCGCGTGGCGCGTCTACGAGATACCAGCCGAGGCAGTGCGCGTCGGCGAGAACCGCATTCGTATCGCCAATCTGGCTCCGGAGGGCCCCATCGGCATGCCGCCGTGGTTCACCCTCGTGCAGTGCGGCGTCTCCCGCTCTCGCCACGAGCTTCCGGACGCGCCTTCACTTCTCGATGAGTTCTCTGTTTCTATTCCGGACGAGGAAATACCCTTCCCCGAGCCTTTGCCCGAAGGCGAATCGCCGGGCTTCACCTTGCGCGGCACGAAAGGCTGGAACTGGACGGCGGACCGGTACCTGGCGACGATCGATACGCTGGTTCAGGGCAGGATGAACTTCCTCATGATCTGCCCAGGATCCATGTGCGACATCGAGAATGTCCACTGGGATGCGCCGGGGCGCAACCGCTGGTGGGAGCCGCTGCCCGAAGAGAAGAAAAAAGCGTACGAGCAGGTCGTACGCGCGTGCCAGGAGAACGGGATCGAGTTCTGTCTGAGCGTTAATCCCATCCTCGGCTCCGAACGGCCGATCGATTACACCAACGCGGACGACCAGAACGCGCTCTGGCAGCATTACGACTGGATGCAGTCCCTGGGGGTGCGCTGGTTCGGCCTGACGTTCGACGACATCACCACGGGTATCGACGCGGCCGGCCAGGCGCGGCTCGCCAATGCGTTCCTGGAACGGTTGCGGGCACGCGACCCGAAGGCCAACCTCATCATCTGCCCCTGTTTTTATTGGGGCGACGGGCAGGACCCCGCCGCCGCTGCTTACCTCGACATCCTGGCCGAACAACTCCATCCCGACGTCTTCGCCTTCTGGACGGGCGACTCCGCCGTCAAGGCCAGCATCAGCCGGCGCGGTGCCGAATCTTACAAGAACCGCATTCGCCATCGCCTCATCATCTGGGACAATTACCCCGTCAACGACGCCCGGCCGACCATGCACCTGGGCCCCCTGACGGGACGCGATCCCGATCTGGGTGAGGTGTGTTACGGCTACATGTCCAATCCGATGTGCACGGAAATCCAGGCGAATCGCATTCCCCTGCTCACCTGCGCCGACTATGCCTGGAATCCTCTGGATTACGATCCGGCCCGATCCATCGGTCAGGCGATTCTGCGCGTCAGCCAAACCGCCGAACAGCGCGCCGTCCTGCGCGACCTCGTCGAACTGTATCCGGGTATGTTGCTGTACGACAAAGGCGTGGCCTGGAATCCCGTCCTGGACCGCATGCAAGCGCTCATGGCCATGCAGCACGCGCGGCACTTGCCCCGGCTTTACCTTGGCTATGTCGAAGACGTGGCCCGGCGGCTGGAAAGGGCTTTTCCCGGGCGCTATGTCGCCGAACGCGCCACGATGGCCGGCCATATCGCCGCCATGCACGACACGTATCGCACCAAGTATGGCGAGACGGTGAATAAGGAAGGTCAATAACAACTGTGTTCAGTGATGGGCTCATGGTCGGAGCACCTGCGCGAAAGCGCCTGCGGCCTCAGGATCGGCGACCGTCTTCATCCGTGGTTCATCTTGGCTGCAACCATGTGCAGATCGCCGGGACAACGGGCCGGGCTCGTTTGTGTGGGGCGAAACACACGTCGGCCGCTACGGTCGCGGGGCTGCCGGCCTGAACCGCTTCCAGGCGATGCCCAGCTTTCTCATGCGATAGCGAAGCGTGTGCGGGTTGATCCCGAGCCGGCGGGCCGCACCGAACGGGCCTTCGATGCGCCCGTGGGTTTTCATCAGCACCTGCTCGATATGCTGGCGAGTCACTTCGTTGAGCGACGCGCCGTCCTCGCCGCCGACCGATGGCCCCACATCGGCCACGGATGGCGGCGATGATGCCTGCCCCCCGGTCGTCGCCCCCGCCCAACCCGCTGGTGCGGTCACCGGCCCCGCATCCATGATCGACGGTACGGCTCCTAGGGCCTTGGCAACCTCCAACCGTACCCCATTGCCGAGCAAGGCGGCCCGATCAATGACCGTCCCGAGTTCCCGCACATTGCCCGGCCAGGCGTACTCACGCAGAAGACGCAAATCATCAGGCGCGGGCATCACCAGCGGGAGCCCAAAACGCGTCGCAGCCTTCTCCGCAAAATGGCATGCCAACGGGTCAATATCCTCGGGCCTTTCCCGCAGCGGCGGGATCGCGATCGGGAACACCGCCAGCCGATACCAAAGATCCTCGCGGAAACCGCCCTGCCGGACCATGCCCGCCAGATCCCGGTGCGTTGCCGCCACGATACGCACATCGACATGGATCGACTGCTTACCTCCTACACGCTCCACATAGCCATCCTGGACGACACGCAAAAGCCGAACCTGTGCCGCTGGCGGAAGCTCGCCGATCTCATCCAGAAGCAGCGTTCCCTTGTCCGCTCGCTCGAACCACCCTCGATGCGTGTCCACCGCGCCCGTGAAACTGCCGCGTTCGTGACCGAAGAGCTGGGAATCGATCAACTCGCCGGGAATGGCCCCGCAGTTCACCCGAATAAAAGGCTTGTCTCTTCGCGGCGAACGCGAGTGAATCGCACGAGCAACCACCTCTTTGCCTGTGCCCGTCTCGCCGAGCAACAGCACCGGAACATCCGAGGCGCAGACCACCTCGACTCGCTCCAGTACAGCCCGCAAACCCGCTTCCGCACCAACCACGACCTCCTGCAACTGCTTCCGCCCCATGCGGGTAAGCAATGCCCGGGCCTCGGCTTCCGCGGCCTCACGCAAAGCCGCCATCTCATGAAGTCGTCGATCGTTCTCCAACGCCACGGAAAACGGCTCAAGCAGCGCCTCACAGAGCTCCACATGTGCCGACTCAAACCGCCTGGCTGGCGACGCCAACACAATCAGCGCTCCGCCGCCGTAACCCTCGGCCGCCCTCAGTGGACCAATCAAGTAGTCCTCTTCAATCTCACCGGGCAGCAGTAACTCGCGAACGGCTTTCCACGTCCGATCACCAGGCCTGATGATCACCCCCTCCGCCTCCCACGCCGTCAGCTCCTTGATCTCCCCCGCCGAACAGGCAGTCCGTGGACACACCGCCGCCGTCGCCGCAGACGCCACCGCACCCACCGCCACCGTATCGATGCATAGATGCTCCAGATCCACCCGCCGCACCATCAGCCGCCCCACCGGCAACGCCGTAACCAAACGCTCAGCAATCGCCGCGGTCGACCGGTCGATCTCGATATGCCGGCAGGCTTCTCGCCACACCTCTACGATGAGCCGCAAATGCTTGGGCATCCCAACAGTCTCCATCATATTTAACGGTTATTCTAGCAACATACTGCCGGCAATCAACCACAGTCCACGGAATTTCCAGAACTCCCCCCCCATCGGGGCATCCGCACCGCATTCCGGCACCTCACAGGCCATTCGCCGGCCACGGCACAGGCCTTGCAGGCAGCCCGGGAGCATGGAACTCAGGGAGACACCGCGCCCTGTGGGTTGTGGCCGCCATCGGGACCGCGGCCCCGTACGAGGGGCACCAGGAGGATCGACGGCCCCTTCCGCTTTGAAAGGAACAATCATCGTGTCGTCCACCACCAGAATCGGCATCGTCGTCGCTTGTGGGATCCTCACGGGCATTCTCGGAATGACAACCGGCTGCGGGAAGAACTCCGCCGATACCAACGGGCAGGGGATCACTCTCCTCAACGTTTCCTACGACCCGACAAGGGAACTCTACCGCGAATTCAACGCTGCCTTCGCGGCATACTGGAAGGAGAAGACCGGCCAAACCGTAACCATCCAGCAATCACACGGCGGCTCGGGAAGCCAAGCCCGAGCGGTGATCGACGGTCTCGAGGCCGACGTGGTCACTCTGGCCCTCGCGTTCGACATTGACGCCTTGGTCGATCACGGCGGACTCCTGCCCCAAAACTGGCAAGGTCGCTTGCCGCACAACAGCGCTCCCTATTCCTCCACACTGGCTTTCCTGGTCCGCAAGGGCAACCCCAAGAACATCAAGGACTGGTCCGACTTGGCCCGGGAGGACGTGCAGGTCATCACTCCCAATCCCAAGACCTCCGGCGTGGCTCGCTGGAACTACCTGGCCATGTGGGGCTTCGTGCTGCGTCAGGAGCTGGGGCGGGACTTCGCGGCCAAGCTGAAAGACGGGCAGCACGCCGACGAAGTGACCGCCGCCCAAGCCAAAGCCCAACAGTTCGTCGCGCAGGTTTTCGGTAACGTCCCCGTGCTGGATCGCGGGGCCCGCGCATCGACCAACACCTTCATCCAGCGGCAAATCGGCGACGTGCTGATCAACTGGGAGAATGAAGCCCTGCTGGGCAGCAAAGAACTCGACCAAGCGGGTGTGGAACTGGTCGTCCCTCCCCTGGCCATCAAGGCCGAGCCCACAGTGGCCCTGGTCGACAAGAACGTCGACCACAAGGGAACACGACAGGTCGCGCAGGCGTATCTGGAGTATCTCTACTCGCCGGTGGGTCAGGACTTGGCTGGCAAGAACTTCTACCGGCCCGTATCGCCGGAAGCTCAAGCCAAGTATGCCCACCAATTCCCCGATCTGGAGCTGTTCACCATCGACGAGGTCTTCGGCGGCTGGGCCGAGGCCAATCGGGTACACTTTGCCGACGGCGGCACGTTTGATCAGATCTATGGAGCTGCCCGGTGAGCCACGGCATCGCCTGGAAACAGCGATCCGTCTTACCCGGGTTTGGGCTGAGCATGGGTCTCACCCTGCTCTATCTGGCCCTGCTGGTACTCATACCGCTGGCTGGACTGGTGCTTTTCACCGGCACGTGGATAACTCTCGCGGAGTTTTGGGACAAGGCCGTGGCTGACCCTCGCGTGCTGGCCTCGTACCGCTTGAGCTTCGGGGCATCGCTGATCGCGGCCAGTCTGAATGGCGTGTTCGGCCTGATCGTGGCCTGGGTGCTGGTGCGGTATCGCTTCCCGGGCAAGCGGTTCATCGACGCGATCGTCGATCTGCCCTTCGCTCTGCCGACGGCGGTTTCCGGCATCGCCTTGACGACGCTATATGCTCGCACTGGCTGGGTCGGGCGCTGGCTCGACCCGCTGGGAATCCAGGTAGCCTACGCTTGGCCGGGCATCGTCATTGCCCTGACGCTGATCGGGCTGCCCTTCGTGGTTCGGACGGTGCAACCGGCACTGGAGGACCTGGACCACGAAATCGAGGAGGCTTCCGCGAGCCTCGGGGCAACGCGATGGCAGACTTTCCGGCGTGTGATTCTTCCTACTGTGTTTCCTGCCCTGCTGACCGGGTTTGCCATGGCTTTCGCCCGGGCGATCGGCGAGTTCGGGTCCGTCTATTTTATTGCCGGCAATATGCCGATGAAGACCGAAATCGCCCCGCTGCTCATCATCATCAAGCTTGAGCAGTTCGACTACGTCGGGGCGACGGGCATCGGCGTGGTCATGCTCGTGGCCGCCTTCGTGCTGTTGTTGGTGATCAACCTGTTGCAGTGGTGGAGTCGACGCTATCAGGCGTGAGGAGACTGCCCGTGGCCGCCGGTATCGCATTACGCATGAGAGCCCGATCGGAGCAGGCCACCGCCGCAACGACGGAGTCCCCCCTGACTCGCTGGTTGTTGATCGGGACGGCGTTGGGTTTCCTGGCGGTTTTCCTCTTCCTGCCGCTGGTACTGGTGTTCGTCTACGCCTTTGGGCAGGGCATCAGCGCCTACCTGGCCGCGTTCGCCGAGCCAGACGCCCGCACCGCCATCCGTTTGACCCTGATCACCGCCGCCATCGCCGTGCCGGTCAACACGGCCTTCGGCGTCGCTGCCGCTTGGGCTATCGCCAAGTTCGAGTTCAAAGGCAAGAACCTGCTGATCACCCTCGTCGATCTTCCCTTTGCCGTCTCGCCGGTCATTGCCGGTCTGATCTTCGTGCTGTTGTTCGGCGCTCGCGGCTGGTTCGGCCCGTGGCTCCATGCCCATGATATCCGCATCATCTTTGCCACGCCGGGCATCGTTCTGGCGACGCTGTTCGTGACCTTCCCCTTTGTGGCCCGCGAGCTGATTCCGCTGATGCAGGCACAGGGAACAGAGGAAGAACAGTCGGCTCTGACCCTCGGAGCCACCGGATGGCAAACCTTCTGGCGAGTGACCTTGCCCAATATCAAATGGGGGCTGATCTATGGCGTGATTCTGTGCAACGCCCGGGCCATGGGCGAGTTCGGAGCGGTGTCGGTCGTCTCCGGCCATATCCGGGGGCAGACCAACACCATGCCTCTGCACATCGAGATCCTCTACAACGATTATCAGTTCGCCGCGGCATTCGCGGTGGCGTCGCTGCTGGCGTTCCTGGCCGTGATAACCCTGGTGGTCAAATCGTTCGTCGAGTGGAAGAGCGCTCGTACCCATGCGGCGGTTGAACGCGAATCGCAGGGAGGAGGCAGCTCATGAGCATCGAAGTCCAGAACATCAGCAAGACTTTTGGCACATTCAAGGCACTGAGCAGTGTCAGCCTCAACGTTCCTACGGGCCAACTCGTGGCCCTGCTGGGTCCGTCGGGATCGGGCAAGACCACCCTCCTGCGGATCATTGCCGGGCTGGAGCAGGCCGACGAAGGCAGTGGCTCCATCTACTTTCATGATGAGGACGTGGCCACGCAACCCGTACGGCGTCGCCAGGTCGGCTTCGTGTTTCAACATTACGCCCTGTTCCGCCACATGAGCGTCTTCGAGAACGTCGCCTTTGGGCTTCGGGTCCGACCGCGCCGAGCCCGCCCGACCAAACGGGATATCCGCGATCGCGTTCACCGGCTCCTTGCTCTGGTCCAACTCGATGGCATGGCGGGGCGTTATCCCAGCCAGCTTTCCGGCGGGCAGCGCCAGCGCGTCGCCCTCGCCCGGGCTTTGGCGGTCGAACCCAAAGTCCTGCTTCTCGATGAGCCCTTTGGGGCCCTCGACGCCAAGGTCCGCAAAGAACTGCGGGCTTGGCTGCGCCGGCTGCACGACGAACTCCACGTCACCAGCGTGTTCGTTACTCACGACCAGGACGAGGCTCTGGAGGTCGCCGACCGCATCGTCGTCATGAACGAGGGGCGAATCGAGCAGATCGGCACCCCCGACGAGGTATTCCACCACCCCCAGACCGAGTTCGTCATGAAGTTTCTCGGCGAGGTGAACGCTTTCCATTGCCGAGTTGACTCGGGCCGGGTACAGTTCGACGCGCTGGAGTTGCCCTTCCCCCAGGAACGGCAACAGATCGAAGGCGACGCGCGGGTGTTCATCAGGCCGTACGATGTCACCATTGACACCAAGACCAATGGCCTGCCCTCGGTCACCGCCGAGGTGATTCGAATCCACTCCGCGGGGCCCGTGGTGCGACTCGAATTGCGCACCGCGACTGGGCAAGCATTGGCGGCCGAGTTGTCCCAGGAACGTTTCGGCACCATGAATCTCCAAGTCGGGAGCAATGTTTACGTTCGCCCCCGACACATTCGTGTCTTCACAAGTGCATAGTGTTCGAAGGATCGTTGCGTCACGCTGTCATGGAGGTAATCACAACCGTGTTTCCAACCAGATGCCCTCGTTACGGGTTGGTCGCCCTGTCCACCGCGTTCGTGATGTTGTGCGCCATTCGGCAAGCATCCATAGCGGCCGAGCCCGCGTCGGCGCCGGCAAGCCAGCCCGCCGAAGAGCAGGTCAAACCCAGTCCCGCACCCGCCAAGCCCTATGTGAGTAAGGCGTGGGGAACGCGGCCCGAGACTGAGCCCCCGGGATACGTCAAAACTCTCGACAAGCTGGGCCTACCGGGACTTGAAGACCTGAACTGGCTCGAGTTCGGCCTCCAGCACCGCACGCGATTCGAACGCCGTGACGACGACTACCGCAGGCCGCGACTCGATAGCGACAACCAGTTCCTGCTTCGCTCGCGGACCTATCTGGGCATTCGCGAGATCATCGATCCTCTCCGTTTCGGGCTCGAATTCCAGGATTCGCGGCAGTTCCACAGTCGCTATCCCGACAATGGCCGCGACATCGACGAGGCGGAGATCGTGCAGATGTTCCTCGAACTCTACTTCGAGGACGCACTAGGCAAGGGCTACCCGCTGCGGTTCCAGTTCGGCCGCATGTCTTTTGACTACGTGGATCGGCGACTCATCAGCCGCCAGCGATGGGGCAACACGACCAATGCTTACGACGGCTTCCGTCTGCAGTTAGGTAAGCCAACCGCCGACTGGCAACTCGACTTCCTGGCCGTTCAGCCCGTCGAGCGATTCATGCGGCAGTTCAACCATGGCGACGACGAACGCTGGCTCTTCGGGCTCGTCGGGGCCTGGCGACGTTGGCATCGCTACATCACCCTTGAACCGTACTGGTTCATCCTCGACGAAAACCGCAAGCTGCCCACCTCCGCCGACCGCACCATCCATACGATGGGCTTGCACATATTTGGCCCGATCGGCAACACCGGCTTCGATTACGACTTGAACAACACCTTCCAGTTCGGCGACGACGGCGAGCGCCGCCACTGCGCCTATGCCATGTACGGCGAGGTGGGCTACACCTTTGCCCACGAATGGAAGCCGCGTCTGAGCTTCTCGACCTGCTACAGCAGCGGCGACCGTGACCCTAACGACGGAGCGTCACAGCGATTCGACCGAATGTTTGGCGCCGGCCACCCTTGGTCGATGGCGGACTACTTCAGTTGGCAGAACGTGATCTGCCCCAAGGTACGGCTGGAGTTTGCTCCGCTGGACAACCTGCGATTTGACACCGCCTACGGTGGCTACTGGCTGGCCAGCGACAGCGACTCGTGGGTGGTTCCCGGCCGACGCGATCGCACCGGTCAGAGCGGCAGCTTCGTCGGGCACGAGATGGATGTTCGCATGCGCTATAAGATCGATCCGCGAGTCGAGCTCGAGGTCGGGTACTCGCACTTCATGCCCGGCGCTTTTGTGCGAAACACCGGCCCGGCCGACGACAGCGATTTCTTCTACGTCGCCACGACCTTCAACCTGTTTAAGTAGGACGCCACCCAGATGACACCCCGTCTTGCCCGCCCCATGGCCACGGTGGGCAGGCGGGGGTGCTCCGCGCGGCGGCATCCAGGCCGGGGACGTGGGCAACTCAGGGCTCAGCATACCGACGACCGCCCGAGATCGCGGAATTTGGCGAAACCGTGCGGCTGGACGTATGATCCGGTGTCAGGCAACCGGCCATCAGCACGTCCGGCGATCGGGTCCGGCTGTTATACTTGGAAGAGGTTCTTGCGTGATGCGCAGACAACTACACAACATCGGCATGCGGACTACCCTTGGGCTTCTGGCAAGTGCGCTCGTCTTGCACGTATCGGCATCCAGGGCCCTTGCCGACTCCCCGCCAAACGAGACCGCCAAGCAGCCCGATACCTTGCGTCTCTACATCGGCACCTACACCTCGGCGGCGAGCAAGGGCATCTATACGCTCGAGATGGACGTCGCGACCGGACGTCTTGGGCCCGTCAAGCTTGCGGCTGAGACGGCCAACCCCTCTTTCCTCGCCCTTCACCCGAACGGCAAGTTCATGTACGCCGTCGGCGAACTGGGCGACTCCCAGGGACGCAAGAGCGGAGCGGTCAGTGCGTTCGCCATCACCCCGCAGAACGGCGACCTGAAGCTGCTGAACCAGCAACCCTCCGGCGGGTACGGGCCATGCCATGTGGTCATCCACCCTGACAGCCAACATGTCCTCGTCGCCAACTACTCCAGCGGAAGTGCCGCCGTCCTCCCGATTCGACCGGACGGGCAACTCGGCGAGCCAACCGCCGTCGTGCAGCACGAGGGCACCGGCCCTCACCCTCAAAGGCAGCAAGGACCGCATGCCCATGCCGTCCAACTCGATCAGGCCGGCCGATTCGCTTTCGTCGCCGACCTCGGCCTCGACAAAATCCTCGTGTACCGCTTCGGCCGCGACACCGGCACGATCACGCCGAACGAACCGCCCGCGGCCAAGCTGGCGCCCGGGGCCGGCCCACGCCACCTCGCGTTTCACCCTAACGGCCGGCTCGCCTACGTGATCAACGAGTTGGATTCCACCGTCACCGCCTTTGCCTATCACGCCGAGAGCGGCACCCTGCAAAACCTGCACACCCTTTCCACTCTGCCCACCGGGTTCGCCGAGCCCAATACGACCGCCGAAATCCGCGTCCATCCAACTGGCAGATTCCTCTACGGCTCCAACCGCGGACACGACAGCATAGCCACCTTCACCATCGAGCCACAGACCGGCCGGCTGACCGCCATCGGGCACCAATCCTCCGGCGGGCGCACACCCCGCAACTTCCACATCGACCCGACAGGCCGATGGCTCGTCGCAGCCAATCAGGCATCCGACACCCTCGTGGTCCTGAAGATTGACCCCGCCACCGGCAGGCTGTCACCTACCGGCATCATCGCCAACGTGCCCACGCCCGTCTGCATCGCATTCGCAGCCCCGCCCCCCCATTGACCGCCGCACAGATGACCGCTCCCTAACATTCGCGGCTCTGATCGGCGCCGCCCATAGCGGTCGCCCCCTCAGCCGCCGCGCCCGCCAAACGTAGCGGTCGCCCCCTGCGGCGACCGGCGTGCAGATCCCACGTCCCCATGCCCCTTCCGCCTTTGTGCCTCTGTGCCTTCTACTGACTCCGTGGTGCCCTCAATAGCGCCAGCCGGGCGGTCCACCTCGCATCCGCATTCATCCGCGTTCATCCGCGTTTACTCGTCTCGACGTAGCAAGGCGGAACCGGATCTGCGGTTCCCAACTCTTCCAAGACTCGCTTCCAGGCGTCGTTCGACCCAGCAGCTCTCGACGGGCAGGCTACGCTCTCCTGGGTGGGCTCAGTCCACCCTTGACTCGCCGCCGCAAGCGAAGCTCGCTCGGAATCTCCCGCCGCGAGATGCGGCCTGTCAAGGGTCCACAGGGTCTCATCGAAAGGTTTCAGTGACTCAGCTCATTCACATCCCCCTTTACCAGGTTGCTTGGCGCAAGCCCCTTTACTCCTGCCCCTTTTACTCGCTTGTATGTCCCATCCAGACCCCCTATTCAGCCTGCCCAGGATTCCTCGCGGGGCGTGATGGTTGAGTGCTATTGGGACCTAACCACCACTTCCCCAGCCTGTGAATCTTGATATGCCCATCGTCTCCGATTGCTGCAGCCATGGTACCATTCTGTGAAACATCATACGGATAGCCTGACAGCAATGGCAGCGTGCGCTGGGCTGCGTAATCGCAAGCGTACTTCACGGGGGAATCGCCCTCGTTTCCTGTTGGTAACACGCCGACCCAGCCGGCCACGGGCAGGCTGAACAACCGCGGGTTAAGACTTGAACCCCTGCGCCCTCTAACGGCGGGCGCTACCCTCTGACCCAGCGGAATGGCTTCCCATGGCTGCGGGCGGACAAGATACCCGTTGGTGCTCAATGTATTCACCAGGACGTACTGCCCATCCACCGTCCAGACGGGGGCAAGTTCCGGCGACTGGTTCGCGAATACCTGTTGGAACGGGCCGCTGCAATCCAACGTAGTCCCCGTTTCGGGATCGAGCAGGACCGCCTCGTAGGTGCCAATCGGAGCCTTGTGAAGCACGCAGAACACGCGACTTGAGTCCGGCGACCACGCAACACGTCCACGATCCAAGCCTGCCTGGCCGAATGGCAACTTCGTCCCGTCGAACACAGTGACACAATAAAGCTGAACGAGGCCGTAGGGTTCCTCGATAATGACGAACCTGCCCGATGGCGACCATTCTTCCACCCCCTCGTGGATGGTTGCATCCTGTTTGGGGAAGATCAAAACATCAGTTTTCTGCTGGGTGTCAACGTTCAGACGGCAGACAACGCGTTCCTGTGTCCTGCGCCCGATACGACGAGCACCGTACGCGACCTCGGAGTCGGACAGCCAGGCGAAGCTGGTGATGGTTCCGTCTTTCAGTTCGGCGTGCTTCCCTGAATTGGCTTCCACAATCACCAATCTGTGGGGAGTCCGCACACCAATTCGAGAGCTGTTGGGCGACCACCTCACCTCGGCGTCGACCTGGACATACCCCCCGTATTCCGCCCCCAGCGTCTCGATCTGGACTGATGACATTACCGTCGGATCGGACGTGCTGCCCCAATGCAGGACACGCACTCTAGACGTTATGCGCGCGGTAAAAGGGTTCACTTCACGGTGTTCCATCAGATAGCACACTCTCATTCCATCCGGAGAAAGGCATACGCTCTGTGCAACTCCCTCACCAAGAGCCGAAGAGCCATCCGGATTACGCGTTAGAAGAGCCGTTTTGCGCGTGTCTGCCTGATCGTTGTCCTCACATCCCCAGATGAGCAACATCATGGGCAGGAATGCGAAAGCAGCAAGATGTCCGTTCATGGCTACTCCTCACATCGTACGCCTGTCAGGGAAGCTCGACGCGGACCGCCTTCAACTGCCGGCGCGGCCTCTCGCCGGACTCCATGGTGAACAACCAGGCCACATTGGGCGTCACCATCAGGCACGCCGGATCCATCCCGCCGGTTCGCAGCGGCAGGCGATGTGGTGCGTCCCATGTCTCGTCTCGATAGACGCTCGCCATCGATGTCTGGATTTATCCGATCGCCACGAATCCTTCGAGCGTCCAGGCGCCGCCCCGTACGATTCGATCCGCTCGAAGCACGGCCGCAGGCTGTCAGAGACGCCGCCATACGTCAATCCTTAGACTCATTCCGTCCTTCGCCCTTACCCTCGCCCGGGTCCACCGTCAATTGGCGTCTGACCCTGTTTCTGTCCCGCGAGTCATACAAGCGAGCCGGGGACGCAAGTCCCCGGGTGGCGCCCCTCGCGAACCATCCGCTTGACGGGATCGGCGATGTCGCATTCCACACCCTAACCTGTCCCGTCTTCCCGTCCAGCGAATCGTAAAAACGGATTGGTCCGCAGATTGCGCCGATTTCGCAGATGGGCCGGGCTGATCAAGATCACACCACCTTCAATCTGCATCATCTGCGAAATCTGCGGATCTTCACTCCGAGCCCGCTGCCGTTCACCCCTTCTCGTTCTACCGTCGAGGTCGCCGAGGAACGCAGAGGCAAGAGTCAAGAAAGAGAGCTGTCAAGAAAAAGAGCTGCGTCCCCTTTTCCTTCGCCCGGCAGTACCATTCGTGACTGTCCCTCGTTTTCCTTGTCAATGGCTTCTGACCCCGTTCCATCTTCCTCATTCCCTATCGATCTTCTGCTTGATTTCCCGCAGAAGCGAGCGAATGTCGACGAGCCATTTGACAACCAAGACCAGAACGACTACAGTCATTCCAAGGAGCAGCCAAGGGAGGACACTTATTAACACGTTGAACATCATCCAACTCTCCTAATGACTTAGTACAAGAGCCACCAATACGCCACAGTCCTCTTGTTAGGGTTGCGGGCAGGAACACGGCTGCGAGGCCGGTTGGCTCGTCAGAGGCTGGGTCTTAGTGATAACCACTATGGGGTGCATCCTCTTCAAGATGGTGTATTTCAGGCCGCGATAGCCGATATTCGGGTACTCTCTCACCCAGTAGGTCTTCGTAATTTCCCTACAACAGCCCTCCCTCTTGCTACCGTACTCCCAAGCCCCGACGAGTTCGACCCAATTGGGAGGGAAGTGCGAGATTCCGGTTATCCCAATTAACCTCACCGCAATCGTATCGAATTTCACGCATTGATCTTTGTCGCCGTAGTCAATCAGGTACTCAGCTTCCCAACTCGTGCCGAACGCAACGGATCCTTGGATCCTCTTGCGCTCGGTCTGCGGGTCCAGTCCGAACAGGTCGATGTAGTCGATCGGGCTGTTCAGCACATAGGCGTACATAAGAAGCCCCCCGGCCTCCTGAATGGGGTCTCGGCTTAGTAACCGGCCCAGCCGTGGGGAGTAGTATCGGTACGCCCAGTAGCCCAGTCCCGTCTCCGTGTCGAACCACTTGGTGGAAAAGCGGAAGGGGTTGGCATCTGCGTAAGTGCCGGCGGTCTTGATGAGTTGGCCGTAGGGGTCGTACTCGTACTTCGCGGCAGGGGCGGCGTTGACCGTCGGGCCGGTGGCGTCGTAGGCGAGGAGTTGGCCGACGTTGCCGTTGCTGTCGTAGAAGTACCAGTGGCGCAGCGGGTCGCCTACGGCCTGCGGGGCTTCGACGGCGAGTAGGCCGCCAATTCCGCCGGCACGGTGGATGCCGGCGGTCGCAC
>JAAYDF010000211.1 GCA_012729395.1 Phycisphaerae bacterium
CGCAACGAAGGAGCTCTGCCCGCCGTCACTTGCCGACCGCCTCGTCGCGCTTGCCCCGGAAGTACGCCACCTCCGGCTTCAACTTCGCCCGGAAGTCCTCCGGACCGTCGTTGCGGTACTCCCCATGTACGGTCAGCGGACCGTCAAACCCCACCCGCACCAGCTCCGCGAATACCTTCGACCACGCCACGCACCCCTTGCCCGCCGTCACCCACTGCCGCCCTTCGCCGCCCTCATCGCCGCGGTCCTCCCGAAACAGCAGCACGTCCTTGAGCGCCACGATCGCCAGGTACTTCCGCACCATCGACACGCCGTACGAGAACGGCTCGCCGTCCACCGCCATGTGGCCCGGGTCCAGATACGCCCCCACATACTTCGGGTCGAACCCCGCCAGCAGGTGCATCAAAGCCGCACAGTTGACCCCCATGTGATAGCGCGGCTCGCCCGAGTGCGTGTGCAGGCACACCCGCACGTCGTACTTCTGGGCCATCCGCACCCAACCCTCCAGACCGCGACGGATGTGATCCACCTTCTCCCAGTAGTCCTCGCCCTTGGCCGGATTTAAAAACTCATAGCCGATCTTGAGCAGCCTCACGCCGCTCTCGCTCATCGCCGCACAAATCAGCTCAGCCGCTGCATGGTCCGGCCACACCAGGTCGATCGGCCCGGTCACCATCGCCACCGACAGTCCCGCCCGCCCCAACTCCTGGACCAGCCGCGGCATCATCTCCCCCGCATTGGCTGGACTGACCACGTACCCATCCCGCACGCACAGATCGTACCCCTCCAGCCCCAACTCCTTCGCCGTCGCCGCCAGACCCGCGATGTCCTTGTCCTTAAGGAACTTGCTGAACATCACCAACCGCATCGTCAGCCTCCTTCACACGCCGCCAACCGCCTGCGCCCACCGTTACCACCCACCCGCCACCCTGTCAACGCAAATCCCCCCGCCCAGCCGCCAACCCCCGAAACCCCATCATACCATCCCGCTCAACTATGACATACGTCCTTGCGGCACAATTAGTTATAAAAGAACCCCTCTCTGTCGGCAATCACGGGTCGCCCCTGATCAGAACCCCTCGCCAAGACCAAACTTGCGGAGGCTCAGGTGGGGGATTGACATTGAAGGAAGAATTCTGGTATATTGTACTATGACCGGTCATAGCTGACCGGTCATAGCATTGAAAATGATGATGGGGTGGCTATGGTTGTGACGCTCAAGGACATTGCAGACGCCGTCGGGGTCAAGAAGCAGACGGTGTCGGTCGTGCTGAACAATAAGCCGACGGCGATCCCGGTCAGCAAGGCGACCCGTGAACGGATCCTCGAAACAGCCCGCCATATGAAGTACCACCCCAACGGGGCGGCGCGGTCGCTGGCCACCGGCCGGACGCAGCGGGTGGCGTTCTGGATGCCGGTGCTCGAAGGCCGGTTCTTTCACGAAATCAGTTGTTTACTGCATCGGCTGGTTCGAGACAAACGTTACGAACTGATTGCCTGGGAGTTTGACCGCCAGACGCCGGACCATTCCCATTCAGCGGGTTTCGCCCGGATCGACGTCGATGGGGTGATGGTCTTCGGAAGCGGCTTGGAACCCAAAGTTCACTCCAATCTCGGCCGCGTGCCCATCGTCAATATGGGCATGCACTGCAGCGGCGGGCCTCAGGATTTCGTCGAGGTGGATCTATACCCAGCCTCCCGCAAGGCCGTCGAATACCTCCTTGACCGGGGACGATCCCGGGTCGCCTACATGCTCTGCGTCGAGGACGATCGGCACCAAGCCTACCTGGACGCGATGCGCAATGCGGACAAATCGCCGGAACTGATCGTATGTCCGGACTATTTCAGGGGCACCGGCCGGCGGGTCATCAAGGAGTACGTCTTGGCCCACGGATGCCCGGAAGGAATATTCTGCATCAGCGATGAACTGGCGATCGGCGCATCCCGCGGCCTGCGCGATCTGGGCCTCCGCATTCCGCGGGACGTTACCATGGTCGGCTGCGAAGGAATCGAGGACCTGGATTACCTCGAGTCGCCGATCAGTTCAGTGTCGGTTCCGAAAGACGAGATGTGCCGGCTGGCCTGGGATTTCCTGTACCAACGCATTCAGCAGCCGCAGGTCCCGCAACAAGCCGCCTTCTTGTCGGCAACGCTCCAAGTACGCGAATAACCAGAGAGAATGAGTGGTGCCCGTTTTGTCGCTATCGATAAACGTGTCTGGCAGCCGGGATGGTCCCGGTCGAAGGTGTTTTTCTTACCTGAGGGCAAGGAGATTTCGTATGAAGAGGCGTAAACAGTTCCTTGTATTGAGCCTGTGCGTGCTGGCCGTTGCGGCGGTTCCGGCATGGGCGGTCGTCGCGCCGATGGACTCGGCGAGTTTTGCCACCAAGTTCGAGTGCGATGCCTGGCCCAGCCCGGACTTCCCGCAATCGGTGGGCTCCCCGACGGTCAACGGTGACGGTACGATCACCTACGTCACATCCACGTCCACACTGGCCGAATGGGCGGCCCCGTCGCTGCCCGCGTCCTACACCATCGAATGGAGAATGCAGATCACCTCATCCGGTGAAACGTATGGCGCGTTTCCCGTCAGCTACTACAACGCCGCAACGCCGGCGGGAACGATCCTGACCTCGCTGGGCTCCGATTATCTGGCCTACTACGACGGCAGCGCGTTCGCATCGTTGGCCATGGGCGATAACACCGATGCCATGCACACCTTCCGTCTGGCCTACGACGACGACAATCCCGGAAGCCTCTTCGTATGGCGAGACGGCGTTAGCCTGGGAACGATAGCGACCGCCAACACCGATTGGGGAACCGACCTTTACTGGATGGGCGGATTTGGCGCGGCATCCGGCGGCGGAGTCGTCGATTATTTCCGCTGGACCGAAGGCGCCTACAGCCCGGTTCCGGAACCGATGACCCTCGCCCTGCTCGGACTCGGCGCACTGCTCGCCAGGAAACGAAGCTGACCAAGCGGTGACGGATCAAGGCAGCGTGTGGAAGGCGTGTACCGGCTCGGTCAAAGTGGTACGCCTTCCACACGCCAAAATCATCATACCGATTCTGGCGTAACGGATCAACCGCCACGGCGTTTCCTGCCGGGCCATCGCGAGCGTGTCTCTCCGACAAAAGACCGACGTGCCAAAGGAGTGGAAACAGATGAACAACCTCCCCATCAATGCCCTGTGCATCTTGCTCATCCTCGCGGCGACGGCCGGAGCGGCGATGAACGGATACAGGGATTCTTCTTCCTTCGGCTGTTTCTATGAATGCAACGATCTGCCGACCAACGCTGGTTTTCAGCAGGACGGTTCATTCTCAACCGCCGACGGAATCCTCTCGTGCAGCCTCGATGCCTGGTTCACCGGCGAAAGCATGTTCAACGTAACCCCCGCCACCAGCTACACCGTGGAATTCCGATCCAGGACGCTGACCTCCTCCGGAATGTATCCCGGTTTGGGCGCCATGTTCAGCAACAACGGATCCAGCATCGCCTGGTTCGCCGTGGGGACCGATCAGGTAATGGAGGCCTATAGCCAACAGACCTATACGAACATGGACAACCTCTCGGATTTCCACACGTATCGCGTGGCCTACGAAGCCGACACCGGATACTACAATCTCTGGCGGGATAGCCAGCGGCTCACCGCACCCTCCACCCCGCTGGGCCTGAGCGGAAACTACGGGACGATCTTCCAGTTCGGCACGCTGTCACCCTCGAGCCCGGGCTCGTCCGAAATCGATTATCTCCGGTGGGACGTGACGGGCGCCTACGCGCCCACGGATGAGCCACCGCCGAACAAGTTCCCGGGTGTCAAATCCTCATGGAGCGGATACGACCGGTATGATTTCAGTCTCAACGGGTTCGCGACCCGCGTCGTCGCGCCGGCCAACGCCGCTCCGGGCAATCCCTGGGTCATGCGAGGTGAGTTTCCGGATCTCCGATCCGAAGTCGATGAAGGCCTGCTCGCCAGAGGGTATCACATCGTCTACTCCGAATCCATCGTGCAGCAGTTCGGAAGCCCCACCGCCCTGGCCCGCTGGGACGCCCTCTATGACACCATGACCACGCAGTACGACCTGTCCGAAAAAGCCGTCCTCGAAGGCATCAGCCGCAGCGGGTTGTTGGTCCACCGGTGGGCGGCCCAGAATCCCGACAAGGTGGATTGCATCCTTGGCTTTCTCCCGGTCTGCGACATCAAGAGCTGGCCCAAGGGATACTATGACGGATGCGGCAATCCGGTGGAGTGGCAAAATCTGCTCAACGCCTACGGCTTCACGGAAGCGGAGGCGATGGCGTTCGACGGAAATCCCATCGATCTGCTGCAGCCGCTGGCCGATGCGGGCATACGAATCCTGCACGTGGCCGGCGACAGCGACATCCACGTCCCCTTGGACGAAAACTCCCGAATCGTCTACGATCGCTACCTGGCCATGGGCGGCGAGATGAGCCTTATCGTTGTCCCGGGCGATCATATCACGGCCTGGGTGGACGATGTGACTCCCATCCTCGATTTCGTCACGGTGCCCGAGCCGGCGTCGATACTGCTGGTGGCCGTCGCGTTGGGAATCTCAGGTCTGCGAAGAAAACATGGAACCGCCCGCTGAAAGGACATGCCATGTTCGATTTCAGAAAACACTTCTGCATCGGCGTTGCGCTTGTCGGTCTGAGTCTGACGGTTCAGGCGGAAACAAAGGTCTTCCTCATGGGCGGTCAATCGAATATGGCCGGTCTGGGCGGCTACGCCGGTCAATACGGCGGCCCGCTCGATCAGCCCTGTCCGGTGCCCTACGATCTTCCTCAGATGGCCGTTCAATTCTGGAACTACGGTCCGGATCCGCAGCCGCATCCGGCCTACGGCATCAATCTGCCCGGCGTCGGAACCGGCTGGGCCAACCTGGCCCCAGGCTACGGTCATACGCCGTCCATGTTCGGCCCGGAAGTGGCGTTCGGATACCGCCTTCACCAGCTCTTTCCAGATGATGAAATCTACCTGGTCAAGGAAGGGGTCACCAGCCAGAGCCTGGCGGTAAACTGGAATCCAAACGGAACGGCCCCGCCCAACGACGGCGGCCCGGGCGGTATCTACAACATGTTCAAAGCACGGGTCAACGCGGCCCTCGCCGATCTGGAGGCGCGGGGAAAATCGCCCGTCATCGCCGGCATGGTCTGGATGCAGGGCGAGTCGGACGCCATGAATCATGACTGGGCGGTGGCGTATGGTGAAAACCTGACGACTCTGATTGACAAGGTCCGCAGCGACTTCGACACGCCCAACATGCCGTTTGTCGCCGGACGGATCACCAACCACGACGAATGGGGAACGCCCGCCGACAATGCGCTCGTGAGGAACGCCCTGATGACCGTGCCGCCGCAGCTCGGGTTCGGCTCGTGGGTCGATACCGACGACCTGCCCTGGGCGACCGCCGGCCATTACGGCACCAAGGGACAGATCGAGTTGGGAATACGATTCGCGGATGCGATCGCGACGATGCCCGAGCCCTCCGTCCTTATGTTACTGGTTTCGGGATGCTTCGGATGGCGTTGCCTCAACGAATTCAGAAGAAAGAAATAACAGGAAAAGCGCCGCATGAAGAAGATTGAAGACTATCTGCAGCCGGAAAAGAAAGGCTGGACGCCGCATCAGATTCGCCAGATCTCGGATGATCGCTATCTCGACTCGATCGGCCTGTTTCAGAAGATTACCGAGGGCTGGAACCGTGTGGTGGGTATGCCCTACATCATCTACATGCCGGAAAAAGACCGAGTCCTGATGCTGGTCTATCTGGACTATCGGCCGTGCAAGGCCGTCACCATGATCAGCAACGACCACGGCGAAACCTGGAGCGAACCCCGGTTTGTCCCGCAGAAGCAGGACGAGCAGTCCCTGGGCACCAACCTGATGTACCTGGGCGGCGGCAAGGTCATGTTCTGCGACCATAGCAACCGCTGGTTCAGTGACGACTTCGGCGAGACCTGGCGGAGCATCCCGGTCCAGAAGGATCCCAGCGGCAAGGAGTGGGGCGGATGGCAGTGGGAACCGGGTCTGATCGACCGCGATCCCGTGACCGGAAAGGTCACACGGCTGGCGGAAACGGCCTTCAGCCATAACGGCGATGAGTATCCCAGACCCGGCTACTACAGCCAGGCGTTCATACGATTCAGCTATGACGAGGGAAAAACCTGGACGCCGCAGACCGCCGTCCCGCAGTGGAAAGGGATCAACGAGGTCGGACTGTTTCGCGCAGCCAACCGCGATATCGTCGCCTATTGCCGCATGGATATCAATCAGTGGTTCCGCGACGCCCATCACCGGCGGCTCGGCATGCATGAGCCGGATCTCCTGACCGGCTTCGGCATCTCCATCTCCAAAGACGATGGACAAACATGGTCCAACGTCAATCCGCTATTCGACCACGGGCGGCATTTCGGAAGCATGGTCGTCATGCCCAACGGCGATATCGTCATGTCCTACATGGTCCGCGTGAGCGACGGCTGGAACGCCGACGGTTTCCCGATCTACAACATCGAAGCCCTGATCAGCCGCGATCACGGCGCGACGTGGGACATGGAGCATCGAATCATCCTGGATGAATGGACCGGAAATCTGCGGGGAGCCTGCGCCTGGTACTCCAGTCCGCAGTCGACCTCCTCCGTGCGGCTGCCCGATGACTCCATCCTCACCGCCTACGGCCGCGCCGCCCACTGCCTGCCGAATCCCGACGGCTCGAACGGACCGCCGAGGGATATCGGAATCGTCCGCTGGAATGTGCCGGGCTGCGCCAAGAAGTAAAACTCGCAGCAATGCAACGAACGACGCCGGCCCAAGTACGCCCCCGCGCGCGTTCCCTCATCCGTCTTCAGCAGAACACTCTGACTTCTTCCCCTTACCCCTCCGCCACCTGCATCGCCACCTCGCCCCACGCAAAAAGCCGCTGCGGCTCGTAACGCACCGTGCTGATGTCCTTGAGGATAAACTCCAGCGGACAGCCGTGCCGCTCGCACACCTTCCGCGTCGCCAGCAAATCCTTC
>JAAYDF010000212.1 GCA_012729395.1 Phycisphaerae bacterium
GGGGATTGCACGCGTCGCGTTGGTTTTTGTTCGTGGCGCGGTGGTTCGGGTTGGGGTATCACGTCGGGGATTTCATCGCGAAGCGGTAAACCGGTAGCGGGGATTGCACGCAGTACTCACCACGCAGTACTCAGTATTCAATACTCATCACTCAGTACGCAACACCCAGTACTCAGTACTCATCACTCGTCACTCGTCATTCTCTACGACCTTGGACACCACGCAGGCGTGTTTTCCTGACGCGGTTGGGGGGATGTGATCGCGGCGGTGGATTCGGATGGTGACATTGTCGCCCATTCGTTGTCGCAGGCGGTTTTCGACGAGTTGCTCTTGGCGGGTTGTGAACCGGGCATCGGGGACTACTTCGACGTCGAGACGATCCATCGAGGGCTGGGTGACGCGGAACTGGGCGAGCCCCTCGGCCTCGCGGAGGACGTAGATCAGCGAGAGGGCGTGCATACGGCGAACGGTTGACCCTTGTCGGCAGACGATATGGTCGGTGACTCGGCCGTGCACTTCGGTCAAGACAGCGTGTGCCCGCCCGCAAGGACAGGAGGTACCGGGATCTGCCAGGCGGGCGAGGTCGCCGATGCGGTAACGGACCAGGGGCATGGCGAAGGCATCGAGGTGGGTCAGGGTGATCTCGCCGATTTCGCCTGGGGCGACCTGTTGGCCGGCGGGGTCGAGAAGCTCGATGATGAGATTCTCGTCGGCAATGTGGAGTTGGCCTGACGGGCAGGCCATGGCGGTGAATCCACCGTCGCGACTGCCGTACTCGACGACAACCGGCTTGCCGAACATGGCCGCGATGATTTCGCGGTCTTGTTCGAGAAGGACCTCGCCGGTGACGAAGACGGCCCGCAGGCGATCGGATCCGAGGTTGCCGGGTTGCATGCCCCGGCTTGCCGCGTGGCGGGCGAGCAGGGCCAGCGAACTGGGGTAGCCGTAGAGGCACGCGGGTCTGAGCGAGCGGATGTGGGCGAGGTAGTCGTCCATGTTTGCCGCGGTCATGTCGAAGGCGTTGAGCAGATACTGGTTAAGCAGGCCGTCGCGCCAGCGGCGTAGTCGATCGTTGCGAGTCAGCTCGAAAGGTGCGCCCCAGAGCAGGATTTCCGGGTCCCCAGGCCGCACGCCCCAGTATCCGCGGGCTCGCCATCGGGCGGCGGCGTCGGCGGATGCGCGGAAGCGATCAATGTAGAACTGCAAGGGCTCGCCGGTCGAGCCGCCGGTCTGGTAGGGCCGGGCTCCGCCGGGGCACTCGTGCCAGGTCATGGCGGCGTGATGCTCACGGATGTCGGCCCGGGTGATCGGCGGCAAGCGTTTCAGGTCCGCGAGGCTCAGTTGCGGGTCGTCGACGTCGAGGCCCGCGTCGCGGAAGCGTTGGGCGTAGAAGGGACAGTGCCGGGCGGCGGATCGCAGTACGCGGTGGAGTTTGTGCTGCTGAAGATCGCGAAGGTGCTTGGCGGGCCAGTTCTGACTGTGCGTCAGTTGCTCGACGCGGCGCATGGTATCGCGTCCACGGAGGCGTTCGGTGAGGGGCCAGAGGATTGGCCCGGCAATCCAGCGGGGCATGGTGAGCGGGAGTCTCATGGCGTGTCCCCCGCACAGAGGTCGTTGGCAGGTCTCGAAGCGGCAAGCCGGTAGCGGGCCGTCCTCGTGAAGGGGGATGCGTCAGTTGCCGCCGCCGGGTGGGGTTGCGACTCGATGATGGCGGTTGCGGTGCGGGTCCGTGGTTCGCGCAGGGGGTTCGTATCGAGGACGCGGGTGAAGACTTCGTGGACTTGTCGGGCGGTGTGTCGCCAGTCGCGGGCGGCGCCGTGCTGGGCGATAGCGGAGCGATCCCAGGTTTTGCGTAGGGCGGTGGTGACCGCCTCGCTGAGTGCCTTGGCGTCGCCGTCGGGCACGATGGTGCCCAGTGCGGGACTCACAATCTGCTCGCGGTTGCCGCCCACGTCGGTCGCCACGACGGGCGTGCCGGCCGCGAGCGATTCGCTGATGGTGTTGCACCAGCCTTCGCTGCGGGAGGGGCTCACGGTGAGGTCGGCGGCGTTGTAAAGGTTGTTGAGCGTCTCGGCAGGCACGGGGCCGAGGAACCGCACACAGGGATTGTCGGCATCACGACCCGCGTCGAGGTTCACCTCGGCGATGCAGCTCATCAACTCTTTCTGGAAGGTCGGCTCGCCTCGGCGACTACCTACAAGCACCAGTCGCACGTCGCCCAGGGCGGCCCGCACGGCCGGCATGGCGGCGACGATGCGATCGAAGCCCTTGAGGCGTTGCAGGTGGCCGACGGAGAGAATGTAGCGAGCGGCGGGCTCCCAGCCCAAGGCGGCTCGTGTCTGTTGTCGATCGGCGGGGTGGAACACGGCGGCATCGACGCCGTTGGGTATCACGTCCACATGCAGGTCGGACCCGCCGACCTTGTGTACCCAGCGGGCGAGGCTTTCGCTGACCGCGATGCGAGCGGCGACTCCGCGGAGCATGAGGTGGATCTGCCATCGGCGGAGCGTACGTCGCGAGAGGGAGACGATCTTGCCGCGTACGGTGACGGCGACGGGAATGCCGAGTTTCCGGCCGGCGAGCCACGCGCCCACGCCGTCGGGATAGACGAAGTGGGCGTCGATCAGGTTGAAGTCGCCTTGGCCGTGGGCTTGGGCGTGGTGCACGAAGCGGGTCAGTGCATGGGCGAAGGCGAGGCCGTCCGTGGCCCAACCGAGGACGGGTGCGCTGAGCATTCGCGGGTAGCACACCGGTAGGGGCGAGGGGATGACAGCTTCTTCTGAGCGGTTAAAAGAAGGGGATGTTCGCTCAGTGGCGAGAAGAACCGCTTCCTTACGGTCGCGGCTCTGATGCGCCGCACGCTTCTCAGACGCTTTCTTGCGGTCGCAACTCTGATTGGGTCGCGTGCCGGATGGGGCTGTTCTCAGTAGCGGGCACCATGGTTGCGGGGCGACGACCTGGACTTCGGTCTGCGGGCACTTGTCCACGGCGGCGGCCCGGCGCAGGATGAAGATGCCCTGCTCCGGGGCCTGGGGCGTTGGGTAGCATAGGGTGGTGGTGAGTATTTTCATGCCGGCACCCCCATTGGCATAACCGGTGCGGCGGCGCCAACGGAGCGGGACTGAGCGATGGCGGAAGGCGACGGCGCGGCGCTCGTCCCGGCGTATTGTCTGGCCCACAGTTCAAAGGCGAGCATGGTCCAGAGCACATGACCGTGGGTGGCGAAGCCGCGCTGATGCTCGTTCAACAGTCGTCGCACCGCGGCGGGCTGCAGCCACTCGTGGCATCGGCTGTGCGGGTCGGCGAGCGTGTCCGCGGCAAGTTGGCGAAGCGGTCCGCGGAACCAGCCATGCACCGGCACATCGAAGCCCTTTTTGGGACGGTCGGCCACTTGTGTGCCGAGCCAGCCCGCCACGATGTCTCGCAGAACCACCTTACCGCGCGATCCGTCGAGCTTGAGTCGGGCGGGCATGCGGGCGGCGAGTTCGACGAGGCGGTAATCGAGCAGAGGAACACGGACTTCGAGCCCGACGGCCATGCTGGCTCGGTCGACTTTGGTGAGCATGTCATCGGGGAGGAGGGTTTTCATGTCGAGATAGAGCAGCCGGCCGAGTTGGTCGGGCGCGGGATACCCGGCGAAGAGGTCTCGCCCGCGGGTGAAGGGGTCGTAGCCGCCGGTCAGGTCGAGCACCTCGGGCCTCAGCAGGAGGGTGGGCAAGGTGCCGGCGTGCAGGGCGACGCTTCGCAAGTGGGCGGTCGCGTCGTCGCAGGCGAGGTTCTGAAGTGTTCTTTTGGCCCGTAAGGGTCGCGGCAGCCAGTCACCTTTGGGGTAGAGCCAGCCGGCCAGGCCCGCGGCGGGCCTGCGCAGCCAGGCGGGGCATACCGATCGCAGGGCCGCCTCGGCGAGATCGAAGCGGTAGCGGCGATAGCCGGCCAGCATCTCGTCGCCGCCGTCGCCGGCCAGAGCGACCTTGACCCGCTCGCGGGCGACCCGCGAGAGGTAGTAGGTCGGCACGGCGGAAGAGTCGCCGAACGGCTCGTCGAAATGTCGGGCCAGGAACCGGGCCGCCCAGGCGGCGTCCGGGCGAACGAGCACTTCGTGATGGTCGGTGGCCAGGTGGTCGGCGACGACGCGGGCGGGGCCCCGTTCGTCGTGGTCGTGCTCGTCGAACCCGACGGTGTGAGTGAGCAGAGGGCTTGCGCCGCGGCGTTTCATGGCCGCGACGACGGCCGAGGAATCCACCCCGCCACTGAGGAACGCTCCGAGCGGCACGTCGGCCATGAGCCGGATTCTGACCGCGTCCTCGAAGAGGGCGGCGAACTCGGCTTGCCAACGGTCGGCTTCACCGGGCGACAGGGGGCCATTGTCGGCGTTGCCGATTGGAATATCCCAATAGCGTCGCAGCGTTATTCCGCTGGCGGTGCCCACCGCGAGGAAGCCAGGCTCGAGCTTGTGCAGGTTCTCGAAGATGGTTCGCGGGGCGGGCACATGCCCGAAGGTCAGGTAGTCGACGACGGCGCGGGGGTCGGTTCGCGGGTCCAGGTTGCCGGCGGCCAGCAAGGCCTTGAGTTCCGAGCCGAACACCAGGCGATGCCCATCGTGATGCCAGTAGAGCGGTTTGACGCCGAGGCGGTCGCGGACCAGGACGATCTTACGGCGACGTGCGTCCCACAGAGCGATGGCGAACATGCCGTTGAGGTGTTCGACGAAGGCCTCGCCATGGTCCTCGTAGAGGTGGACGATGACTTCGGTATCGCAGTGTGTGCGGAGCGTGTGGCCGCGTGCCTGGAGTTGGTCGGCGAGTGCGACGTGGTTGTAGATCTCGCCGTTAAAGACGACCCAGACGGATCCGTCCTCGTTGGACAACGGTTGATGGCCTGTGTCGAGGTCGATGATGCTGAGTCGGGCGTGGCCGAGGCTGGCGCACGTGTCGTGGTAGAGGCCCTGGTCGTCGGGGCCGCGGTGGCTCAAGGTGGCCGCCATGACCGCGCCGGTCGCGCGTTCGTCGGGTCTGAGGCCGTTGAAGCGGACGAGGCCGGCTATCCCGCACATGGGAGAACCTCCGTGGCCGGCAAGCGATCGGCGGCGGGGCACCCGGGATAGGTCAGGCTCGCGTACAGCGAGGCGTATTCGCGGGCGCATCGGTCGAGGCCAAATCGTCTCACAGCCAATTCTCGTGCGGCGCGGCCCATGCGTTGGCGCATCCACTGGTCGGCCAGCATCAGTTGAAGTCGCTCGGCGAGCTGGTCGGGTCGGTCGGGAGGGACGAGCCAGCCGGTCTGTCCGAAGGCGACCAGTTCGTTGTTGCCGCCCGCGTGGGTGGCCACGACTGGAAGCCCGCTGGCCATGGCCTCTTGTATCGCGATGCTGCACCCTTCGTAGCTGCTGGACAGCACAAAGACATCCGCGGCTCGCATAAGGAGTTCGACGTCGCGGCGTGCCCCGAGGAATCGCACGGATGAGTCGCAGCCCAGGGCAATCGCCTGCCGCTGGAGTTCGTCGCGGAGCGGTCCGTCGCCGGCCAGGACAAGCTGTGCGGATCTGTGCATCATGCGGACTTGCCGCCATGCGTGCAGCAGAACGTCAAGGGCTTTGATGGGCACGAGGTTGGCAACACACAGGGCGAGCGGCGACTCAGTGGGCAGTCCCAGCACGTGGCGGAGGTGTTGTTGTTCGTCGCGATCCACCGCGGGCCGATAGTGTCCGAGGTCCAGGCCGTTAGGAATGGTGTGCATGTGCAGAGGGGGCGCGTCCCATTCGTGCACAATGCGTTGGGCGGACTCGCGTGAGACGGTGACGACGGCGTCCGCCCGGCGGACACACCATGTGTTGAGCCGAAGGCGGATGGAGCTGAGCGGGTCGAGGTCTGCCCGGCCGTGGAAGCTCAGCACGAGTCGCGGTCGGCGAAGGCCGCGGGTGGCCAAGACGGCATCGAGCCAGACGCCGGTGCTCAAGGCTTCGACGACGTGGGGCTGGAAGGCGTTGATGACCCGTCTGAGGTGCAACCAGGCAAGGTAGTCTCGGCTTGGCCTTTCGAGCATGAGAATCGGGGCGTGAGGCCGGCAAGCGTCGAGCAGTTGTTTGTCGCCGTCGTGCAGCACACACAAGCCGTGGGCCAGCGACGCCGTGGTTCCCTCATCCTGCAGAGCGGTCGGCTCCGCGCAGATCAGCCGGGTGACTAACCGTTCCATGCCGCCGCTGTGGAAACTCGGCAACACATGGAGCACGCGCAACATGCGGCTCGGCGTGCGGTTGCGGCATCGGGTACCAGCCGTGTCGCATAAGGTTTCAACTGGTGCGGTCGGTGCCGCCGCCATGATCACCACTCCATTCGAGCCGTGTTGTTCGCCCGGTCATGCCCGTGCGGTCACCAGCCGGGCATCTTGGGTCAGCAGGGCCGGTTCGGGTAAGGGCTCGCTGGCCAGCACGCGGACTTCGTTCTCTACCGCCCGTTCGAGGCAGACCGGCAGAGCCAGGAACCACCAGGCGCCTTCTGTGTAGAGTCGGCTGACGAACAGGCCGGCCACCATGTACACGATGATGGCCAAGCGGTTGGCGAAGACGAGCATTTCGAAGAGGTCGGGGTCATGTAGTCTGGTGCGTGCCATCCGGCTGACGCACGACAAGCTATGCCAAGCGGTGGCCAGCACGGCGAGGTACGCGATGAAGCCGAGTATACCGATTTCCGCGGCACACAGCAGGAAGGAGTTGTGCGCGTTGCGCATCTCGATTTCCGGGCGGTCCACGTATTCGGCAATCCGCTGTTCGAAATGTCCGACGCCCACGCCCCAGGGGTTGAACCGGATCATCCGCCAGGCACCGCCCCAGAGCGTGAAACGCATCGAGGCCGACTGGTCCCGCTCTTCGGCTGAACTGAAGATGGTGACCATGCGTTCCCAGAACCAGTTGTCGCTGAGGATGACCCCGCCGATGGTGGCGCACACCAGGAGCAGGATAAGCCACCGGCGATGGCGGCGGGGGATATACCAGATAGCCATGATGCCGGCGACCATACCGGCCATGAAGGCGGACCGGGTGCGGCATAGGAGGACGGCGTTGAGGGCGTAGCAGCCCGCCAGGAAGGCGAGGACTTTCAGCCACAGGCGCTTCTGCTGGAAGACCACCACCACAAACGGCATCAGGGCGAACAGGTGGATGGCCAGGCCGGAGGACTCGCGGAAGTCCGGTCCGCCGATGCCGTCGAGCCGGCTGGTCCGAAACGCGCCGGGCGGGGCGATCTTGGCCTCATGGCCCAGGTAGAGGGCCATCAGGGTGAGCACCAATGTCAGTTGCCACAGCCGGTTGCGGGTCACCACCACGTGCGACATCAGCAGGACGAAGAGGAAGACTTTGCCCATCTTGTCGAGGAAGACGTCGGTGCGGTAGCTCCACTGTCCGGCCATGGTGGCGGACAGCAGGATGCACAAGAAGACGGCGAGCATGGCCCACTCGGTGGGATGGAGGATGCGGCGACCGATCGGCAGCCGGTTGAGGTTCAGTCCCGTTCCGATCAACAAGCACAGCCCGCAGACGAAGGCGTAGCGGATGCCGAGGAAGTCGAGGTACGGTCCCCACCAGGTGGTCTGGGGATACACATGATACAAGACGATGTAGCAGACCACCCCGATCATGGGGAAGGCGATGGCCGCCCCCGAGCTGCCGAGGAAGTAGAGCAGGAAGGTGATGCTACGCAGCGGCATGACGCGCGGCCTCCCTTCGTGTTGGTGCCCGGGTAGCTACATACCATGCGTTCGGCGAGCGCGCCCCGGCGTCCCGGTCGCGGGCTGATCGTTCTTGCTGTCGGCTGCACTGGGTCATGACTGACACACCTGCACCAGTTCGTTTTTCGATTGGGCGTCCGCGTGCTTCGACAAATCGACGCCCCATCTGCCGGACTCCGCAAGGCCCGCGTTATCTGTGCAGGTCTCGGGCATCGGCATCTCATCGCAGCCGGCGGACCGGCTATCAAGGGGCCGTTGATCGCGTCGCGCGGGATCCTTGGCGCGGCCCTGGATGACTTCGCCGCAAAGCTTCTCGAGCTCGCTCGCCGCTCGATCCCAGGAACACGCGGACAGGGCGGTTTGCCTGGCCCCGGCTCCAAGCCGGCCGCGCAGGCTGCCGTCGCCCAGCAACTTATCCAGCCCGTTGGCCCACTCCTTGGGCGAACGCGCAAGCCATACGTCCTTGCCGTGTGTGCCGGGCAGGCTGCCCAGGGCGGTCGGCGTGCACAGCACCGCCTTGCCCATTGCCCAGGCCTCCATGATCTTGTTCTTGATCCCCGCGCCGCTCACCATCGGAACGATCGCCACCGCCGCGCGGGCCACGTGCGGGCGGATGTCTTCCACCCGGCCGAGGAAGTTGATGCCCGGCACCGAGCGCAACCGTCGCAACGCGGCAGGGTCGCCCGGGCCAAGGATCGTCCAACGCAATTGTGGGCGCAGCGCCCGCACTCGCGGCCACACCTGGTCGGCAAAGAACTCGATCGCACGCAGGTTTGGCCCGAAGTCCAGCACGCCCCAGAAGATGACATGGTCGGGTTCTTCGGCGTCGGCCATCGGGCGGTATGCGTCGCAGTCCACGCCGTGCGGGATAAACGCGATCCGTCGATGCCCGGTGTGCAGTCGACAGAATCGCCGGTCCGCCTCCGAGAGCACCGTGGCCGCATCCACGCGGCCAAGCAGTGTTCGTTGGTAGAGCAGCATGGCGAGAAAAGCCTTGAACGCGGGCCACTTGGCGCCCCAGCCGCAACAACGTAGCTCGCGCCATGCGTGGAGGGCCTCGTCATCCTGCAGATCGCAAATCGTGGGAACCTCGGGCAACCGGCTCAAGCACGACAGCGTCTGGTACCCCATGCCGATCGCCACGTCGGGCCGCCATTGACGGGCAAACCGAACGACGTCGCCCACAAAATGCGCATCAATGCCAAAAAACCGTTCGAGCCGGCTGAGGATCACCGCTTCCTCGTGGGCGAGGCTTTGATCGGGCAACGGCCCCTTGGCGCAGGTGTCCAGCGCCAAGTCGGGCATGTCTGCTTCAAGTCGCGCCGACGACGGTGCCTTCTGATCGCAGACCGCCCAGGGGAAGCTCAACGGCGGGTCGGCCACCGGCCCCGGCCGCTGGGCGAGCAGCAGAAGCTGATGACGTTCCGCCAACCGCTTGCACAGCTCGTAAGCGTGCAGGCGGCCGCCGTGACACAAGGGCCACGGCAGTTCGGTCCTGACAACCAGAATCCTCACGCGACCATGCACTCCGGGCGGCCATGTCGTACGGTCGCCGGTCTGTCCCGATAACCACGCTCAGTCACCGGTTTTATCGGCAGCGGCAGGGGGCGGGTGAAGCTATCGGACAGTACGTGTTCAGCCCGGGGACTGGCTGTTCTCTGCCGGCCCACAGGCTTGCCACGCGGATCGGTCACTTGAGGGCATGGCGATACCGTCGCGGCAAGAAGGCCGCAAGGCAGAAAAGTGCGTGCCGCCCCGGCTTCATTATCAGATGGCCGGAACGCCCGATAACTTCGCGGCGGAGCCTACTGCCGTGCGGCGGGTGCACGCGTTCGCTCTATCCGCAAGTGAGAGGCAGGGGCGGCCTATCGCGCGCTGCGTCGAGCGCCGTGGAAACGGGGAGTAGCGGGCTGTGCGAGCCCTATCTGATTCTGAGCCGATCCCAGAGTGCCTTCTCCGCTGCGGTGAAGTCCTCGAAGGTTTGCTGGAGTGCCTCGCGGATCTTGAGCAACTCGGCGTCCTGTGCGGGGGTCCGATCGCGGTAGACTGTCTCGAACGCCGTGAGCCTGGCGGATGCGGCATCGAGCCGGGCGGCGGCCTCGCTGAAGGTCCGGGCCGACGCCAGGATGTTGGCCTCCGCCAATTCCTCGGGCGGCGGCTGGTAGAGCAACCGCCACGGGCTGGAGCGGATCTCCTTGGCCGCCGCGTTGAGGTGGTCGCTGGTCTCCTTGAAGTTGGCGATCATCCGGTCAATCTGCTCGCGGTTGAGAACGACCATCTCCTCCGCCGCGACCGTGATTGTGTCGAGGTGCTCGAGCGAACCGCCCAACCGGTCGATCGAGGCGTGCACCTTGGCCAGGAGCGAGGCGGCGTCGCTCACGTCGAGCTGTGCGGCAATGCGGGCGGCGATCTGCTCCTCCAGGATCTCGCTGGTTTTGTGCACGTGGGCGATGGTGCGGGTGATGGGTTCGCGGTTCTCCTGGAGCATCGCCACGGTGGTCTCGAGCCCCTGGTGCAGGGTGTCCAGCGTCTGATGCAGCCGGGCCGCCAGCGTCTGTTCCGCCCGCGGGTCCATCTGATCGCGAAGCATCCGCGTCGTGTCGTTCACGTAGTCCATGATGGCATGCAGCTTGGCCAGCAGGGCGGTTTTCTGCCCGGCATCAAGTTCGCCGCTGATGCTTTGGGTCATCGCGTTGATGTCGTCGAGCGACTGGTGAATCTTGCCCACCAGCGACTGGGCGTTGGCCGGGTCGATCTGGGTGCGAATCATCGCCAGCAGGCTGGCGGGATCCTCTGGGTCCATCTGCTCGGAGAAAGTTTGCATCAGGGCCGCCAGGTCGGCGCAGGGGTGGCCGTCGACCTGCTCGCCGTCGTGGACGACCTCCCCGTTGCCGCGGTCCTGGACGATCAACTGCCCGCCTTCGCCCAGCAGCGGGGCCACCGGGATAATGCGGCAATCGTGCCGAAGCCCCAGGCCCGAATCCACGCGGATGGTCACCACGCTGTAGAAGCCGGGCCGATCCGGAGAGTGGGCGTCGCTGTGCTCCTGGAGGTCGACGCTCCGAATGCCGCCGACCGTCTTGCCGCCGCACCGTACCATTCCGCCCGGCTTGAGCACCGTGGTCAACCGGTCGTGCGGAAACCGCACGTGCACGGTCATGTCGCCGCCCGTGGGGGCCAGGAACACCAGCACGCCCACCAGCAGCACCAGAAAAACGATCATCGTGAGGCCGAGCTTGAATGCGTTGCGTTCGGCAGCCATGCTGGTTTCCTCGCCGCGGATCGTGACCGCGGATCGCTTCGATGAGACGCCTGCCTGGGTTATTCGTAGATCAGGTACTTGCTCCGCATCTTCAGGTAATCGTCCCGATCGCTGTTCCAGAAGCGGATGATCTCGGCGGCGGATTGGCCCTGCTGGAGCATCTCGCGGACGCGGTCGGTGCCGCAGACTTTGTCGAACATGTTGGCCCGACCCTTGACGCCGAAGAGGTCGACGTCGGGATAGAGCTTGCGGACGACTTCCATGATGTGGAACTGGATGCCAGTCAAGTCCACCGTGTCGCGGTCGGTGATGTGGATTTGCACGCCGCCGCACTGCTGGTTCTTGACACGGTCGATGTAATAGGGCCGGAAGTAGATCGGCCGGAAGCGCACGCCGGGCAGATCGCGTTCGTTGAGCTCGCGGGCGAAGCCCTCGGCGTCCTTGATGAAGGGCGCCCCGGCCAGCTCGAAGGGCAACGTGTATCCGACGCCCTCGCAGACCACTTGGAGTTCCCCCATAATCCCGGTGGCGGCGTAGAAGAGGGCCACATCGGCGTGGGGCACGTGCGGCGAGGTCAGTACCCAGGGCAGACCTGTCTCATCGAACCACATGTCGCGGTCGTAGCCGCGCATGGGGATCACGGTGAGTTTGCACTTGATGTTGTTCGCCAGCCAGCCCTCGCCGTTGATCATGCGGGCCACTTCGCCACAGGTCAGGCCGTAAATGTAGGGAATGGGGAACTTGCCCACCATGGAGCTGAACTTCATGTTGAGCGGTCGGCCCTCGATGCGGTTCCCGGTCACTGGGTTGGGCCGGTCAAGGACCATGAAGGCGACGTTGGCCTCGGCGGCGGCCTCCATGGCGACGCCCATGGAGCTGATGTAGGTGTACGAACGCGAGCCGATGTCCTGAATGTCGTACATCAGGACATCCAGCTCTTTGAGAATCTCCGGGGACGGTTTGCGGTTCGCGCCGTACAGCGAGTAGACCGGCAGCCCCGTGGCAGGGTCACGATCATCGCTGACTTTCTCGCCGGCGAAAACGTCGCCACGCACGCCGTGCTCCGGCCCGAACAGGGCGACGAGCTTCACCTCCGGGGCATTGTGTAGCACGTCGACCGTGCTGCGCAGATCGGCGGTAATGCCCGTGGGATTGGTGATCAGCCCGACGCGTTTGCCCGCCAGGGGCGCGAAGTTGTCGGCGATCAGCACGTCAATGCCGGTCATGACGGTGGGTGCGTTTCGCTTCGATTCAGCGCGCAGCACGCTTGGCAGCGCAAGGGCCAACGCTGTCGCCAATTGCACACTCATCAGTGGCCATCCCCAATACTTGTTCATGGTCGCGTTCCTTATTACGGCAGCATTCAGATTACATCGGCCTGCCACGGCCACACAAACCCGGCTCTCACGCATCGTCTGATTTTTCAAGCCAGACTTTGCGCAGCTTTCTGAACCGCTCCAGTCGGTTTTCGATCTTAGCGATCTCTCGTGGATAAAACTCCATCAGCACATCACACATATCGAGCATCCATCGTTTGCGGGACGGACGCGGCACGATCCGGATCTGATTGGCATTGGCGATCTGGATCTGCCCCCAGCCCAATGCTCCAACGGTCAGACAATCCCAGGCCAGAAACTCGATAGGCAGGAAGCGGGCTTCCAAGATCGACAGCCCCGTTGGGCTCATGGTGTACTTGATCAGGAGCAGGACGAAGTAGTTGTTGTCGTCCTCATAGAAGCGCGCCAGCCGATCGACAGAGGTCAGGTTGGGCATGTTGAACGCAGTGTCCGTGCGATGCGTCTTGACGTCAACAACGTAGTAGAAGTCGTCGTCGTCCCGGAACGCCAAGTCAGCCATGGCCCGCCGGGCGAACTTCGCGGAATACTCGGCACAACGCTTGCCCAGGAGATCGTCAAACGAGTCGCTCAGGAGTGTCTGGATGTGATCTCCTACCGCCCGGGGACTCTGGGCGGTATGGGACGGCAACTCCGCGCATCGGTCTTGCAGAAACTGGAGAACACCCGCCTCGATCTCCTGGCGCACTGCGGTGCTGAAGAGTTTACTGCGCGGGGGCATGGCCATCCTCCTTGCGGACGGTCAGCGCAGACGAGAAGAGGGTCGGCCCGGTTGCGGAGCGGTGAGCCGGAACCGTCCTGCGCTTTGCTTTGGCGTCGGTATCCGCGCGACGGGCGGTGCGCTGCACCGGCAGGGTGTTGCGTTCCCAGAAAACGCCGTTGGTGTACCCCTGAATGCTCGGGTCGCGATCCGCCAGATCCAATCGTTTCTCAGCCAAACAGCAGTAGGTTTCGTCTATCTCAATCCCGATGAAATGCCGCCCCAGCTTGCGGGCCACCACTGAGGTGGTTCCCGACCCCAGGAAAGGGTCCAGCACCAGGTCGCCGGCGTGAGAACTGGCGAGAACGATCTTGGCGAGCAGTTTCTCCGGTTTCTGAGTGGGGTGGTCGGTGTTCTCCGGCATCGACCAGAACGGGACGGTAAGATCCGTCCACAGATTGGATGGCGCCGTCAGGCGATAGCCCTCATTGCCTTCCTGTCGCCAATCTTTGGGTTGCCCCCGGTCGTCGGTATACGGCGCCAACACACGCCGTTTCAACTTCACGGAGTCGACGTTGAAGGTGTAACGGTCCGAGACGGTACAGAACCAGATATCCTCGGCGCAATTCTTCCAGTTGGCCAGCGCTCCCCGGCCCTTCTCTCGTTCCCAGGTGATGCGATTGCGCACCTTGAAATGGCGTTCCAGTACACGGTGGACCGCTGTGGACGAGCGCCAGTCCGAACACACGTACACGGAGGCGGTATCCTTGAGTACCCTGCGAAGCCGACTGACCCAATCCTCGAGCCATTCCTCGTAATCAGCGAGAGTCAGCGGTTTGAAAGGACGGCCATTGAACGACCGGGGCAGATTGTAAGGTGGGTCGGCGAACAACAGATCGACGCAACCTGTCGGAAGCCATGGGACCGCCTCGGACCCATCCTGGCAGATCGTCCGGTCGAGTACCTGCTCCAGGCGGACCGGTTCGGTGAGCCGCATCAGCCGGCGTCGCCATGCCGGTAGCTCCGCCTCGGCGAGCTTGAGCGTCCTGTTGCGAGGGGCAACCTGGGTCATCGGCCGGTATCCTGCGAGGAAGTCTCGTCACTTGAGCCGGAGGTAGTCCAGCCCGCACATGTACGCTTTTTCCGCCTGGTCGTTGGCTCCGACGATCTCGAGGGTGATGCGGTTCACGCCTTTCTTGAGGTTGAAGGTACCCAGGTCGATTTCACCGGAGTTGACGATGCTCGGGTTGAAGAGGTCGATGGGCTGGCCGGCCTTCTGGTCGTTGATGTAGACCTGGATGATGCCGTAATCGCGAGCCTTGACGAATTGGGCGATCACGTTTCGCTGGCCTGCCTCGGGTACTTCAAAGCCCAGGGTGAACTTGTCGCCGGGCTTGCCGCCGGTCCACCACAAGTGTTCGCTCGCGCTGCATTTGTCGCCCAAATCCTGCGGGTGGGCTTTGCCGGTGTGGGCGATGATTTTCATTTTCTCGCCCTCGATGGCCCCTTTGACGTGGGGAATGACGTACTCGGGCACGACGGGCAGGACGATATCGGCGGCGGTGATGGTCTTGAAGAAGCTGGACCCGCCGGGCCGGGCGTACCAGTAGCTGACTGCGGCTCGAGTGGTTTGGATCTCTCCGTGCGAATGCCAGTTCTCCATGTCGAACTTGAAGGAGTGGGCGAAGGGGATGTCGTCAATGATGTGGAAGCGATTGACAGAGGTGTGCCCGTAGTTGCCGGGACCGTCACACCGCGGTTGATTGTGGTACGCGTGGGTGAAGAGATCGGGGTTGCACCATGCGTAGCCGTAGTAGTCTTCCGAACCGGTCCCGAAATGGCTGGGGAAGGCTTCGCCGTCGACGTAGATCTTCTCGTCGCCCTCACCCCACCACTGACGCACGGGGTTGACGACATGCAGAGCTCCGCCAACGAATCGCCCGTGGCCTTTGACCTCCAGATGTGTCCAGTCGGTGAACGGCCGGGTGGGTAGATCGCGTTCGATGCGCCAGCCGGCGTGGAAGAGCAGGCTGCGGCGGGTCCACCGGTAGGGGGCGGTGTTGATGACCGCGCCGACGTGGGCGGTCTGCGAGCCGAGGTTCTTGAGCGTGATCTTGGCGGACCGACTGTAGGGCATCAACCAGCGGCAATAGAGCGGCAGGCGGTCTTTGGCCTTGCCGACACCCAGGGGTAGGCCCTGGTAGGGGTTCATGCCCGGTGCCGTGCCGAAGAAATCACCGATGGGACACTCGACGGTTTGCTGCCCGTCAA
>JAAYDF010000213.1 GCA_012729395.1 Phycisphaerae bacterium
CACGTGTCGGCTGCGTTGGTTTCCGGCCGACGCCGAAACGGACCCTCGGGCGATTAGCTCAGTTGGTAGAGCAGCTGACTCTTAATCAGCGGGTCACAGGTTCGAGTCCTGTATCGCCCATTTCCCAAACCTCTCAAGTGCCTCAACTTGCGAATCCTCCCGGCGCGGCCGCAGCAAAGAAACGGTCGGAGAAACGGTGAAAGAAACGGTAGGGGGCTGGCAGGACGGGACCCTTGTCACTTCCCTACTCCCGGTTGTCCCACGTAAACCGTGACGGGCGGATTGGGCCCATCCCGTACTGTGCAATCAACACCCGTGGGGCCGGTTTCGGGTTAGCGCCGGCATACCCCGTCCAGGCCTTATCTCTCACGAGGCCGTCCGATCCGTTAAAACCGAACGGCAGCTTGGCGGGTGTCCGCTTTCGCGGGCCGCCACACTTTTGGCCCTGCCAGCCTAAAGCATTGCCACGCCGACATGCGGACAGTTAACGCTGTCCTCCAAGGGGCAATGGACCCAATATATACTTCATCTTTGGGTTCCTTACTTCAGGCGGCACAATTGCCAGCCATAAATACTCTGTTTGGAAAGAGCCGAGAGAACGCACCTCCTGTAACAGGATACCCCGCACTGGTCAAGAAGTCAAGAAGCTACAACCCCTACAGCCATTACGCGGCTGGAAAATTTACCCCACCACGCGTGGTTCCCTGAAAAATCACTACCTACCCGCGACTCGGTATCACCCCCGCTGTCTACAATACGGGTATAACCAGTCCACTATTTTGGGGGCAACAACCGTGGAACTTGAGATAGACTACGACAAGCTTGCCGCGCTGGTAGCGCGCGAGCTACGGGAGTTTGTATGGCTCAGCCCGCGCGAGGCCGCCGCGTACGTCGGCATCCCCGCGAAGACGCTTGAGAACTACCGCTACGACCGCAAAGGCCCGCCGTACACCAAAATCGGCAAGCACGTCCGATATCGCCGCGACGACATCGACGCGTGGATGCTGGGCCGATGCGCGTCCGACGATGAGGAGCAGGAGGGCAAGCATGTCGCGTGAACGACCTGAACTGCTGGGCGCGGAGGGCATGCGGAACTACCTGCTGGCGCTGTCCCGCCGAGATCGCTGGCTACCCCTGGGCCGGGTGCTGTACCCGACGGGGCTCGGCAAGTGCCATGTGCGCACGCCGTGCGATTTGTACGCGGTGCCGCTCGCTGGGGACGCCGTCGACCCCGACGACGTTCCCAGCGAGGTGACCTCGCTCAACGAGCGGTACTTCTGCACGGCGTGCGCCGGTCTCACCGAGCAGCAGGCCGCCTGGGAGATCGTGTCCTTTGTAGGCATGAGATACCCGTCTTTGTGGCGCTTCAGCTACAAGGATTTCTATGAGCTGAACCTGAACCGCCGCGTCGCCGGGAAGAAGCTGGGGCCTCTGTGGTGGAACCACCCGGCCCGGCGGCTCTACGAGCGCATAGTGCTGGTGCCCAGGGAGGACGCGTGAAGAAGGTCACTTATGCCCTTCAGGCCCGTTTCTCAATGTAGAGGGCGGGTCTGAGGGCTCCTATTTGAAGGGCGATGAAATGAAGAAACAAGTAGTACCAGCAGCACCGGGAACGTACGCGGTGACTTCCTTCATGGAGGGGGAAGCCCGCCCATGACTCCGCAGCCCAACCACCAAGCCGCCGTCGACTTCCTGGGCAGGTTCCGCCCAGGGGGACCGTGGGTGCTCGCTTCGGTCAGCCGCGACAAGAGTTCGATCATCACGGCCACGTTCCGCGATCCGGCCAAGGTTCTTGATTGGCTGGAGCAGCGCGGCGCTGACCGCAACACGTACTACGTCCTGAACGAAGCCGCCGACCGGGCCTACGCCAGGCCACCCGAGATCGAGGACATCCTGCCCCCGAGGTTCTTGCACGTGGACATCGATCCCCGCGCCGGGGAGGACTTGGCCGCAGAGCAGGACAGGATGCTCAAGCGGCTCACCGCCGACTTGCCGCCCGGCGTGCCACCGCCCAGCATCATCGTTTTCTCTGGCCGGGGGTATCAGGCCATATGGCGGTTGGAAGAGGCCTGCCCGGATGCCGCCGAGCGCAACTACGCCTTGGAGCTCGCCTTCGGCGCGGACGCGTGCCACAACGTGAATCGGCTGCTGAGGCTGCCCGGCACGGTCAACCAGAAAACGGGCTGCACCGCCCAAGTAGTCAGGGACGAGCCAGGGGCCTACTCCCTGTGCCCATTCAAGTCAGCAGCCCTGCCTGCCAGGGCGCAGATCGAGGCCGTCAACGTGAACACGACCAACGTCACGCGCGTCGGGGACATCAACACCGACCCCCGCACCGCCGTGTTCAAGGGTAAGAAGTATGCTCGACTGCGCGTGATCGCGGTGCAAGGCCGTGACCCTGACAAGCCGAAGGACGGTGACGACAGCCGATCCGCGTGGCTGAACGACTTTCTGTGCAACGGGATACGGGCCGGAGCCGCCGACGACACGCTGTTCGCGATCATCACCGACCAGGATTTCGGCATCAGCGCGTCCGTGCTTGACAAGAAGGACCCGTCGGGAGAGGCCTTGAAGCAGATTGCCAAGGCTCACGCCCAGGTAAACGCCGACGACGACGACAACAAGCCCGGTCCCCGCGACATCATGCGGGACATGCTCAACGCGCGGCAAAGCCCTCTCCTGCGATACAACGATGAGTGGTTCGGTTGGGCGGGCGGCGTCTACGTGCCCAGGGAGAAGGACGTCGTGCGGCGCGAAATCTACGACTACGCCGAGACCCTCGGCGAGAAACCCGCCCAGAAGTGGGTGACGAATCTCGCGGACGCCCTGTGCTCCCTGACCATCTGCGACAAGCACACGCATCGGCCCCCGTGCTGGCTCGACCGCCGACCCAACGACCCCGACCCAAAGAACCTGCTCGTGTGCGCGAACGGCATCGTGGACTTGACCACCGGCAAAATCATCGACCACGACTCCCGGCTGCTCACCTTCAACAAGGTAGACTACGCGTACGATCCCGCCGCCCCCGTCCCGCCCCTCTGGGCAGAGAAGTTCCTGAAAGAGGCCTGGCCCGACGACAGTGAGCAGGACTGCATCGACGCGCTCCAGATGGCCTTCGGCTACAGCCTCACCGCAGACACGTCGCAGCAGAAGATATTCCTGCTCATCGGACCCCGTCGCTCGGGGAAGGGCACCATCGCCCGCGTGTGGGGGGCAACCATCGGGCAGCACAACGTCTTCTCCCCAAAGATCGCCGACTTCGGTACGAATTTCGGCCTGCAGGCGGCGATCAACAAACGGCTCGCGATCATCACGGACATGCGGATCGGCAGCAGGACGGATCGCGGAACCCTCGTATCCCGTCTCCTGAGCATCAGCGGCGAGGACCACCAGACCATCCCGCGAAAGTACCTCGACGACTGGGAGGGCTATCTCACCACGCGCATCGTCATCATGACGAACGAGCTCCCGCAAATTCTGGACGTGTCGGGGGCCTTGGTCAGCCGGTACATCGTGCTGCCTATGGAGCAGTCTTTCCTTGGCCGCGAGGACCTCACGCTTACGGACAAGCTCTGCAAGCAGCGGGCGGGCATCCTGAACTGGGCTATCGCCGGGCGGCAGATGCTCACGGAGCGGGGCCGCTTCACGCAAACTACTGCCGGGGAAGAGAAGGTCCGCCAGTTGCGTCGACTGACTTCTCAGGTCGTAGCCTTCATCGAGGACTGCTGCCGGTACGACGCCGAGGCCAAAACCGACAAGGACCCCCTGTACCAAGCGTACGCCTTTTGGGCCGCAGACCAAGGGCTTCCGAGCCTATGTAAAGAGGTCTTCTGCAAAGACCTGCTGGAAATCAGTGAGGGCCGGGTGCGAGAGTACAAGCCCTGGAAAGCCGAAGGCCCACGGCTGCGCAGCTTCAAAGGCATTGCCCTGGCGGGAGAGCCCGCGTATCCGGCGGCTGCGAGCATTACCCCGGTGCAGGCCGTGCAGGCCGGGTATTGACTATATATATCGCGAATGAGATTTGTTTTATTGTGATATGAGAAGAAGAAGAAATAATGGAGGGGGAAAGATAAGGTGGGGGAATACTCGGCCTGCCCGGCCTGCGATCACGACCACGCGTCCCTGGGCGGAGAACGACGTGTCCCCCGGCCCCGCCCCACGAAAAAGCTCGGCCCGCCGACGCCCTAATTTAGGAATAGAAGGTCCAGTATATCCCAAATCATCCAGCGACGTCGAGAACCGCGTTTGTGTGGCTGCGAAACGGTCCGAGAAACGGCGGTTTACCCTACAGACCGATAAAAGGCCGCAGGACCCCATTCCCTGCACAGTGGCTGCCGGGGGCCAAGGATGGCACGCCCAGGCCCCGCCTTTGCCCGCCTTGTGCGGCTTTAGGGGCGGGGCCTCGGCACCCCCTGGGCCAGCGGCCCCCACTGGACGGCCCAAGGGAAGATCGGACCTTGGCGGACTCCCTGGGAGTCCAGATCAGGAAGTGAGAAGCCATGACAGAGAGTAGTGAAAACGTGCTGGTCCGGCGAGGTCCGTGCAACGCCGTCGAGGTCACGGACGCGGGCCTGGCCCAGGTGACCCGCCTGGCGGCGGAAGGCGTAGCCGAGGCGACGATAGCCCACGTGCTGGGCCTGTCCCGGAAGACGTTCTCCAAGCTGCTACGCGACGACGGCGGCGACGAGGCCGTGATCGCCGCGTACTACCTTGGCAAGGCCCGGCTCGCGGACGAGTGTATCAGTACCCTCATGAGGCACGTCCGGGACGGCAACGTGACCGCGTGCATCTTCGCGTGCAAGAGCCTTCTGGGCCTGCGCGACGTCGGCCCGGCGGCGGCCCCAGTCGCCGGCAACGCCGTGCAGGTGAACATCACGGTGCCCCCGCCTATGTCGGACGAGGAGTTCAGGAGACTGATCGAGGTCAAAGAATGATGAAGTCAATCGCCCCGACCAAGTTCCAGCAGGCCGTGCTCCGCTACCGGGGGCACTGCGGCATCATCAACGCCGGCGGCAGGGGATCGGGTAAGAGCTTCTCGCTCTTGCTTGACCTGCTGGCCCACCTGAAGGAGTTCGGCGCTGAGGCCCGCCCGCTCGTGCTGCGTGAGTCCAGCGGCGGGCTGCAGGAGTTGCAGGACAAGGCGTTCGAGCTCTGCGTGGTGGCGTTCGGCAGCACGGTGACCCGGAACAAGAACGCCGGTACGCTGGATGTGCCCGGCGGGGCGGTGGTGACGTTCGCCTGCCTGGGCGAGGAGGCCACCTACGCCAAGCTCCAGGGGCGCAGCTTCACGGCCATCTACGCAGATGAGCTCGGCAACGCGACGCCGGCAGGATTTGCGTTTACGATGCGCACCCTGAGCAACCTGCGGACTCCCCCTGGGCAGCGACCGGCGCTTCACTTCACCTGCAACCCGCACGGGCGCAGCCACGCGCAGGTCTACAAGAAGTGGGTGAGCAAGGCCCCGCCGTGGCACCCCTTCCAGGACGAGGCTGGCCTGTGGTGGGTGTGGACGACGAGTTCGCTCGAGGACAACCCCCACATCGACCGCGTGACGTACGAGCGCACGCTGCGGGCTTCCTGCGGGGCGGACGCGGCGCTGGCGGACGCCTGGATCAAGGGCGACTGGTCGGTGCTGTCGGGGTGCCTGTTCAACTTCGACCCGGCCCACCACATCGTACGGCGTCCCCCGTACTACGACGCGACGCACGTGATCGGAGCCGACTGGGGCACGGCGGCCCCCGCCGTCGGGCTGCTGATAGGGCGGCTGCGGGAGCCGGCGGGGTACTACCGCGCCGGCGACCTGATCGTCCTCGACGAGACAGACACCGCCGACCCGAACGACCTGTCCGTGGGCACGGGGGCTCCCGTGCAGATGTTCGCGGAGATGCTGACGGAGATGGCGGCCCGCAACGACGTGCGCCGTCCCTTCGTCGTGGTGGATGACGCGCGCGGCCTCTCCGGCGACACGGTGGTGGACGCCATGAGGCAGGCCGGGCTGCCCGCGTGCAAGCCCTACAAGAAGAGCCGCGTGGCCGGGTGGATACGACTGAACCAGCTGCTGCACAACGCCAAGACCCGCGCCGAGGACCGCGCCCTCTGGGTGACGGACCGGTGCCCGCACCTGATCGAGACGATCCAGGAGGCCCCCCGTGGTACTTTGCGCGCGGAAGACCTCGATCCAAAATGGAACCGTGACCACTGGTGCGACGCCCTGTCGTACGGGGTGACGCACCTGGTCGGCAACACAATCAAGTCCGTGCGCGTGATAGGCGTGCCGGGCTAAAGGAGGACCCAACATGCTGCAACCGTTACCCATCGACGCCCACCCGGACGTCATCGTAAACAAGAGCCCGGCGCTGAACCCGGCCCGCTCCGCCGCGAAGACCCTGTGGGACACCTGGGCCAAGCTGCGCGAGGCTGAGGCAGGCGTCTCCGACAAGAGACGCTTAGCGGAAGCTGCCCGGAAGACCGCCGAGCGCGCCTTGGCGGTGACGGACAAGGCCCTGGCCGAGCTCCAGGCCAACCGAGATACCACTGAGGCAAGGATCGCCGCCGTCGTTTGCCCAAAGACGCCCGACCCCCTGGGCGGGGAGATCAGGACGCACCTCAAGGGGCAGAAGCACAGCTTCATCCTCCTGAGTGACTTGGTCAGGAAGGGCGACCGGCGGACGATCGCGGCCGTCTTCGCGGGACCGGCCTACCTGTCGGGCTTGGACGAGAAGCAGTACGCCGCGCTCCGGGACTTGGCGCGCGAGACGTGGTGCCGCGAGGACGCCGAGACCGTCAGGGACATCGACAGGGCGGCGGGCCGCCTCATGCTGACGGCCCAGCACGTCTCCACCACGCTGGCCCCCCTGGTGAAGAAGTGGTCCGGAACCGACGACAAGGTGTTGGAGGGACTGAAATGATGAGTGCTGAAGAAGAGGCCCGGCGCGACGCCTGGTGGGGCGCAGGCCACCGAGACACTGACAACTGGCCGGCAGGCTGGCCCGCCGGAGCCGACCGCGACGCGGCGGTGAAGGCCCGCGCCGAGTTCGAGCAGACGCACCCCGCAACGACCGAGCCGGAGCCGGAGGCCACGCCGCTGGTGGAGAAGTTCAGGAGGTTACTACATGAGTAGGTTTGGATCGTACCGCGCGTCGGTGAAGCGATGGGGCGAAAACAGTCCTACAATACAGCGGCTGCGGGCGCTCCTCTGGGCGGACACAAAACGCAAGATGGAGGTTAACGCCCAGGCAGCGGATGCCGAGCAGCGCAGGAGAGAAGCCGAGGCGGCGGAAGCCGTCAAGGCGGTCCAGCAGCGGAGGCATCATGAATAGAGACCCTATGTACGACATCACGCTGGCGGCTAACCGCCGGTTCCTCGCCCAGGTCCAGCGGCAGCAGCAGGCAAGCGTCATCAAGAGAGTGGAGCAGGAAGCCCGCATGCGGGAAGTGCGCGCGGTGCAGTGGCGCAGCCGGCTCACCGCCGTGGAGCGCAAGCTGCGAGAGGTCAGGGCGCTGCTGCGGGAACTGCCCCAGGACGCGGAGCTCAGGCGGGAGTGCGAGACTCTTGAGGCGACGTACAAGGCCCTGCTGGAGGAGGCTGGGTAGGTTGCTGGCGCAGCTCGGCGAGTTGCTTGCGGAATCGCCGCATGTCGCGCCGGCTGGCCATCCACCTGTCGCCCACGATAGTCTGGGCATATATTACGCCCACTTCCTGCTCTTCCGGCAGGTCATCCAGTTTGAAACATAGGCAATCCCCATTTTGGGGCTCGAGCTCATGATTCGACGTCCATTTGTCACAGATGTCTTGGTTGTTTGGAAGCAACACAAAACCCTTTTCGTCCCGGCGATTCTTGAGGTATCCGAGGTGGTCACCAAAGACGGGTATATGTCCTACGTTGCTGATCACCGCGATGCCTCCACCTGACCTGAAGACATGAGGCCGAACCTTGATATGCGGACGGGTGACACACCATTGGTGCAACAAGCTAAGACCACCCAGCACGAAGCCGGCTGTACCCATCACGATGCCGACGACGATCCCGATAGATTCAAGAGTGTCCATATTCCACGCCGTCCTTACTGTAGGTGCTTCGCCGGAAGAGACGGGCTGAGGGCCTTGCGCTGCTCGGCGAATATCCGCATGTCCCGGCGACTGGCCTTGAACGTGTCTCCGACAATCGTTGAAGCGAAGGCTGGGCCCAGCATCTTCGTGTCCCCGAGGCCCTCAAGACTGAACTGTAGTATCGCGACATCCTGTGGCTTGATTTCGCGCATCCACGTGCGACCACTAACGGGCTTAGGTTTGGGGATGATGCTCCCCTGGTTCTTCTCGTGTCCCTGCATCAACTTCGCCACGCATTTCGGCAAGAACCTGATGACAGTTTGGATGCGATGCCACCTCGGCAAGAACCCGATGGTAGAGCCAACCACAGGAATCTGTCCTACGTTGCGGATTTCCATAAGGGCGGCGTTCTTCGCGATGAGTTCCCCCGTGTCGTCGCGCGCCAGACTGTAGATGCGAGGTCGGACTACGATGCGCGGGCGCGTCGTGACCCGCTGGTGCCAAAGATTGAGGAGGCCCAGCACCAAGCCGGACACACCCGACACGATGCCAACAATGATTCCGACGATGATTCCCACAGCTTCGAGGGTGCTCACGCTGGTAGCTCCAAGAACGTTCATACGCAGTGCTCCATGATGAACTGACTTACTTTCTCCTGCGCGGCGAGCAGGTGCGGCCACAGGGCCGACCGGCTCAGGTATCCGGCGTTCGCGCCGGGGATGGTGTGGTTCATGATCAGCTTGGCGTCGAGCTCGGTCACACCGGCCTCCTGGGCGAGCGTGCGCCACGTGTGCCGCAGGGCGTGGCCGGTCTTCAGGCCGTTCTTCTCCTTGCACTCCTCGATGTGGCCCGACCTGGACGTGACCGACGGGAATATCCACGGGCTGCCGGGGCAGAGCCTGCGTCCCGCGCGGCGCGCCCGAGCAAGGCACCGCAGCATCTCGCGGGACAGTGGGAGGTCGAACGCCCGCGCCGTGCCGCCCTTGGGCTTGGGCACGCGCAGCGCCCGGCGGCGGACGTCCAGGTGCTCCCACCGGGCGGACGCCAGCGCCTCTCGCCGGCACGCGCTGAGCAGCATGAACAGGTGGTACTCCTGCCGAACCGGGCACGGCAGTCGCCGGAGTAGCTCGTGCCAGGGGGCCAACTCCGTGGCCGCCATCGCCGTGTTCCTGGGCGGCGGTGTCTTGAGTCGCAGACGACCCACGGGGTTCGGCCGCGAGAGCTCGGGGTGCATCCGGGCGGCGTGGTTGTAGACGGCCCGCAGGCACGCCATCGCGTTCTTGGCGGTGGCGACGCCGCGCTCGCTCAGCAGCGCCACGTAGCGGCGGTTGACCTCGTCGGGCCGCTCGGCCAGCCTGTCCAGCGGCACGTCCCGCCAGTCGCCCAGGAGTCGCTCGATGGTGTCCTGGCCCCCGTCGATGGTCCGCTGCGACCGCTCGTGGGGCACCAGGTGCCCGTCGCGGTACTCCGCCCAGGCGGCGGCCAGCGTGATGTGCTCCTCCTTCCTGGGCTGGTCCTTCCGGACAACCATCGCGGCCGTCTTGGCGCGGGCTTCCTGGGCGGTGATCTGGTCCGCCCGGCCGAGCTTGACCCGCCGAGTCCTGCGCTTGCCCAGGGAGTCGCGGTAGTCGAACTGGGCGTAATAGGTCTTGGTCTTCTCGCCCACCATGACGAAGAAGCCGGGCTGCCTGCCATCTCGCTCGATGTACCGTCCGGCGGACGCCGGCGGCAGTTCTCGGACGTACCTGTCGGTCAGCACCTTGAATGTGTCGGTAGTCTGGTTCATTCTGCATCCTCCTGCGCGTTGCGCTCATCGGCCGTGGCCGCCGCGCACTTTAGTCAGGGCATCACCGTCACGGTGGTGGCGTTCCGGACGCGGGCCATCGCGACGGCCGACTTCTTCGCGTCGGAGTACTTGCCGGCGTGGCAGAACCGCTCGCCGTCAATCTCGAAAACCCACATCCCCCAGCCGCGCGGCTCGCGACCGTGGCTGAAAACGTACTGGCTCGTGCTGATCGTCACCATGATTCACCCTTTCCGTTCACTATCTACCTAAAGCATACCCTGTGGTCCGAAAAAGCAAAACGTGAAACGGTAAAAGAAACGGTGGCGCGACGCCCCCGGTTAGCCGTCCCGTCCCCTGGGCAGACCCCTGTTGGCCCCGTAAATGGCCTGCACGGAAGGACTTGCGGTTGCAGCCGGGGGCAGCGGTAGGGCGTCCAGTACGTAGGAAGGGTAACTCTTAATCAGCGGGTCACAGGTTCGAGTCCTGTATCGCCCATTTCCCCAGTTTCGCGAGAGACTCCGTTGCCAAGCGTTCCCGGCGATGCGGCGTCCGCGGGCGGCACGCCTGACCAGGGCCAGACGGCAATCCCAACAGAGCGGCATTCGACCGCAGGGGAGGCAGAAGGAGAAGGCGGCGCTGGGATTCGAACCCAGGAATAACGGTTTTGCAAACCGTTACTGCGAAATCGCAAGTGTCTGAAAACAAAAGCACTTGCGGTTCCGCTCAGATGCCGTTGACACCCCAGTGGACACCTGAATCCCAGAAACAAGGGCAGATCGACATCCAAGAACTACCGTCTGACGTTGCCGAGATCGTGACATGCTGGCCGAACCTGCCGGAACATATCAAGGCGGCGATCAAGGCACTCGTGCAGAGTGCGGCCAAGCAAGGAGCGGCGGAATGACGGCAACGGCTTTAGAAAAGACTGACGTGGTGACCTCCGTAGACGATGAGCAGATTGATGATGATGATGATGCTGCTCGCGGCAAGGAAGAGCAGAAGCATCGGTTCGTGGTGATGCGGGCGAAGGGGTACAGCTATGCCCGTATTGGGCGGCAACTGCGGGTCTCCAAGGGGACGCTGACGGCATGGAACGCCGAGATGGAGGCGGAGATCGCCAAGGCGCGGGCGGTGGAACTGGAGGCGCTCCAGGAGGAGTTCTCTCTGCTCAAGGAAGGTCGTATTCGCCTCATCGGGGAACAACTCAAGGCGATCCAGGCCGAGATCGGAAGGCGGGACCTGTCCAAGGTCAACACCGACAAGCTCCTCGAACTCCAGCTTCGGTAC
>JAAYDF010000214.1 GCA_012729395.1 Phycisphaerae bacterium
AGCGCTTCTGGCGTAGGGGACAACCGCGCGGTTCTTCGACCGAGTGCAGCGCTTCTGGCGTAGGGGGCAACCGCGCGGGCTGAAGCCCGCGGCTCGTTGGCGGAAGCTGGTCGATTCGCGTTACATGGGGGCCGGAGTGCCGAGGGTTTGAAGGCGTTCGATAACCTGGGGCACGATCGCGAGGGTGCGATCGATCTCGTCGGCGGTGGTGAAGCGCGACAGGCTGAAACGGATGGCACCGTGCGTCCATGGCTCCTCGATGCCCATGGCGGTCAGGACGTGCGACGGCTCCAATGAACCGCTACTGCATGCCGACCCGCTGGAGGCACACACCTCGTGGTTGCTGAGCAGCATGAGGATGGCCTCGGCTTCCAGGTAGGGGAAGGCAATGCTGGTGGTATTCGGTAGACGGTGCTCACGGTGGCCGAGCACGCGGGCGGAAGGAACACGCTCGCAGATTCGCGCCTCCAAGCGGTCGCGCAGCTCGCGGACCCGGCCCCGTTCCTCGGGCAGATGGTCGACAGCGAGTTGCAGGGCCTTGGCCATGCCGACGATGCCCGCGACGTTTTCCGTGCCCGCCCGCAGATCCCGCTCTTGATGTCCACCGACCAGCCGCGAGCGGAGCCGTACACCGTGTTTGACGCAGAGAGCCCCAACGCCCTTGGGGCCGTGAAACTTGTGGGCCGCGAGCGTGACCAACTGCACCGGCAGGGCGCCGAGGTCCAGGGGTAGCTTGCCGACCGTTTGCGTCGCATCCACATGCAGTGGCACACCGCGGGCGGCGGCGATCTCACCAAGCTGCTCGATAGGCAGGATCACGCCGGTTTCGTTATTGGCGTGCATGACGCTGGCCAGGGCGGTGTCATCGTCAAGGGCGGCCCCAAACGCGCCGGGGTCGAGGCGGCCCAGGTTGTCCACCGGTACTTGCGTGACCCGGTAGCCCTCGCGTTTGAGCTCCGCGGTCAGGCGTAGGATGGAGTCGTGCTCAATCGGCGTGGTGACGAAGTGCCGCTTGGTTGGCCGGGCGGCCAGCGCGCCGCGGATGGCGAGGTCGTTGGCCTCGGTGCCGCCGCTGGTGAAGACGATCTGCCTGGCAGTCAGGCCGAGCAGGGCGGCCATCTGCTCGCGGGCCGTCTCGACCGCGTGCCGCACCTGCTGACCGAACTGATGGATGCTGCTGGGGTTCGCGTATCTGTCGAGCAGAAACGGCCGCATGGCCTCGAAGACCCGCGGGTCCAGGCGTGTCGTCGCGTTGTTGTCGAGGTAGATCCAGCTCATGGGTATGCTTCGCTGAGCCGTTTATCCCAATCACCGCGTCGCGAAGTCCGTTCGTCAGTCGGCAGGCGGCTCGAAGGGGGCGGCGGAGACGCGGCCGTCGTCGGCGACCTGTAACTGCTGAATCTTGGCCTCGGCTCCGGCGAGGATCGACCGGCAATGGCGGATCAGCTTCATACCCTTCTCGTACTCGCCGATCGCGTCCTCCAGCCCGATTTTGCCCTCCTCGATCGCGGAGACGATGGCTTCGAGCTGAGCCAAGGCGGCCTCAAAGCTTGGTGGGCTCTCTGTCTGTTGCTTGGCCATGATCTAGGGGCTCCATCGCCGCTGGGGCGTTGTGTTTCTACAAGGCCATTCTAGCGGATGCGTGGATCGGTTGCCATCTTGACCGGGTGCGATTGGGTCGGTAGGTTCCGGCAGTTGTGAGGTCAGGCGGGGGAAGCTCGAGACCGGGCCTCAGTGGCTGATCGTGGGGCTCGCGTCTGCTGTCCGGGAAAGGGGGCCATATGGCTCATACTTGGCGAGCGCTGTTCGGGTGGGCAATGTGGGGAGTCATCGCCGGCTGCGGCTGGGGCTGTGCGTCGAGTGATCGGGCCGCGGGAACGCCCGTGGATCGACTATGGGAACTGCCCGCCGCACCCGCTGCCGCGACCCCCGATGCCACTGTCGAGGACGAGACGGTTGCGGTTTCCGTAGGCGAGGACGGCGCGGCACAGGCCTCGACCGCGCCGGCCGGCGGGCCTTCGGCGGGCGTGCCCGTGGCCCTGGTCAACGGCGCACCGATCAGTCGGCGAGAGCTGATTGGCCTCCTCGTTGACTGCCACGGCATCAACCTGCTCGAACAGCTCATCCTGCTCACCGCGGCTCGGCAGCGTGCGGAAGAGTTGGGCTTGAAAGTCACCGCGGCCGATGTCGATGCCGCCCACCAAGACGCGTTACGCCGTCTGGCGTCGCCTATCGGTGGGACCACCACGGGCAACCTCGATACCGCCTCCGCTCAGAAACTGCTCGACCAGTTCCTCCTGGCCAAAAACGTATCCACGCAGGAATGGCAACTCCGCATGCGCCAGCGGGCGTACCTGACCAAGATCGCCGAGGCCGAAGTCGCTCGCATGGAGATCACCGAAGCGATGCTTCGCCAGGAGTATGAGCGGGCCTACGGGGAGAAGGTGCAGATTCGGCACATCCAGTTGCCGTCGTTGGCGGCGGTGACGCGGGCCCGGGCCTTGCTGACCGAGAAGAAGGATTTCGAACTGGTCGCCCGGCAGCTCAGCGAGAACGAACTTACCGCGGCACAGGGGGGGCTGCTTGCCCCGTTCACACGGAACGACCCCGGCATCCCGCCGCTGATCCGCGAGACCGCGTTTACCCTGGCGCCAGGCGAGATATCCACCGCCCTGCAGGAGCAGAACTCGTATCACCTCGTCCGCGTCGAGCGGCGGTTTCCCGCTAGTGACGTCGGCTATGAGAACGTCGGCAAGGCCTCCTTGCACAAGCGGCTGGCCGACGAACTCGTGCGGCAGCGCCAGGAGTCGCTCGAAAGCGAACTCTTCCACGCCGCGGCCGTGGACATCCGCGACGCCAACCTTGCCCGCCGGTTCCGCGAACGCCACCGCCCCCCGACACCGTGAACACCTTTCGGCGACGCAGATCTTGGTGGCAGATCGGCGGGAGACGTAGTTGGCAGAGTGTCTGTGCCATGCAATCAACCAAGCCCACGAGAAGGAGACGCCGTCGCCGGTTCTGGGCGATTGGGGCAGCCGCTCTGGTCGCGTTTTCCGCTGTCGTCTACTTCGGCGGTGCGTATGTGACCGCTCGGGCCACCGTGAGCGCGCCCAATCAGGGGCGGAAGATTGAGGCTCCCACCCAGGCAACCGATTTCGGCGACCTGCTTTCCGTGTCGGTAGGCCCCCCCGACGCGCGGCTGGTGCTTTGCGTGCTGAATCCGTCCCCGAGTCTCACGGCGGATGGTTCGGCGGCCGGAACCATTCTGCTTTTACATGGCGTCCGCGGCAACAAGAGCCACATGCTGGGAATGGGCAGTCAACTGGCTTCCCGTGGCTACCGAGCCGTGGCAGTCGATCTACGTGGCCATGGTGACTCGTCGGGAGATTGGCTGACCTTCGGTGTCCAGGAAAGCCGTGATCTATCCCAGGTACTCGATTTCCTCGCTGAACAGGGCCTACTGCAGGGTAGGGTCGGGATTTTCGGGGCATCCTATGGCGGGGCGACGGCGGTCATGTTGGCCGGACGCGATTATCGAGTCGACGCGGTAGTCTGTGTGGCCGGTTTCAGCGCGTTTCGCGACGTACTGCCAAGTTACGTGCGACGATATCTGCGGCTGGGGCCCCTGCTGACGGATATGTGGATCGAGACGGTGACTCGTCAGGCCGGCAGGATCGCAGGCTTCGATCCATCTGACGCGAGTCCCATGAAGGCTATCACCCAGAGCCAGGCCCAGCTCCTGCTTATTCATGGCCTATGTGACGAGCATATTCCGAGCAGCCATAGCGAGCTGGTGTATCAGGCGGCCCCAAGTCACAGTCGGCTTGTCCTGATCCCGGGGGAGGATCACGAGACCATCATGGCAGACCGCTCGGGTATCATGACGCGCGAAACGCTGGCTTGGTTTGACCGCTGGTTGAATACGCCTCAGGGCGATGAACCACCCTGACGGTTCCGAGCTGCGGTCTTGGTGTTCAAACGGGGGCGATCTCGACATTGGCGATGAAGCCAGCGAGACGACCACACGCGGGCATCAACAGGGTAGTTGACAAGCTTGGCCTATGCAGATTGAATATACGAAATTCAATCTGCAAGAAGAGGAGACCCACGATGATTCCTCGTCATCTGGCCAAGACGCTGCGAACCGTGGCTGGTCAATACCCGGTGGTAAGCGTGACCGGTCCCAGGCAGTCTGGAAAGACCACCCTGGTCCAGGCGACCTTTCCCCGTCACTCCTATGTGTCTTTGGAGAATCCCGAGCATCGCTCGCTTGCTCTGGAGGATCCCAAGGGGTTTCTGCAACGATTTTCCGGTCGGGTGATACTCGACGAGGTCCAGCGGGTGCCCGACCTATTCTCCTACATCCAGGGCATTGTGGACCGGGAAGACCGTCCGGGGCAGTTCATCTTGACCGGTTCGCAGAACTTCCTGCTGATGCAGCGGATCAGCCAGAGCCTGGCAGGCCGTTGTGCCGTGCTGCATCTGCTCCCCTTCAGCCGGGCCGAGCTTGCCCGCCGGCCGATGATGGACCCGGCCCGCGTCGGCCGGATACCCGGAAAACTACCCCAACGTCAGTCATTGCCCGGCGGCGAGCTGTTCAAGATGCTGTTGACCGGTTTCTACCCTCGAATCCACGATAAACACCTCCCTCCTCAGAATTGGCTGGCGAACTACTACCAGACCTACCTGGAGCGTGATGTTCGCGACCTGCTCAACATTGGTGATCTGGAGGGCTTCGGGCGGTTTGTGCGGCTGTGCGCAGGACGGTGCGGTCAACTGCTGAATTTGTCCTCCCTGGCCACAGATGCCGGGATCTCCCACACCACCGCCCGGCGGTGGCTCTCGGCCCTGGAGGCCAGCTTCGTGGTCTTCCTGGTCAGGCCGCACCATCGGAACTTCAACAAGCGGCTGATCAAGTCGCCGAAACTCTACTTCGTGGACACCGGGCTGCTTTGCTACCTCCTGCGGATCCGCTCGGCGGAGGAACTGGAGATCCACGGCAGCCGGGGAGCAATCTTCGAGTCATGGGCGGCTTCGGAGTTGCTGAAGGCTTACCACCACCGCGGCAAGCCGGCGGACATATGCTTCTGGCGGGACTCCGGCGGGCACGAGATCGATCTGCTCATCGATCAGGGCGCCCGGCAGGTTCCGGTGGAAGTGAAATCCGGTCAGACAGTGGCTGCCGATTTCTTTCGCGACCTTGATTACTGGCGACACTTGGCCGGCCAGCCGGAAGGCCCGGCAGCCGTCGTCTACGGCGGCGAGGCTTCCTACCTGCACAAGGACGTCGCGGTGGTCTCCTGGCAGCACTGGGGATGAGGCGACAACATAAGGTCGGAAGTTGCTTTTTGGGGTCTGTCCTTGCGGGCGGCGTTAGTTCCGAGAGAAGACTCCCAATTCCTTCTTATCGTTATTGGCGTCTGCAACACGCGTGGCCACCCTCAATGACGGGATGGCGTCCAACGCCGGCTGTCGATGGGAGTGACCCGGCTGCGCGATACGCGGGAGAACATTGGTATCAACGAGGATCATCGACGGTCCCAGAGTAGATGCTTTCGCGGCTGTCGTCCACTTGGTGCCCGACCGGCTCGTGGCTGTCGGCCCATGCCTGGAGCGACTTCAGCCAGGGATCCCCGTCTCCCGTTCCGCTTTTCCCCAGGATGATGACCCGGACCCTCCGCCCACGAAGCTCCTGGCGGCCGGCCAAGTCCTCCCATTTTCCCTCAATCGCCTCGGCCATCATGCACCTCGTCTGGAGCGCAGGAAGACAGCGCGGCTACCCTGCCCGGTTTCCTCCTTATGAGTCATACGGCTGACCGCTGACCGATACAAGCGTTCTATTGAACCGCCGTGCCACGAACGTCACAATTCTTCTCGGGCCGCGAAGATGCGGCGCGGCCCGGAAGTCCTACCACGGAGACGCGGGGGGACACGGAGAAGTCAGTGCCCCTGTGGTGCTGTTTACGACACGAGTCAGGCTGTCCCGTCTCTGATCGGCGTCTATCAGCGGTTCCCAACTCTTTCCGTTGCGGGCGGAGCCCACGTCAGGATCCGGCGCCTCAGAACCGCGACACGATCTGTGCGTACGCGGATCGCGATTCGTACGTGCTCGACGTCGACTGGTTCCACTTGAGCTCAAACCCGAAGTGGTGGCAGAGGTCCCAGCCGAGCGCCGCGTCGTAGCCGATGCCGCCCATGCCCTCGCTGTCAATCGTCGTGTTGACGCCGAGCTCGTAGTAAAACTGCTTCTGCTCGACGTACTGGTCGTTGTTCAGATAATGCCGCCAAGCCAGCCGAAAGACGTGCACGACGAAGATGTCGGGCGACCAGTACGACGGCACCTCGCGGTCATACCACCAGGCAAAGCCCCGGTACTCGAACTGCAGGATCCTGGGCGAAAGTGAGAAACGGTAGTTAAGGCCCCAGAGCAACTCGTGCAGGCCGTTCTTCTTGGTGACCTCCGATCGTTCGATGGTCGGCCACCAGGTGCCCTTGTCGATCCACGAGCGGCCATACTCGACGAAGTAGTCCAGCCAGGGGTCGACGTCGCCGAACAGCCGTACGAACACCCGATCCTCGTCCAGCCCGAGCTTCTGCGTGAGCCAGTTGCGGGTCCATGGCTGGCGCGTGGTCCCGATGGTGATGCCGAAGTTGTCGACCGGCTCGTTCGTCAAAGCCGCGTCCCAGATCCAGCGGTTCTCGAGCTCCGAGCCCACCAGGTTGGCATAGCCGCTGGCGATGTGCCCATAGGTCTGCATGTCGAACTGGTGATCGATGCGGCCCATGACGCGGTATTCGTCGATGGTTTGCCCCCCGAACCCGCGGAAGTAGTGCCACATCTGGGTGTTGATCAGCGAGAAGTCGGTCCGCCGGGCGATCTCCTGCTTGAGTGTTTCGGTCAGACGCGAGGTTTCGACGTCGACCAATCCGCCGCGCCCGGATTCCCGCGTCCACTGGAACTCCGTCCGCAGCTCCGGCCGATGATAGAGCCCGTTCTTGTACAGGGCTTCGCGAGCCCGGCGATGGCGCGGGTCGATGCTCAGGATGCCGAGGTACTGCTCCGCGGCCTCTTCCCAATGCCGGTGACGCGCGTAGATCTGGGCAAGGTCGAACCGTGCCTCCAGGTTCGTCGGCTCCAACGCGATCAGAGCCTGGTATTGCTTGAGCCCGTCCTGATCGGCCGACCACCAGAAATCGCGCTTGGCTGCCCGCTCGGTCTCCAGCAAATCACCCCAGGCCTGCTCCGCGGGCGAGTCGCCCAGTAACTCCGTCGCATCCTCGAAGGCGTCGAGACTCAGCCGGATTTGCTTGTCCCAACCCAGGCTGCGGGCCGCTTCCCGTTGGATCACCATGTCCGTCGGGTCCTGCTCGATCAGCTCGTTGTAGGTCTCCTCGGCACGGTCAAACGCCCGCCACCAACTGTATACGCGGGCCAGACCCCGCCGGGCCTTGGTGCATTCCGGGAGCAGCTCCAGCACCCGCAGGTAGGCCTTGTGGGCTTCGTCATACTCTGGCTCGGGCATGATGCCCAGCCCCTCCGCCCGGCAGAGGGCCAGCATGATGTCGTTTTCCTGGTAGGCCAGGCCCGCGGTGCTGACCTCGACGAGTTGCTCGCCCGCTGTCAGGGTCAGCAGAAGGCTGCAGACTTCGAGCAAGTCTGCCCGCTCCACCGACTCCTGGTGAATGGCCTCGATGAGCCAATCCACATCGATGACGACCTTCTCCGGCCCGCCTTCGACGTACTGCTGCAGGATGTCCCGGCAGATCCGCGTGGCCGGCTTCTCGTGCTCGGGATCCAGCAGGGCGACTAGACGCTCCGCCAGCTCCGTACGCTCCGGTGTGGCCGGGTGAGCCATGAGCTGCCCCAGCAGCAGGAACATCCAGTCGCGGACATCGTCGTCCTCGTGCAACAGGAGCTGCACCGGCTTCTGCTCGAGAAGGGCAAGGCACTGCTCCAGCGGCATCTCGGGGCCGGCCGCATCCAGAATGGAGCAGGTCAGCAGACCCAGACACGCCCGCGGATCGCCCGCGTCGCGAGCCTGCATGCTCTCGAAGACCCGCCGAGCTTCTTCGAAATCCCGCGTTTTCACTGCCATGCGACCCATCAGTAGTCTGGCCTGTCGGCCGATCGGCGTGGTCGCCGGGACCAGTGGCTCGATGGTCACCCTCGCTTCGGGATACCGGTCGGCGGCGAAATAGGCGAGACCCAGGTCCAGGGCCAAGTCGGTCTTCTCGGCAGGTGCCTTGACGATCAGGTTTTGGAGGGCTTCGATAGCCGGCTCGTAGCAACCGAACGAGGTCAGCAGTTGAGCCTCCGACTGACGCAGGTCGAGACTGTCGGGGTTGGCGGCGATGCTCTCGCGGGCGGCTTGCAGGGCGGCGATATTGTCCCCCGAGGCGGCCAGTACTTCGTTCCACAGAGCGGTGAATTCGGCATCGACCGGCAGCGCGACGAGCGGCTTGAGCGTCTCCATCGCTTTGCGGGGTCGGCCTGTCCAGAAATGCGCCCGAGCGGCCCCCATCGCCGCCTCGCGGTGGGCCGGCTCGACCGCCAGGACTTTCTCAAACTCCGCTATGGCCTCGCCATAACGCTGGGCGTGCAGCAGGGTGGTCGCCAGCTTGACTCGGGTCTCCAGAGCGGCCTGCGTCGTGATGGGTTCTGCCGGTGCGGCCTGTCCATACACATGGTTGGCCGCCAGGGGCATTCCCGCGGCCGCATACAACACGAGCACGCAGGACCGATGCGCGAGGTGCGATCTCATGGGTTACTCTCACCGAGGGCCTTGCGGAACTCCGTCGCGGCTTCGTCGAATCGACCGGCCCAACTCAGCGCCTCGGCCAGCTTGATCCGCACGTCGTGCCGTTCCGGGCTGCTTTGGAGCAGCTTGCGGTAGATGTTAATAGCCTCATCCAGCTCTTCCGTCCAGCTCAGCAGCTCCGCCAGACGCAGATTCAGCCCCTCGTCCTCCGGCTCTGTCTTGAGCCCTTCACGGACCAACGCGATCGCCTGGTCGAATTTCTTCTGCGAAGTCAGGATGTCCGTCCGCAGTGTCACTGCCTTGAGCGAGCGGGCTGCTTTCTCCGGCAGGCCGGCCAGCACCTCGATGGCTTCATCCTGCTGTTGTGCCCGCAGCAAGGCTGCCGCCAGATCCATCCGCAGGTCGTTATCCTTGGGCTCCGCCTTGAGGGCCTCACGCAACTTGGGTAGGGCCTCTTCCGTCTTGCCGCTCCAGGCCAATATCTGCCCCTCGATCTTGGCGATTTCCGGCGGAACCTGGGCCCGCTTACTCAAGGGCTCCAGCTCCTTGAGCGCTTCTTCGTACTGCGTATCCCAAGCCAGCGTTTCGACGTACGCCAGTCGATAGGCGTCGGTGAGCAGCGACTTCTTCTTCAGCTCCTGGTATAGCTTGACGGCCTCTTTGAATTTCCTCTGGCCGGTGAGGATGCGTGCCCGGCTCGCGGCGGCTTCCGGGTACTGGGGGCTGTCCGCGGGGATTCTCGCGAACTCCGCCACCGCCAAAGCCAAATCGCCCGGCGGGTCGTCGGCCAGCGCCTTGCGCTCCAAAGCCAGCCCCAGTCCCAGCCGGGCCTCATGATGGTTCGGCTGGCTGTCCAGGATCTTGCGAAACTCGTCCCGGGCACCGTCGAAGTTCTTGCTCCACAGCAGCACGTAGGCGAACTGGCAACGGTGTCGTACCAACTCGTCAGAGGCCGGCCTGCTGGCTGGCTGACCCGCGACCGGACCACTCGCCAGACCGATCAGCCCTAGGATCCACAGACCCGCGAACGGTATTCCGCGATCCGAAAACACGGCAGTCATGCTATTTCTCCTGTTGAGCGGAAAGTGCCCGGCGATACTGCTCAGTCGACTCGTCGAAACGGCCGGCATACGCCAACGTCTCTCCCAGTAAGAGCCGGACGCGATAATCGTCCTCGTGGGCGAGGATGTCTTCAAGTAGCCCGATGGCGCGGTCGAACTGCTTCTGGCCACGCACGCACCGGACCTGGTCCAGACGCGCCGGCCGGACTCGTTCGTCATGTGGTGGCAGGAGGGCGAGGACTCGGCCCCAGGCTTCCTCGGCCTGCTTGAATTGCTCCGCCCATTGCAGGGCTTGGGCGTAGTCGACCCACCAATCAACGCGCTGCGGTTCGAGGGCGGTGGCTCGCGCGAAAGCCTCAGCCGCGCGGGCGGGCTGGCCTTGGTTACGCCGACTCATTCCCAGCCAGTACCAGGGGTCAGGTTCCTTGGGGTTGGCTCGCGTCGCCCGCTCGAAGGCTTGCTCGGCCAGCTCGAAGCGGCCCGTGTCGTACACGCGGCGACCCTCTGCGGCTTGAATGCTGCCCGCCCGCACCTGTAAGTACAGCAGACCCAGGGCAATACCGAGCACCACAAACACGCCGGCCGCCAGTAGCACCTGGCGCTTGACCCGACCCATCGGCAGGCCTCCTTGCTCTTGCCTGAAGTGTACGCTCTGGCCTTATTCCACGTGCCCCAGCATCTCGCGAATTTCGCTGACCGCTTGGGCCTCATCCTTCAACTGCGACAGAAACCCGCTGAGCATCTCCTGCATCTGCGGATCCGCTGTGCGCGAGGCGATGTTGCCGTAGAGCGCCTCTTTGTTGGCTCGCTCCCTGTCCACCTCGAAAAGGTAACGCTGAAAGGTGCCTTTAGAAAACATCCTGGCAGCTCCCATCTACCCGATCGATCAGCCGCTGCAGTTGCCGGGCTCGCTTGTCCGCGGAGGCGGAGAGGCCCTCGATCAGCCCCGTGAGACGCTCACGGTCGCGAGAAGACAGGCCGCTCCAGGCGAATGTCCCAACAATGTTGCCCAGACAAATCACGGAGGTACGCTCGGTCTTGAGACCCGACCGCAGCGCCGCAAGCAGTTCATCACGCTTCATACGGTCGCAACCTCCACCGGCACCTGCTCCGCCACCGCTTGAGTCACGTCCGCCGATGCGGCTTCCCTAAAGTAGAGCACCGACCAGAATACCGCGAAGTGTATCCCAGCCCAAGCCCCATTGACCAGCGAGGCGAAATCACCCTCGAAGATGAACCGGCAGATGCCCCACAACATAACTAGGTAGTTCAGCAGACAGATCGCCAACTGAGGCCACAGACGCCGCAGTGCTTCCAGCGGGCTGGCTCCCTTTGGTGTAACGCCGAAGGTTCCGCGGTGGCCCAGCAACGCCGCCACAGACGCCCGGATGTGCACGGGAACAGCCAATAGCCCCAGCAACTGTCCTTGGATGAGTTGTTTGAACGTGTAATGCCGCTTCCGCAAGCCGCCCACGAAGACCAGCATCGCGAAGATCAGATAGGGCAGGAACGCCGCAAAGTACAGCTCCGGACGTACCAGGTAGCTGGGAATCCCGAACAGCACATACAACGCCGGACAGAGCATCAGGATCAGGTACGCCCACCCAACCAGGTAGAACGAGCCCGAAAGCCCATAGTCCAGCCATTGCCAAAAGCTCAGCGAGAATGGGTTGCGGACGAACATGCCCAGCAGCCGCAGCCCCACGCCCAGCGTGCCGCGAGCCCACCGATACTGCTGACGGAAATACGCCGATAGGGTCTCCGGCCCCATCCCCATGGCGTAAGCCTCGCCGTAATACATTGACTTCCACCCGTGAGCGTGCAGCTTCACCGATGTCGCGAAGTCCTCGGTCACGGAACCCTCATCCAATCCTCCAACCGACAGAAGGGCGTCCCGCTGAAGCACCACGTTGGTCCCGCAGCAGAAGGCCGTTCCGGACGCGGCCTTCGCTTCGCAAATGTACTCGTAGAATACCGCCTGCTGAGCACCCGCCGCCCGGGCGACCCGATTGTCCTTGACGTTGGCGTAGAACTGCGGCGTCTGCACGAACGCCAGTTTCGGGTCGGCCACCAGCAAGGGAACGATCCGGTTCAGGAAGAACGGCATCGGGTTCTGGTCGGCGTCGAAAATGGCCACATACGCACCCGTCAGTTGCTTGAGGCAGTCGTTGATGATGCCTGCCTTGGCCCCGTGCCGCTCCTCGCGGCGGAAAAGCCGGACGCCGAACTGCTGGGCCAGCTCGTCCGCCTCCGTCTGGTAACGTGGGTCCGACGAGTCATCCAACAGCCAGACGGTCGTGTTCGGATAGCTCAAGCCGACCAGCGTTGTCAGTGTGCGCTCAAGCACTTCGCGGGGCTCGTGCCGGGCGGCCATCAGCACGTCGACGTGCGGGAAGTCCTCGGGCGACTTCAGGATTGCCGCCGGCAGCTTCGGATGAAACCAAAGGGCTCGGGTCAAACTGAGCACGTAGCCCAGCGCGTGAACCAAGACGAAGGCTTCCGCCAACAGCAAGGCGAGACTGACCGGGATCTCAATCCCCTGATAATTCGCTCTGTGCACCAGTACAATGCGGACTGTCAAGTAGATCCCCATCGCGGCGGTTGCCAGCAGCCCAAGGGTACTGAACAGCGCGCTCACGCCTACCGCCGCCGCCCGCTGTATGAAGGTGCCATCTGCACGTGTGTCCATCAAACCGCCTCGCTGTCAGGCTCTGCCTGACTGTGTCGCTCACCCCGAGAAGGTGGAAGCCCGGCATAGGAGCCGGATTCCCCAACGCCCCCTGTTCATCGCTGGATACCGGACCCGTCGACGGGGTGCAGGATTGGCGGGCCGGTAGCGTCCAGTCACATACAATTCTTCCGCCTCGGTAGCGTGTGGACAAGAGGCGCTGACGACGAGTCAGCGGGAAAAAACGCTCGATTCTCCACAGGCAGACGCTTCCATGTAGCGCGCTACATTGTTGGTTTGGCCTCAGGCAGCCGTGCCGTGGAAGTAGCGAACCTTCATGCTCGCCATGGGCATAACGCGCACGGAGGCCGGCCACGCCTGCGCAGAACCCCCGCCCGTTTCTGCCCTTACACGCATATCGGATATCGAGGGAAACCAACTCAAATCGTTTCGTACGGAAGGCTTACAGGATTCGGCTCTGGGGCCGGAAAGCCATGTCGAGGCCGATAGCCCAACCGCTGGGACGCGACGGCACCCGGTCGGGGGGCGTTCCGGAATCTCGCGGTTCCGCCTTGCCAGGCCGGACGTGGCTGAGTCTTAAACAGGGTGGCATCAGAAGGCCCCTGTAGCAGTGTGGCGCGACATGCCCTTGGCGGCAAGCGAGAACAGGGTCCGGAAAACGCGGGGCGTTGGAGGCTGGAACCGGCGGAGGTAGTCGGTTGCACGTTGGGAACTAAAGCATGACGGATGGTTGTCGCGGGTCAGTCAAGCCTCCATGACCATCGGCCGAGACGAAGCCCTGTCGTTTGTCCCAAACCCAGCCCATAACGTGGAATAGGCTCCTGGGTCCCCACCCCATCGGCATTCCCCGGTCGAGTCGAAGGCGTTTCAGGGACCCTGGATCTTGATTTCGCTGCTCTAGGAAGTAAGATTAAGTGCAAGAGAGAGTGCCACTGGGGGGCTCCGTCCCCGCAAGGTAGCGAGGCGGAAGCCCGTTTCACGTTTTGTCCGTGGGCCATGGGGGTTCTAGGTGGTCCGCATGGGCAAAGGGGAGAGAGAGATGTTCGCATCTGTTGCCTTTTCACGTGGTTGTGGTCTACGCTTGGTCGGCCTGTTGGTTTCGGTCGTCTGCTTGACATCGAGTGGAGCTGCCTTGGGCGCCAGCAGCTACTCAAGCCAAGCCCTCTGGTTTGAGCATGCCGACCAGTTCCTCCAGACTGCAGGCTGGAATAACCTCGACGCCTTCATGTGGTTCAACAAGGATAAGACCGCCATCGAAGGATACGATTGGCGGGTGAACCGCGCTGGCTCTGCAGCGGCTTATAACCAGGGTATCGGTAACCTCGCTCCTGGCGTTTTCCTGGACGGCTTCCCGCACGATACCGGCGCGATCGATACGTTTGAGACTGCGGTGGGGCAGCAGCAGACCCGGATCGGCTGGTTCGAGTCGCTCATGTGCCCGTTCCCGACTGCGGACGTACAGGCTGTCCATGCCCGTGGCTCGATCGCCTACATTGTTTTGGAGCCGTTTGACTTCACCCTGGGCGACGATGCGTACCACGGAGCGAGCCGGCTTGGGGCTATCGCGAACGGCGAATACGACAGTTTTCCCGCCTCCACGACTCTGGGGCTCCAGCGCTGGGCCGAAGCCGCCGCCGCCCTCAAGAACTCCGGTCAGCGGATCGAGATCAGCTTTGCTCACGAGATGAACGGTCAGTGGTTCACCTGGGGTTTGCAGCACGAGACCAATGGCAACACCGCGGAGTCGTACATCGCAGCGTTCCGGCACGTGGTCGACGTTTTCCGGGCCGCCGGTGCCGATAACGTCGATTTCGTCTGGACGATCAACGCTTCGTGGCAGGACGATTTCTCCGCCGCGTTCCCCGGCGTCGATTACGTCGATCGCATGGGTATGAACGGTTATAACCGTGGTGATTTTGCCCCCGGCACTCACCAGACCTGGGAGGCGGACTTCTATCGCGACTGGCGCGAGTTCGAGGAGATCTTCGGCTCTTGGGATCCGCTGAATCCGGCCGGCGTCCATAACTACAACAAGCTGGTCGAGATCGCGACGCTCGGCGGAAACCCCGATATGCCGATCATCATCGGTGAGTTCGCCTCAACACCCGAGCCGACCACCGTCGCGATGCTTGCCCTCGGCACCGTCGCCCTGATCCGCCGTCGTCGGAGTTGATCGAGCGGTTCCAGGGCCAAGCCAACCTGTCATGGCTCTCGTGCTCAACATCAGGCCGTTCCTCCGCACAGGCGACGGGATGTGCCAACGAGCCCGGAGCGCGAACGACGGGACGCGTCAACGAGCCCGGAGCGCGAGCGACGGAAAGCGCCAACGAGCCCGGAGCGCGAGCGACGGGATGGTGGAGCGTCAGCGACGTACCCTGGTGTCCCCTGCGGAACCCACTCGCTCGCGTTCGGGGCTCGTAACCCACTCGCCTACGCTCGGGGCTTGCAGGAGAACCCGCGCTGGTGCGTGGGGCTTGTAGCGGGAAGATCTCTCAGTACCACCTCGACCACCACCCACGTCGCGACCACGCCCGATGCGAAGACCATGCTCTATTCTCCACTGCCATTCGCGATGCGCAGCGTTGCGTCTCCCGGCCTTGGGCCTTACACTCGCACCCGTCTTCAAACAAAGGGAGTGATTCGTTTTGCGTGTTTCTGAGATTCACAAGACCGGTCGGCTCGCGGTGTCGTTCGAGCTCTTCCCGCCCCGCGATGCCGAGGCGGAAGCCCATCTTTTCGACGAGTCCCTGCCGCAGTTGCTCGATCTTCGTCCGGACTTCGTGACCTGCACTTACGGGGCCGGCGGCAGCACACGCGAGAAAACCCTCGAGATCGTCAGTCGTATCAAGCAGACCACCACGACCGAGGTGGCTAGCCATCTTACTTGCGTCGGTAGCTCACGAACTGAGATTCGCGACTACCTCGATCGAGCAAGGGCGGCGGGAATCACCAACATCGTCGCCCTGCGCGGCGACCCGCCTCGCGGCGACGAGACGTTCCGTCCGCATCCGGACGGCTTCACATACGCCTCCGAGCTGGTGACTTTCATCAGGGAGTTGGGCGGCTTCGACGTGGCAGTGGCCGGCTATCCGGAAGGGCATCCGGAATGCCCGGACAAGCACCTCGATTGGCAGCACCACGCCGAGAAGATCAATGCCGGCGCCGACCTGGTCATCACCCAGTTGTTCTACGACACCCGCGCCTTCTTCGAGTTCGAAGACTACCTGCGCAGCCGGCTCGGGTTGACCGTGCCCATCGTGCCGGGCATTCTGCCGATTCTGAGCGGCCCGCAGATCAAGCGATTCTGCGGTATGTGCGGCGCCAAGCTGCCGCCGGATCTCGTGAGGCACCTGGATTCCTTTGGCGACGATAAGACCGCCTCGCGGGACTTCGGCATCGAGTTGACCACGAGCATGTGCCAGGAACTCATGGCCCACGGCGTACCCGGGTTTCATTTCTATACCCTCAACCGTGTCCACTCCACTCGCGAGGTACTACGAAACCTCGGGTTAGCCGGTCGCTGATCATGCCTCAGATTGCCAGCCAGTCTGCGGGTGCCGGGGCCTGGGGCCGATGGCTGCTGCTGCTGCTGGGGTTGCATGTGGCCCTCGGGCTGCCGTATATCGACCGCGTACCGCGAGTCTACAACGACGATGCTTGGCTTGCGTCCCTGGGCTACAACCTCGCGTTCGAGGGTCGGCTTCGCCACGGCATCATCGAGGGCTGGGGGGGGATGCACATCCGGTTCGTCCAGAACCAAGTGGTGCAGCCGGTTGTGCTGGCGGCCGTTTATCGAGTGGCCGGCTTCAGCCTGACCGCCAGCCGGCTCGCATCCGTGGCCGCCGGAGCAGTAGCCCTGGTCGCCGCGTGTTGCGTACTCCGCCGGTGGGTGGGCGACCGCGGAGCGCAACTGGCCGCCCTGGCGACTGTGTTTCATCCCTGGTTTTTCGAGGCCTCGCGGCGGGTTCGACCGGACATCTACGCCGTGGCTCTGGCTTGGCTGTGCCTATGGAGTCTATTGGCGGCGCGGGAACGGGCTGACAAGCGGCTTCTTGCTCTGGCCGGCGCATTGGCCGGGTTGGCGGGTCTTGCCCACCCCACTGGTTTCGTACTGTGCGTGGCTATGGCGGGCGGAGTTCTACTGTGGGATGGCAGGGAGAAAAGAGGGCCATCCGGGCTCTGGGCGGCTCTGGGCCTTGCCCTTGCGGTGCTGCCATATGTGGTCTATCTGTTGTGGGCAACGCGGCACCCGGAAGTCAACCTGAGCGAGCAGATGCAGGGCGCTAAGTCATTGGTGCCGCAAGGGTTAGGATTGATTCTGGCCGGGGAGCTCCGGCGATGGGCTCACTTTGCCCAATGGCCTCGAGGAGCCCCGCTGGCAGCGGTGATGGTCCTAGCGTATGTGTCGGCTTGGTGCCGGTCGGAACGGTCGGATCGGTTAATGGCCACGATGATCCTCCTGCTGGCCCTGGCCCTGCCGTTCACCACAGTGAACTACACCTCGCGCTACCTTGTGGGCCTCATCCCCCTGTGGGCGGCCCTGGTACTCCGCGTCGCGGAGCGATTGGCTCGGTTGCCATACGGGGCGAATGGTGGCCCCCGGCGGGGACGGTTGATTCGCACCGGTGTGTTTGGCGGATACGTCGGTCTGTGTGCCGTGGCGGTGGTAGTGATGTTTGTACGCTTGCGGGGGGCCGATTTCGGGCGGGTTCTGGATCAAGTGGGCGGAATCACTGGGTCGCGGGCCCGCGTTTACGGCGAGATCGCCTTCTGGTTGGGGCGGGACCGGTTCGTCTACGGGCCATACCCGCTGGATCATCACTGGCGGAGTACGGTTGACGAAGTCGCCAAGCACCGGTTTGACTATGCGGTCAGGACGGCTTGGCCGCTGACGGCCAGTGAGGGCATCAGCCGCCCGCCCGTGCGGATGCCGCCCTGGCGAGCCGGCTACATCGTCGATACGGTATGCCGACAGTTTGGCCGGCAAGTGGCCGCGTTCCGCGATCCGGACTTCGGCCCGGTCGAGATCTACAGGCTCACATGGGAGTGAACGGGGCCACGAGTGGACGAAGAAGCCAACCAACAGGTAGAGACGCCCGATCGCCCACGATTGAGCCTACGGACGCGGTGGGCCAGCTCACGGCGAATACGCCGAGGGACCCTGATTGCGTACTGGGTGGCGATGTTCGGCCTGACTCACATCCCCGAAATCGACCGCTTCCTGCCGTCGAGTGGTTGGCGTGTGCCCCACCTCGACAAAATGGTGCACTTCGTGCTTTACGCGGGCTGGGCGAGCCTGTGGTGGTTGGCCCTGACGGAGGGGGGGCGGTCTCGGCTGCGGGCTTCGGCGGTGGGTTGGATTGTGGCAGGAGGCGTGGCATGGGCGGCGTTCGATGAGTTGACGCAGGCGATTGTTGGCCGGCACCCGAGTCTCTGGGATTTGCTCTGTGACATTGTGGGTGTGGGCTTGGCGTTAGTCGCCCTTGCGGCCTGGCAACGTCGCCGGTCTTCGAGGCATCTGCGATCGGCCTGAGGGGCTTGGGACCTCTTTTGTTGCCAGAACGACTTTTGGCCGATAGGTGCCGTAATATTCCCAGGGCGTGGAGATAGCTTGAGCAGCTGGCGCGGACGGAAAAGCGTCATCTGCATGGTCGAGTAGATGAGGCGAGCAGGATTGAGTGATTTGGACGACACGAAATTGGAGGACTTCGCGGCAGAGTTGCCTTCGCCGGTACCTGTAGATTTGCGGGGTCAGTGGTATGTGGCTCACACCCGGTCGCGGAATGAGAAGGCGCTGGCGTGGGAGCTGGGTCGGCTTGGCGTCTTCAACTACCTTCCGCTCTGTGCCCGCACGACTCGGAGCCCGGTGACGAGGCGGGTCTCGCGGAGCATGGTTCCGGTGTTCCCGGGCTATGTTTTCTTTCATGGCAGTATCGAGCAGCGGTACCTGGCTTTGCGGACGAACCGCATTGCCCAGGTGTTGAATGTGGCCAATCAGGAGCAATTTTACGCGGAATTGCTTCATGTCCATACCCTGTTGGTCAGCAGGAGTGACTTCTCGGTTGGCAAGCGTCTGAAGGTGGGGGATTGGGTACGGATCGTTGCGGGACCGTTGCAGGGCCTGGAGGGGACGATAGCGCGGACTTCGGGGCGATGGCGACTGCACCTGAACGTGACGACCTTAGGGCAATGCGTGATGGTGGAGGTGGATGGCGAGAGCGTGGAGCCCATCGATCCTCCCGCCTATGTAGCCAGTCTTCGTTGCAGGTGAATCAAAGCAGTCTCAAGATAAGTCGGATGCCGCAACTATTGCCGAGCTCTTCGGCTGACCGATATCATACGGTGAATACCCGACTTGCGAGCGGGCGAGCGGGGTTTCGGCAGGGGGTTTATCGGCGCATGTGATGCGGCCGACGGGGACGGAGTCTAGGCATATCGCGGCTCGCGGGCGGTGGTGGCAGGGGGCGACCGCTAGGATGGGTCGCGAAGCGAGCTGGCGGGAGGAGCTGTCAAGCAGTGATGCCACATGCGGTGGTGACGGGAGCGGCGGGGTTCATCGGCTCTCATGTCAGCGAGGCTTTGCTGGCAGGAGGGTGGCGGGTCACGGGGGTGGATTCGTTTGACGAGTTCTACGATCCGCTGGTCAAGCAAGCAAACATCGCGGGCTGTATGCGTGATTCTGCTTTCAGATTGGTTGAAGCGGATATACGTGACGCGGCTGCGATGGGAGGCTTGCTTGGGGAGGGGGCGGATGTAGTTGTTCATTTGGCGGCGCGGGCGGGGGTTCGGCCGTCGATCGAGCAGCCGCTGCTTTACGAGCAGGTGAACGTGGGGGGCACGTGTGTGCTGTTGGAGGCGGCTCGTCGGGCGGGGGTTGGGCGGTTCATCTTCGCGAGCAGTTCGAGCGTTTACGGGAACAACCCGAAGGTTCCGTTTGCGGAGGGGGACAGCGTCGATCATCCGATTTCGCCGTACGCCGCCACGAAGAAGGCGGGGGAGTTGCTTTGTTACGCCTATCACCATCTTTTCAGGATGAACGTGACGTGCCTGCGGTTTTTTACGGTTTACGGTCCGCGTCAGCGACCGGATTTGGCGATTCACAAGTTTGCCCGGCTGATCGAGCGGGGCGAGCCGATCCCGGTGTTCGGTGACGGCGGGATGATGCGGGACCACACGTATATTGGGGATATTGTGGCGGGCGTGTTGGCGGCGATTGGTCGGTGTGGGGGGTACCACCTCTACAATCTGGGGAATTCGCATCCGGTGTCGCTGAGCGATCTGGTGGCGGCGATCGAGGCGGCGTTGGGCAAGAAGGCGGTGATCGAGCGTTTGCCGTGCCAACCGGGCGACGTGGAGCGGACGTTTGCGGACGTGGAGCTGGCGCGGCACGATTTGGGCTACGAGCCGCGGACGGATTTGGCGGCGGGTTTGGCGGCGTTTGTGACGTGGTTGCGCGGGGGTGCTTGAGGGCGGGCAGGCTGCGGGCTCTTTGTGGGTGGGCCTGTGCGCCGATACGAAGGTGGTATGGCAAGGGTGATTGTATGATCAGACGGCTGTGGACGCTTTCGCGAAGGCCGTTCATTCGGAATGTAGCGACCGTTGCGACGGGAACGGTCCTGGCGCAAGCGATCGTTGTTGCCTTCTCGCCGATCATCACGCGTTTGTACGGCCCGGAAGCGTTTGGTGTGCTGGGGGTATTTGCCTCACTGACGGCCATGGTCGTTCCGGTGGCAAGCTTGACCTATCACGTAGCCATCGTTTTGCCAGCGGAGGATGAGGATGCGAAGGGGCTGGTGGCCCTTTCGCTGATGATTGCGGCGGGCATTTCGTCGCTGTTGGCGCTGGTTGTGCTGTTTTTTCGAAGCGCGGTCGTGGAACTGCTGCAAATCCAGGTGGTGGCGTCGCTCATCTTCCTTGTTCCGGTTGTGGTGTTCCTGGCCTCATGCACGCAGATCCTGCGGCAATGGATGATCCGAAAGCAGCAGTACAAGCGGACGGCGGCGATTATGGTCACAAGCACGCTGTCTCTGAACAGCACGAAAGCGTGTGCCGGGCTGCTGTGGCCGTCGCCTGTGATTCTTGTGCTGCTTGCCACGTTTGGGAATCTCCTCGATTCAACGATGTTCGCGATCGCCTCGTTGAGAACATTGCTGGCCGCGCCTTTCAAGGAGACCGGGCGACACATTCCGTCTCGGGGGCACATTGCGGCGATGGCGAAGCGATATCGGGATTTCCCGACTCTTCGGGCTCCGGGGACTCTTCTGACGGCCGGATCGGTCGGGCTTCCGGTGCTGTTACTGACGAGTCTATTTGGGCCGGCTCCGGCGGGGTTTTACGCGTTGGGTGCCCGGGTTCTGGCATTACCTGCACAGATCATCGGCACAGCGATTGGGGATGTGTTTTATCCCCGGATCGCGCAGGCGGGGAATAGCGGCGAGAACGTTCAGCGTCTCATTGTCCGTGCTACGCTTGGGTTGGCGGCATTGGGTCTGGTTCCCTATGGCGTGGTGGTGGCTTTTGGGCCGTGGCTTTTTGGCTTTGTGTTTGGCAGCGAGTGGGTTGCGGCGGGCGAATTTGGTCGTTGGCTGGCGATGTGGATGTTCTTCATGTTCATCAACAAGCCGAGCACGGTGGCGATCCCGGTTCTGGACATTCAGGGTTTCGGTCTGGTTTTCAACATTGTGATGATTGTGGCCCGCGTCGCAGCTTTGTTTGGCGGATATGCGATGTGGGGAAGCGCCTTGGTCGCGATTTCGCTTTACTGCATTGCCGGCGTGGTGCTGAACGCGGTTCTCATTCTCATCGTGATCGTCAAGAGCGGAAAAGGGGTGGTTCGGAGGCAGGTGGCGCCAGTGGATGCGGAGGCTTGCTCGCAGGATCTGAGCGAACCGAAGGTAGACTCCTGATTGGGTTTGGCGAGGGGCTTGGGGCCTGGAGAGTCATTGGGGAGACGAGGGCGACTTACGTCGGCGGATCAGGTCGGGACCTGTCGACGGTGTCTGTAGCATGCTTGTTTGGGGAGGGACATGGGGCGAGGGGCAATGATGGGACAAGCCATGGCGGCAGGCGCGGACGCGGTCAGGATTTTTGTCTGTGGCGACGTTGTCGATTCGCAGGAATCGGACAGGGTTCTTTGTTGTGATGATGTGGCGGGGGTGATTGCGGAGGCGGATTACGCGGTCTGCAATTTTGAGGGGCCGCTGAAGGGCGGCGGGCGGCCAGAGGAGAAGCCTGGCTGCCATATGTTTCAGGATAAGGCCAGCGTATCGCGGCTGAAGCGGCAGGGATTCGGCCTTCTTCTGCTCGCTAATAATCACATGCTGGACTATGGCCGAGCGGGCCTTGAGGCGACTATCCGGGAGATTGCAGACCAGCAGTTGGACGCCATTGGGGCGGGCTTATCGTACGAAGAGGCGTACCAACCCTTGCGCAAGACGATAGGCGGCCTGACGATCGGCTTCATCAATGCATGCGAAGCTCAATTTGGCGTCATGGACAGGGTGCGGCCCGAGGGGCGGGCGGGCTATGCGTGGATCAACCACAGTCAAATCGACAAGCACATTTTGGAACTGCGGCGAGTCTGTGACTATGTGCTGGTGTTCCCGCATGCCGGGCTGGAGAATGTGCCTGTCCCGCTGGCGCGGTGGAGAGAGCGATACCGGCATTTCTGCGATCTGGGTGCCGATTGCGTCATTGGTTCCCATCCGCACGTGCCGCAGGGTTACGAGCAGTATGGCCGGAGTTGGATTGTCTACAGCCTCGGCAATTTCTGTTTCAACTCCATGCGCGGGATCACGGGCGAGGATCGTTCGTACTCGGTTCTTGTCAGTCTATGCAAGGACAAGCCGATCACGTTCGAGGTGGTACGTCATCACAAGGAAGAGGGCCGGGTCAGGCTGTCGGGCAAAGACAGGGCGGTTGATGTGGGTGCGTTGAATGAGATGCTTGCCGCGGGATATGAGGATCTGGTAGACGACATCAGCCTGACGGTGTACGAGAAGACTCTTCGGCCGCACTTGAGCAGGTGCGTGTGTCCGTTGGGGTATAATGGCAGCATCAAGTCGACCATCAAGCATTTGCTCATGAAGGGGCGGCAGGGGAAGCAGACGAAGCGCATGGCTGCCATGCTGATGCTTCATCTGGTGAAGAACGAGTCCTATCGTTTTGCCTGCGAACGGGCTCTGGAAGTGGTGATTGAAGGCAGGCCATCGAGGTCCGGTTCATGAAGACTCTGATCAAGAAGATCGTACCGCCGGCACTTGTGCCGTTGTTGACTCGGATTCGCTTCTGCGGTCGGGACAAGGCTGGGTGGCTTGAGGCGCGCAGGCGCCACATGGAGGCCGAGCTGAAGCTTCCGCCGGTCGCCGATTATGCGTCGCCGATCGATGTGACCATCGGGATCATCAAGGATCCGATGCTTCTGCACCAGTATTATGTTTACGCCTGCCGTGAGATGAAGGTGCGGTATCGGTTGTGTGACGTGTTTGGCGCGGGATGGTATGAGGAGTGCGTGCGGAACAATGAATGTGCGGCGTTTCTGGTGGCCCCGCGGCTTTTCAGTAGGGCATGGCGTCAGATGTACGATGAACGGTTACGGGTCATTGCCGAGTCGGGCAAGATCCTCTTCCCGAGCTATGAAGAGCTGTGGATGTATGAAAGCAAACGGAGGATGAGCTACTGGGTTGAATCGCACGGTTTCGACGGGCCCAAGACGCATGTGTTCTACTCTTACCTGGACGCGATGGATTTTGCCGGTCGGACGGCTCTGCCGATTGTCGCCAAGACGGACGCGGGCTACGCGGCCCAGGGCGTACACATTTTCAGAGATCGCTCGGAAGTCATGAAGCATGTGAGAAGGTGCTTCAACAAAGGGCTGCGGTTGGATATGGGTGCTTTTCATCCGCTGGTGGAGAACGGTTTTGTTCTGTTTCAAGAGTATGTATCGACGCCGATTGAGTGGAGGCTGATCCGGCTTGGTGATTCATATTTTGCCCATCAGAAGCTCAAGAGCGGAGATTTCCACAGCGGTTCGCACCTGGTTGGTCGGATTCCGCCGGGCCGCGCCCATCTGGATCTGATCCGGCGAGTTACGGAAGTGGGCGGTTTTCGGAGTCTGAACGTCGACGTATTCGAACTGGATGACGGGAGGCTGCTAGTCAATGAGCTTCAGGCTTTGCCGTGCATGATTAAGCCTTTCCAGATGGTGCTCAACGGCTATCCGGGCCGGTATCTGTATGACGCGTCGGGAGACAGGTGGTTGTTCGAGAAGGGCACGTTTTGCGAGAACAAGGGTTCGAACCTTCGCCTTCAAGCCCTTTTGGCAGGCTTGGGGCATCGGGTGGAGATCCCCCGGGGTTCATGGGAAGGCGTGCTGACGGAGGAGATTCGAGAGGAAAGTATCAGGCGATACAAAGAGTACAGTGGGGAGCGGTCTTTCGAGAAGATGAGCGAGGCTCCTGTGCATGTGGAGTCGCAGGTCTGAAATGGGGCAGAAACCACGAGTTTGGGGATCAAGGTATGGATATTGGAATCATTCGGGAACGAGGTGGTCGAGGCTGTGACCGTCGGGTCATCCTGATGCCGGCGGAGGTGGCGGCACTGACGAAAGCGGGCATCGGCGTCTTCGTGGAAAGCGGTGCAGGGGAAGGGATACACGCGACCGACGATCTGTATCGCGAGGCGGGTGCGTGTATTGTGGCGACGGCTGCGGAGGCCATCTGTAGGGACATGGTTGTGAAGCTCAAGGCGCTGGCAGACGAGGAAGCCGTTCACATGAAGCCAGGCGGGATCGCGTTGGCGATGATCCATCAGGAGCAGAGTCCTGAGAACGCGATTGCCGTTGCCAAGGCGGGCGGGGTTGCGGTCGCCATGGAGGCGATTTGCAGCGAATACGGGGAGAGGATGGTGGATTGCACGGACATGACGGGTGAGCAGGGGATGATTTTCGCCTTCAACATGTTCGAGAAGGTGCCTTGGGACTGCAAGGTTCTGGTGATGGGGTATGGCCGGGTATCCACGGGGGCGATCACGATTGCATCGAAGCTTGGGGCCAAGGTGAAGATTCTGCGGCGAAGTCAGTATCCGGCCATTGAGCACTTTCTGCGAGGCACGGACATTCTGGTCAACGGGATCACCTGGCCGGCGGAGAAACGTGAGCGACGGGAGTACGTCGTGACACGGCCCATGCTGAGGTTGATGAATCGGCCCGCGATGATCGTGGATCTGTCGGTGGACTACCCCAACCCTGTAGAGACGAGTCATCCGACGGATATGCGTGAGCCGTCTTACGAAATTGATGGGGTTGTTCATATTGGAATATATGGGTATCCCGCGCTTGCGCCGTACAGCAGTTCGGAGCGTTACAGTCGGCAGTTGTTGCCGATCATCTTAGAGATTGCGCAGAAGGGGCTGGATCAGGTTGGGCCGGCGATCAAGCGGGCGATCGTGGACTGGCGGGATCGTGTCTAGTCCTGTGTAACTCGCCTGAGTGCTCTATTGCGGGCGGCGGGAATTGTGGCGAAATCGCTGTGGGCCATATGAAGCGTTTACTTGTGATCACTCGCTTTTTTCCACCGAGTTCGATGATTGGTGGTCAACGGCCGCTCCGCGTGGTCCGGCGGATCCGTGAGTTTGGATGGGAGCCGCATGTTCTGACTGTTCCGGAGCGGTGTTGTGAGCCGGCGGATCCCGATTTGGGTCGGGATGTTCGGGCGACGACGCACATCGAGCGGGTGCCCTGCTGGAATCTGTATCATCACTCGATCGCGTGGTACCCGGCGAAATCAATTGTGCGAAGAGCGGTTTTGAAGGCGGGGCGTGGGGTGGGTTATGCCCTGTCGAAGTTCATGCCGTTGGATTTGGACTATCTCTGGGCGTTGGCGGCGACGCGGGCGGGGATATCGATGGTGCGGCGGCTGGGGGTGGATTTGATCTGGGCGACGTCGCCGGTGAACAGCACTATTCTGCTGGCGCATCGGGTGAGCCGGGCGACGGGGGTTCCTTTTGTGGCGGATTTTCGTGATGTTCGGCCGAAGCTCAAAGCGAGCCGTATGACGGGATGGAATCGTCGCAATGTTCAGATCGAGCGTGCATCGCTTCGTGGGGCTGCGGGGATCAGTGTGAGTGCCCCGGTGCAGCGCGAGACACTTCTGGCGAAGCATGGCGCGGTGGTGGAGAAGCCGTTTCTGTTGGTGCACAATTGGTTTGAGGCGGAGGAGGCACAGGGGTGCACTGCGAAGGTGTTTGACCGGCCGACGATCATCCACGGTGGGGTTCTTTACGGGGGCACGCGGCGGCTGGACGGTTTTCTGGAGGCGTTGGCGCTGCTTCGCGGAAACGGGGCGTCACAGGAGGCGAGGCGTCTGCAATTCTGCCAGCACGGCATCGAGCGGACGGATAAGCTGCTTTCCGCGATGTCGGCGAAGTTGGGTCTGTCGGACACGGTTGTCATTGGTGCGTACCTTGACCGGCAGGGCTTTCTGTCGCATTGCCGAGGTGCTAGGATTCTGCTATTGGCGGTGGGGCGTAACGAGCGGGGGCGTGAGCATGCCCAGGCGATCCCGGGCAAGCTGTATGATTACTTCGCGACTCAGCGGCCGGTGTTGGTGGTAGGGCCGCCGGATTGCGAGGCGGGCCGGATGGTGGAACGGGTGCACCGCGGGATGGCGGTGGCTGATGACGCTCCGGGAGAGATTGCCGAGGCGATTGAACGGCTGCTGGATGGGAAGGGGCGGAATGGGCCGCTTGATTTGTCCGCGGAGGCGGTGTCGGAGTTTGAGTCGCATTCGGCCATCCGGCGGATAGCGTCGTTTTTTGATGGGGTAGCGGGACGAGGCTTCGGGGGAGTTGCCGCGGGTTCTCCATGTGGGAGAGGCGTCGTCGGAGAGCCGGAGTCGGGTTTCATGCGTCGGGGATGATCGGCGGTGACCAGGGCTTCCTAAGAGGTGTGACGGCTATGGAACAGGCCTATCCTTACTTGGGGGATGACAATCCCCACGAAGTTGCCGGGAGCGACATTGGCGAGGCGGCTCCGATCTTCCTGCGGATCATCCTGGTGGGGGCGGTGTTCATGCTCCTGCTGGCGTCGGGCAGCCAATGGGCCACGGAACGCGAGTCGTTGATTGCCCAGATTTGTATGGCGGCTTTGGCGGCGGCGACGCTGCTTCTGGGTTTTCTGGGGCGTGGCTGGCGGATCCGGATGCCCGCGGAGTCGCTGTGTGCGGTCATCTACTGTATCTGGGCGATCACCGGCTTCTTCATTGTTCAGGCGGAGTACGTCTCGTTTTTTCGCGGGCACTTCATGACGCTGATCAAGGTGGTCGCGCTCTATCTGGTGATCGTCAACCTGATCCGGTCTCGCAAAGATTTCCTGTGGATGCTCAGTTCGTACGTGCTGGTGGTTGGTGCGGTGATCGCGATTGTGCCTGAGGCGTTCAGCTATCAACCGCAGCAGGGGGGCGAGTTGCAGCGGGCCAGTGGTATCACAGGCGACGCCAACGACACGGCCCTTCTGGGCATGGTTTGTTTGTTCTCGCTATTGGCGCTGTTCACTTCATCGCGGCACCGGACGCTCAAGCTGCTGTGTCTGGCGGCCACGCCGGTCGGGGTCTGGATGGTTTTGATCTCGGGCTCGCGGAGCGGCATGTTTGGTTTGCTGCTGGCGGCGATGCTGTTTTATGTGTGGTACATCCGGGGCCAGATGAAGGAGCGGGGCGGGGTCGGCAAGCTGGGGGGGTTCATGCTTGGTGCTGGCGTCATGTTTGGGATTTTCCTGGTTTTGGCGGCGGGTCCTTTCTGGCATCGGGTTCTCGAGACGGTGGGCGCGGTGGAGTATCGGACGGAGAGAACCAAGCGCGGGGAGCGGGTCCGGCTGCGTATGGCCATATCCGGGCTGAAGCTGGCCGCGCGGCATCCGGTGATGGGCGTCGGCCAGAACATGTATTACTGGAGTATTGTCGAGGTGGACCCGGGGCTGGTGGGGCGGGCAAGCCACAACGCGTGGGTCTCGGCGGTGACAAGCACCGGGGTGCCGGGTTTGATCATCTGGACGACGGGTGCCTTGCTGGTCACGCGGCGAGCGTGGCGGTTGCGCAAGAATCCCTCGCTGTCGCTGCGGGACCGGGGGCTGGTTTCGCTGTGTCTGGTCTTTCTGATGTACTACTGGTTCCGGTCGTTTTTCTTCTACGAGATGACCCACCGTGTCATGTGGCCGTTTGTGGGGGGGATCACGGGCTATCTTGTGGCGGTGTCGGATTACTATGGTTACGGTCAGCGGGCGGTGTACTACGAGACGGACTCAGTGCCCGCGACGGCCGTGCCGTACGGTGCGTGAGAGGGTATCGGTGGGGACAGAGGGTCCGTGACTCGTGTCGCCTTGTAGTCGTTGGGGCGTGACGGCGGTACCGTCGCGTCGAGCGACCCAGCCGCAGCCAAGGTTGCCTTGCTGGCAAGGAAGAGTCGGTCCCAAGGACGCTATACACGTCGAACCGCAAGGATGTCAGAGCGTTTGCCGAGTATGTGTAGCGGCCACCGCCCCTGGAGGGCGCTGGATTCGCAACGAACACGCCGGTCGCCACGGGGGGCGACCGCTACGGGGGGCGGCCGCTACGATGGATGGCGAAATGCTCTCAACAGGTCGAACCGCAACGCGGTTCCAGATCGTAGCCCGGGGTTGCGCAGCGCACCCCGGGGAGCCATGCCCGCCATCGGATGTCAACCCTGCAGGGGTTGCATTCCTGTTGATCAGAGTGCGGTGAGGGCTTGAGTGATGAAACCCTTTCAGGGTTTGTCGTCTCGTGGTTGGTTTCGTGCCCCAGGGTGCGCTGCGCGACCCTGGGCTGCGTTATGGAACGCCGTTGGCGTTGGCGCGACTCAGCCCCGGTGAACGGTCACAGTGTGGTGTTGCGGCGGGAACTGCCGGATTGGACGAATTGATGGCGAGCATTCTCATTAGCGTTCAGCACCTGGATCTGGGCGGGATGGAGAAGATGGTGACGGAGTTGGCCCTGGGTCTGAGGCGACGGGGCCACGACGTGTGTGTTGTCGGGGTGTACGGCGGAGGCGCGTATGTCAAGCGGTTGGAGGCGGAAGGGGTGAGTGTGTACGTCGGCCTGGCGGGTTCGAAGCGAGACCCGCGGGTCTTGCCTCGACTGTGGCGTATTTGCCGACGTCATCGGGTGGAGTGTGCAATCGCCGCGATGGGGGGGAACATGCACACGCCCACGATCACCATGCTGGTCTGTCAAGCTCTGAGGATTCCGTGTGTGCGCTGGGTTCATTGCACTCCGGGCAAGCCGTTATCGCGTGTGGCGAGGCTGCTTCAACGCTGGATGACCGGCACGGGAGGTACGGTTGTGGCGTTGACCGCAGGTCATGCGCGATCGCTGAATCGAGGATGGGGCATTCCCGAGTCGCAACTGGCGGTGGTGTGGAACGGGCAGTCGCTTCCGGAGCGAGCGACTCCCAAGCTTCGCGGCGAGGTTCGGTGCGAGCTGGGTTTGTCGGAAGATGAGTTCGTCGTCGGTATGGTCGCGGGGTTTCGACCGGTCAAGCGGCACGAGATCCTGATCCGGGCGTTCGAGCTTGTACTGAGAGAGGTACCGAACGCTCGTCTGCTGTTGGTTGGCGATGGTGAGACGCGTTCGGAGGCGGAGCGGCTGGTGGGCGAGCTATCTCTGGCAAGCCGAGTGATCTTCCTGGGGCCGCGTTCCGATGCCGCCCGGTTTTATGCGTGCATGGATGTGCACGCGTTGTG
>JAAYDF010000215.1 GCA_012729395.1 Phycisphaerae bacterium
CGCCCCGCATCACCTGGCTGATCGCCGCCTCGACCTCATGCTCTCGCCCAGGCGGTGCGAGCGGATAAGGACGGCCGATCACTTCCTCGGCCTTCCAGCCGAACATTCGCTCCGCCGTCGGGCTCCATAAGGTTACCTGAGTGTCTGTGTCCAGAACGATAATCGCCAGAGGCGAGGCGGCGATCAGGGCCCGCAAGGCTTCACTCGTCTGGCGCAGTTCCTCGTCAGCCCGTATGCGTGCGGTGATATCACGGACGCTGGCCAGAACTCGATCCTGCCCGCCGATCAGGCAGCTTCGAAGCCGCACCTCCGCCCAGAAGAGCTCGCCGTTCTTGCGGCGTGAATGCCACTCGAAGACCTGCGGCCCCTCGCGCAGGGCCCTCCGGACGGCTTCCATGCCCTCGTACTGCGAGTAGGGTGGAAGGCCCTCGCTGATGTCCTCGATCCGGAGTTGAAGCGCCTCCTGGTAGCTGAAACCGTACATACCGCACATGGTCTGATTGACATCCACGATCGCGCCGGTCGCGGGGTTCTGGACGAAAATCGCCTCGTTGGAAGCGTTGAACAACTCGCGATAACCGACCTCGCTGGCCCGAAGCCGCTCTTCCGCCTGCTTGCGCTCGGTGATGTCGATATTGAACTCGGACACGAGCCATTGGCCGGCGGCGTCCTGGAATGGGATAACGTGAACCTCGACGATGCGGTTGCCCTCCCGGGGCAATACTCGCTCGGTGACCAAGGGTTCCTTGGTCTCCAACACCCTCGGAATCTCGCAGTACAACGAAGGTCTATCTTGCCCGAAGAAGTATTCGTGGCACTTTCTTCCGGTTGGGTCACCGTACACCCTCTGCCACCCCGGATCCACATAATGCAGATTGGACTCGGCGTCGACGATGGCGATCCCGGTCTTGGTGATTTCCAGGATTCGTTCGAGCCTCTGTGCGTTCTCCCGCAACTCGACGGTCCGTGCGCGCACCTGGCTTTCCAGGGCAGTTCGGTGTCGGCTCAAAAACGCGACGAATGTGGTGAAGAGCATGGTCACCAGCACACCGACCAAGCCCGCGGTCCACCCGATCCTCACCGGATGAGCCGCCAGGAAGCCGGCGCCGGGATGGACGTTCACGACATACGACTTTCCGAATGCGAAAATGGGATACGATACGAAAAAGCCGGCAAGCCCTTTGCCCGACAGGCCCGGGCCGGACCGCGCAAAGTCGGCATGTTCAGCGTTATCCGGAGAAGACGTGCCCAGGAAGCGCGGAGGCTGGCTAACATCGAGCTGGTACAGATCCATGACGACGAACAGACTACTCCCCTCGCCGGTGATCGCGGTTCGCCGCAGAATGGCGTCCAGCCGCAAAGCGATCGAGAGAACGCCACGTGCTTCTTGCACACTGGCGCGCGCTAGATGCGGCTCGGCAACTGAGGTAGGCAATGTCAGCAGAGGGGCATACAGCACAACAGCCGGGCCGGGGCGAAGGAACGGCATGACCAGATCCGTAGCAGTGCTTAGCTTAGTCTGGATGGCATGGTGAATTGCCGTCTTTCGGGTGGGGTCAGAGACCAAGTCAAAGCCGACCGCCCCAGGGTTCTCCTCGGTGGGCTCGAGATACAGGAGCGGAAAGTACTCGTCGCGGCCGAAGGCTGGCCGGTCGACACCGTCCGGGCCTTGCTCGAACACATGGAAAGTCTCGATGCCCTGATCCCGCACACTCTGCTCGAAGGCGTCCTTCTCCTGAGCACAGACCCGCGGAGCCCATGCGATCGCATACACTTCAGGCGGTCGCGTCTCCGCCTTGGCATAACGTCGGAACTCCCATCGATCCACGTGTTCGGAACTCTCGAAGAACCGAACCAGACCGTCGAGTTGGTTGTCGCGCAGATCGCGAAAAGCCTCCGCCAAGCGTCCCGCCTGGGACTCGGCCAAGTGGCGGAACACCTCGCGATCGGACTGGCCCTCCGTGTCGTTGAGCGCTTTGGCCACAACCACCGTCAGGGCCAGACCGAGACACGCAACGAGGTGATACTCGCTGAACCGCACACGAGCCTGACGTTCCGCGGGAAGACGGTCGCGATGGCGGAGCACAAGACCGCCACCAACCAGCATCAGCGCAAGGACCAGGACTACCGCCGCGACAACCCACTGCTCCCTCCTGATGGCCGCCCGCCATTGAACCTCCTCGACATCAATCCTGATAGCCATCAGCATTTCGCCGCTGCGTGAATCGAGGACCGGCGCCAGAGCTGATATGAAGCTGCCGAATTCATCGCGGTATGGGCCGACGGTACTCGGCCTGCCCGTTCGGAACACTTCCCAGTGAGCGGCAGAGGGCTCCCCATACACCGTCCCAGGGGGATTCGCCAGCGGGTCGCCCGGCTCGAAGCTTTCCGGCCCAAAGACAATCGCCCCCTCGCGAACCGCCATGCTGTAAATGCCACGGACCTCCAGGATCCGACCGTAAGCGCGCATCTGGCCGCAAAGCCGCTGGAACTCCGGCTTCTCGATATCACTCGCGCTGAAGGACAGGGCCTTGACTCGCTGCGGGTTGATCGTTCGGCTGATGTCGATTGCCTGTCGAAGCAGTTCCGCCCTGAGCTCCCCATCACGAACACTCACCCGCCATTGCGCCACCCGCCAGCCGGCGGCCACAAACACCCCCAGCATGGCAATGATGACCCAGCGTCTAGTGCGTACATGAATCATCCATACCCCCCATTAACCTCCCTCAGGAGTGAAAGGGGTGCTCTGGCAACCGGCGAATCTAAGTCCCTTCCGCCTCGGGACGGGTCGCCGAGATGATCGCCTCGAAATCGTACTCGTCCGCCACCCACAGAAGTTTGCGGGCGAGTTCGCCGTGCTCCGCTTCAATCGCCCCCGCGAGTTGTCTGATCCGCTTGATACTGCCAAGCACAGCCGCCCGGTGAAGCTCAGCTTTCATCTCGCTCGACAGAACGACGACGTCCGAAGCCGCCAACCGCGACACACTGAGCTCGCCCACCGCTCGCTCCTCATACTTGTAGCGTACGCCAAGGTACTTGGCAATCCGATCGAAAATCTCCGCTTCCTGGAAAGGTTTGCGGACCAGATCGTCACAACC
>JAAYDF010000216.1 GCA_012729395.1 Phycisphaerae bacterium
ATGCGGTCGATGCGTTTGGAGATATCCGCGAGGTCGCCGGGGCCTTCGTAGGTCAGCGGGCCGTTGTAGCCGTGCCGTTGCAGGGCGGCCACGACGGCCGCCCAATCGGCGTCGCCGTCGCCGAGCTGGCAGAAGCCGTCCAGGTTGCCCACCGCGATCTTGAAGTCCTTGAGGTGGATCCGCACGATGCGACGGCCCAGGATGTTGATCCAATCCTGGGGGAACCCGAACTTGAGGATGTTGCCGACATCCACGTAGGCCTGCACAAAAGGCGAGTTCAGCCGGTCGATCAGATCGCGCATCTCGACGGGCGAGAGCAGGAACTGGTTCCAGACGTTCTCGACGGCAATAATCACGCCGCGTTTCTCAGCCGCGGAGGCCAGGTCGCGCAGAGCCTCGAAGGCCAGATCCAGCGCGTCGGCGTAACTGGTCACCATCTGCGTCGGGCGCTCAAAATGGCTGACCATGCCGGGCACGACCAGCAGCGCATCCGTCCCCAGCCACTTGGCCCGATCCAGCCCGGCGATGGTCCATGCCTTGGCCTGCTCGCGATCCTTGGGGTCGGGCGAGGTGTACGACGCCTGCCAGAACAGCCCACAGGCCAGCGAGGCGACCTCGAGGCCCGCCGCCCGGATTTGGTCGCCCAGCTTGCGGACGGTCTTCTCGTCGGTGGTGGTGGACAGCTCGCCTTCGGTGCCCATGGTCGGCTCGAAGGCCACAAATCCCGCCGCCCGCACCTCCGCGGCAATCTTTGCCAGGGGTTTATCTGCCGGGAACGTCCAACCGTTGATGCTCTTCTTCATCGCTTGTCCTCGCTTACTGGGGTATCCGACCTGAACGCTCTTCCCCGCGGCGAGCCGGCCAAGCCATTGACCGCTCGGCCCGGGAAGGGCGGACCGCTACCGTGCTTCGTCAATCATAGCGGCCGGGCATCGCAGGTCAAAGCCTGGCTGTGTAATAAATCGCCCTCGGAGCGCATCAGAATAGGAGGGAGCTGGGTAACCGGGTCGGCCCGCGCCCCGCGGTCGCCGTGGCCCCACCGCCGCACGCCTGATGAGGAGTAAGAATCCGGTATTGGGCGACAATGGTAGTAGAAGAGCGCCGAGACGCCGCCAGCTTGAACTTGTTGTCGGTGCTGTATTGGGCGACAATGGTAGTAGAAAAGCACCGAGATGCCGCTATCGAGGAGTGAAACCCTTGTCTATCGCAACGATTCCTCGCGTGGTTGGCCAGAACAGCCAAGCTTACCATCAGCTTCGCCGGCTGGTGTTGTTGCAGAAGATCCCGCCCGGCCAACGGCTGCGGGAGGTGGACTGGGCGGACCGGCTGGGGGTGAACCGCTCTGCGTTGCGTGAGGCGTTCGCCCGGCTCGAAGCCGAGGGGCTTGTCGAACAAGGCCCACGGGCCGGCTATCGAGTGCCACAGCTCGATGGGCACGATATCGCCGACGCCCTCGAGGTCCGCACCTTGCTCGAAACTGGGGCTGTCGAGCGAATCTGCCACAAAGGGCTGAACTCGCCCGCTCACCTGCAGCGCCTGACGGACTCCTGCGACCATCTCGAACATATGGTCGCGGAGGGGTATGTGTTGGGGGCGATCGAGGCGGACCGCCGGTTCCACGAGGGGCTGGTGCGCGCGTGCCGGAATCGACGCCTGCAGCTGATCTACAGCCGTGCTCCGCTGCCGCTGGTTGTCCCCGAGATCCTGGACCATGACGCGTGGGCCAGTGCGACGCGTGAGATCCTGGTTGAGCATCGGCAGGTGCTGGCGGCCATGCTGGACAACGAGCCGCACCTCGCCGTACGGCTGCTGGCCGAGCACCTGGCGGCCCACGCCCTGCCGCCGTTCTGCGAGCCGTGACCACGAGCGAATAGCAGATTGGAGATCTCAGATTGCAGAAGCGTGTGGCACTGCTCTGTGAGTGAGAGAACATCCGTGTAGCACTGCTCTGTGAGCGAGAAGACATCCGTGTGGCACTGCTCTGTGAGCGAGAAGACATCCGTGTGGCACTGCTCTGTGAGCAGTGCTTGCGTGTAGGGCTTGGGCGACGAACAGCCCGCCTCGGTCCCGCCCACTGGCCCGATTCATCCCGCCTCCAGCCCGATTCATCCCGCCTGCAGGATCCGATTCATCTCGCCCCCGGACCGAGTCATCTCGCTGCGGCCAGATCACCCTCGGAGAGCCACCCCTCGTGAGCGGCGGCACGGCAATTCCACCAGTGCGTGCCTTTGGCGTAGGTCCCGTTGAGCGAATGGTCTAGCACGCTGCATGCCTGCCCGGCCGGCAGCCGCGTCGCGACGGTATACTGCGAGCCCGGCCCCAGACGCAACTCCGCCTCGCGAGCCGTCCGCACAGCCCGCCGACCGGCGAACGCCTCGGACCGCTGGGCGTCGTGCTCAAGAGCGATATACCACCCGTTGGCAACCGGACGAAGCTTGCCCGGCTTGCCGTCCGCGTCGCGTGTGGAGGGTACGTTGCGAACCTTACCGTCCACCCAAAGCGTGGACGATCCGCCACCGTCCTGGAGCACCGCGCCCGTCGCCTGGAGCTGATCGCGGCAGAACTCCGCCACCTCGGTGAAAGTCATGCCCACGCTCTGCTCCATCCGCCCGTCGATCACGATGAAGTAGACGCGCTGATCGTTGAACGCGATCGCCGTCCGCGGATCGCGCACCACCGAGCCGTGCCGACGCCCCTCGGCGGCGTAGCGCTCGGCCTTGGCCTCCCATTGGCCTGTGACTTTGCCGTTCACCAAGCAGATCACCGGATTGCCGAGACTCGCCTGGGCACCACGCCAATTCTGCGGCGAAAGCCCGCCCTCCTCGTGGCCGAAGTCCTGCAACCGCAAATCGACACGCACCTCCTGCCCCACGCGAGCGGCCTTGAGCAACCGCTCGGCGGCCTGGCCGTGCCCGGAAAGCACAACATGATCGTACGGCATGACCGTGCTCCCCTTGTCTCGATGAACCGCCACGATTTTCCCGCGAGCGCCGTCATCCGGCGAAAACACCGCCAGCGGCTCGGCCATGCGGGCCAGGACCTCGACGCCGTCGTCCGAGGTGCCGGTGTTGGCGGCATACTGGTAGGTGAATAAGGCCAGCTCGTCCTTGCCGCGCGCGTCGTTGAGGCGATGGATATTCATCTTGCCGCCGTCGGCGAAACGCACCTCCTGAAACTCGGCACCGTTGCGGAGGTTTCCGCCGATGAAGCATCGCCGATCGCGACACCAGACGAACCCGCTGCTGCCGGAGTACTCGCCAAACCGCTTGAGGAACCACCCGCCGATGACCTGCCCGCCCAGAGCGTAGCCCGTGCGCATGTTGTAGTAATCGCCGTTGATCGCCACCTTGATCTCGTGCCGCCGCCCCTGCCAGTCGGCCGCGTCGTCGTAGCGGGTGACCATGTCGGGCACCGTCTCCGTACCGCCCTGTACGGTGCCCATGCTGGTCATGGTGTCAATGGTCCAGTTGTCCTTGGCGCGGTCGGCCGCCGCCACAAAAACCCGCACCGGACCCGGCAGCGTCCACTCGCGATAGCTGATCGCCGGGGCCACCTCGCTCCAAGCTTCCCGCTCGGCTTCCTGCCCCACGGCCGGCTGGGCCAGCCATCCCGCGAGCCATATCCCCACGGCCGTCAGCACGCAGACTCGTTGACGATTCACCGCATTCCTCCTTCGGCCAGACCGGCTCGCACAGCCCGCAAACCGGCGATCGGCAAGATCTCCCGCGCCCCGCCACTGTAGCCCAACCGTGCTTCACATTGAAATCCTCGGCAAGCTCGGCCGGCGGAGACCGAGAGGGCAAGGATGTCGTCGTGACGCCGAGCCGTCATGTGCCTGATCCGTGCGAGTACAAATGCCCTCAGAGAGCACGGCTACAGTGCGGCTGAAGGGGTATGGGGTTGCCATAGTCGCAAGTTACTGGGAACAGGGAACTTCCATTCCGCCCTGGGGACTGTCCGCAGGCCCGAGGGTGATCTCCGATACGGCTGTCCTGGACATCCCTCTGGCCACTGCTGGTCGGCTCGTTGCGCCAGCGATAGAACCTCTCTCGAAGACAGAACCTTAGAGGCTTGACTCCTGCCGAAGACTGCGTTATAGAGATTCTTACATAGGAGGTGTTCGGGTTCTCGCTCGTGGTGCCCCACCGGGGGACACCTCAAACACCTCAGGCACCTCAACACCTCAGATACCTCAGGCGTTTGTCGGAGGTGAATACCGGGAGGCACTATCATGCGTAGAATCCGAAGCAGTCTGGTCTGTGCGGTTATAGCGGCTGCCGTCCTCTTGCTTGTGCCGGATGCGCGGGCGGAGGAGGGGCAGGAGGGCTGGCGGGCCCGGTTTGCCGAGCGGGTCTGCGCGGCCGCGTTCGGCAAGGAGGAAATGCGCTCCTGTGACGTGCTCGTGTTGGTCAGTAGCGTGCGCAAGCCGATGACCCCCGAGCAGATTCGCGAGGGCGTCAAGGGGGTGTATGACCGCACGGAGGTGGGGGCGGTGCATCCGCAAGGGACGCCGGAGGGCGACGCGGAGATGCGGGCGGAGACCGAGCGGATCACACGCCAGCAGGAGGAGGACAAAGACAAACCGAGCCGGAAGTTCAGGCGCATCCGCATCTCCGGTGAGCAAGGACGCATCGACGAGGCGGTCCTCCCGCCGGACGCGGAGTTTCGGCCGGATATGCCTTTCGACTCCGCCCAGATCTACGCGGACGGCGTGTTCATCAAATACGACCATAGCCACGAGCAGGCCTACATCGCCCCGTCCGACAACAGGGGCCTCGGGGCGTATCGCAATCAACTCAACGGCTGGCTCGGCGTTCCGCCCGGTGTTCCCATCGCGCTGGTCGCGACGGCGGTCCCGCTCTTCGGCAAGGCCGATATGCCCAACAAGCGGATAGTCCGGGACGACGAGAAAGTCGCGAAGTTCGTCGCGGGTGAGTCGCCTTTCGCGGTGAGCGTCCGGACCGAGACGGCCGGCCTGGACCGGCCGCGCGACCGGGTCGAGATCGAAATGCCCGGTGGGGGGAGCGGGCATGAGGGAAGAATGGTCCTGCTGGTCGACTCCGCCGATTATGCCGTGGTCCACGAACTCACCATCTCCGTCTACGAAGGGGGTGAGGGTGTGCCTCCACGCATGGCGGCGCGCACCAGGTACGAGTACGACGCGAAGGGCAAGCTCAAGAAGCTCATCCGGGAGGCGTACGACGAGCAAGGTAAGTTGCTGCCCGGCAGCGAGGAAGTCACCTTCCTGCAACTTGCCCTCAACGCCCCGGTGCAGGCCGACACTTTCACGTGGGCTCCGCCCAAGGGCTACTTGGTCACCGACAAACGCGGCAAAGAAGTGAGCATGTACACGCAGAAGTAACGCGCCCGGCAGAACCGCCGTGTGTGCAGTAGCCCGCGGAGCAGGTGATGGATCGCTTCACGACCCATTGTAGCGGTCGCCCCCTGTGGTGACCGGTTTCCCGCTCAAGGCTGTCTCGATGACATGCGTGCGTTCGCCCGGGCTATGTGCTGGAGCATGTAGGCCCGGGCGTTGTCGAAGGTGACGTTCCAGTCCTTGTCCTGCGGCGAGTAGTCGAACACCCACAAAGCCGACAGCGGCACCTCGTGGCTCACGATGGCCGCCACGAGCTCCTCGAAGGCGGCTCGCTCCTTCTCGCTGCCGGATGTGGCGGGAGCCCCGAACTCGCCGATGAACAGCGGCTTCCTGGCTCGCCGCGAGCAACCCTGCATGGCCTCGACAAAGTCGGTCAGGCTCGTTGCTTGGCCGGGGTACTTGTCCCCCTCTTCCGGGTAGACGTGCACGGAAAGCGTGTCGTACGGGTCGGGATTGTCCCGCGACAGCATCAGCTCGAACTGTTCGAACGTGTCCGCCTTCCAACTCCCTTCCTTCCAGTTGTGCCAAGCGCAAGCCCGCGGCGCGGCATTGCCCGTGATGATGGCCCGGTGCGCGTCGATGGAGCGCACCGTCTCCGCGAAGGCCGCGAAGGCGGTCAGCATGTGGTCGGCCTTCAACTCGTCACGCGGCGATCGCGTCAGAGGCGTCTTCAGTGAGGGCACGATCGGCGGCCGATGCTCCGCCGCGTTGGGCAGGTCGGCAGCGAGGTTGAACTCGTTGCCGAACTCCCACGCCCACAGAGCTGGCGAATGCTGGTAACGGCTCACCACCTCGCGGGTGTATTGCCGGATGAACGCGATGCTCTTGCTTTGCGGATTGCCGAGTTGATCCACCGGCTCGCCCACAAGATCGGGGGCGATGGCGACGGTCCAGATCAACGAGGGAACCAGCCCGACACGATGCCGCTCGGCCGATCGGACGACCTCGTCCAGCAGGCGGAAGTAGCCGTCCTTGTCTTGTTGGTAGAGTTCCCATTCGCTCGGCCAGTATCCGCCGCACATGAAACGCACGAAGGGGATGCCCGCCTCGGCAAGCTGTGCCAACCCGCGATCGTAGGACGTGTCGGATGGGTCTTTGAGCGTGCGGAAGAACAGGTTGAAGTAGTTGACCCCCATGCCGCGATAGGGCTTGCCCGCCAGGTGCAGCCCGCCGCCCTGAACGGATAACCCCGGCCGGGCGGCGGTCTGCTGTTCCGACCGGACGGCGTTACCGGCTGCACAGAGCCAAAGAGCAATCAGGATGCACGCCGAGCCGGCGCGTTTTCCGCGGCCCGGCGGTAAGTTCGGAAAGAAGCGGTCTCGGGGGCCTCGCGGCGGCAAAGGACGTATGCCTACAACGAGATGAGCAGAATAGTCAACAGGGCGGCCGGCCAGCCCGCCTGGGTGAGACCGGTGGTGATGTCATCCGCCAGCAGATTCGCTTCCATCTGGGCCTCGTGTTCCGAGGAGTAAGACGCCCGGACGTGGAGCAGGGCCGTGTGTTCCTCCGCCGCCTGGATTTGCCGCAAGCCGTCGAACTGGGCGGCGGTCAAGGGCAGCGGTCGAGCCGGCGGAGCGGCAAACGACACCGCCGGGGCTATCAACACCAACACCAGCAACGCCCACGCGATCATCGCTTGCCGCATGACTGCTTTCTCCTTCACGCTACCGCCCCGGATCGCTCCCGGCATCCGTCGGCGGGGCCACCACAATCATCATCGCATTCTCCCCCCGCGCCCACAGCGTCTCGAAGGCGTCCAGACCCTCCGAGTGTAGCTGCAAGGGCGAGGCGGGGTCAAGATAATGTATGCTATCGGCCGGCGGCCCCTCCAGGGTTCGGGAAATCCCGATTACCACCACCGCATGGTTGAAACTCGGGCTGTGCTCCCGCCGGTTGATCACGCAGATGACCGGGTAACCCCGATTTTGAAGCCAATATCGCAGCGAAAGTGGCGGCTTTCCGTCTAGCGTGCCCTTGAGCACGACCATGTGCAGCTTCTCGTTTGCGAGGTACGTTTGCAGGTCGCCGACGCGGGTCTCGTACAATCCCGCCCGGTGCAGGGCCTGACGAATACCCGCCTCGGTATACACCCGCTCGCCCAGCAGGTAGTTGGCCGCCATGGCAACGCTGGCGACCAGGCAGGTGGAGTGGGCGGTCGCGTCCTCGAATCGCACCTGCAGGCTGCCTTCGGGGTACTTGATGATCCTGCTCGGCGTATCACAGCCTGCCAGCAGCCCGGCCGTCAGGGCCCACGCCACCGTCATGACCAGCGGATGTCTTGACCGCATGCCTGCCCTCGATTGGTGAGCCACCCGATGGAATGGCCACGATGTCGGAAATCCAAGTCCAGGGGCGAAAAGGCCGACCCATCTGCGAGAGGGTCGGTCACGCCGGCGCCCGGGAGGCAACCAAGGAGCCCGATGGTATCATGAGGTCCGGCGGCTGGTATATCATGACCCAAACGGCGGAAACCGCAACCTCTGGACTGGGAGTCCACGGTCATGCGAAGGCACGAAGACGCTCAGGGCAGGCCAGCAAGGATCGCGATCACAGCGTGGCTGCTGTTGGTCGGGCTCGGGTCTTGCTGCCCGGCTTGGACCAGTTCGGATCCGGAAGCCCTGGGGCCGGCGTTGGTTGAGATACTGATGGACCCGCTGTGCACCTGCCCGACGGATCTCGATCGGGATCGTTATAACGTCTGCCCGGAGACTCGGCCGATGCTGGGCACGGATGAGCAGGGCGTGACGTGGAGTTCCGACCGTCTTCTGTTCGGGCTGCTACCCAACCCGTTTCACGCGCCGCTCGACTGCTTCCGCGGCCGATCGCCCGAGTTGGGCTTCTCGTCGTACCAGTGCTGTTACGATGGCGACGAGCTGGTCGATGCAGGGCCGCTGGCGGGCTCGTTCGACTTCTTCAGCCCACTGTCTTCGCTGGGCAGTTCGCTCCTGCACCTGTTCTGGGATATCTTGCCGCCCTACCTGTGCGAGCCATGAGTCACTCGCCCCCTCAGCCCCCGCGGCCGACTTTGGCCGGTCGCTGCCAGAATCTGCTGAAGAAGCCGGCCGTGGCGGTCGGCGCCTGGTCGTCGGTCACCTGATCGCTGGCCAGATTACGAGCCATCTGCTGAATCGCCAGCCGGGCGGGGCTCGAGGGCGCATCCGCCACGATCGGGTGTCCGAAGTCCAGCGAGGTTTGCACGCGACGATAGTCGTTGGGAATCATCGCGAAGATCGGCTGCCCGAAGTGGGCCTCGACCTCCTCCGGCGCAATCCGCTCGAAGTTCGCGTTGCAGCGGTTGAGCACGATCTCCACGCTGCCCTCGGCGGCACCCATCTGTAGCAGACTGTCGTAGATCCGGGTCGCGTTGCGAATGAACGGCACACCCAGTTGCGTCACGACCAACACGCGATCGGCCGTCCGCACCGCAATGGTGCTGACGGGATTCGCGCTTCGGGGCAAATCGATGACCACGAACGGAAACATGGTCGCCATGACCTGCAGGGTGGATTCCAGACGCTCGGGTTGTACCTCGATCGCCTCCGTAAGTTTGTTCGGCCGGGCGAGAATCGACACATTACACGGCAATTCGTGCAGCGCTTTGCCCAGCAGCAGGCGATCCGCCTCGACCTCCTGGCGGCAGACATCCGCGATGGTGTAAGCGGGATTGCAGTCAAACGACGACCCGACATCCCCAAACTCGAGATTCAGGTCGACCAGCCCGCACCGCCGATTGGTCACATGGGCAAGTTCCATGGCCAGGTTGCACGCCACCGTCGTCGTGCCTGCTCCGCCCGATGAGCCGATAACGCAAATCCTTTTGGACGTGCGAACCTCGGTGGACCGGGTGGCACGGATGCGCTCGACCGCGGCGACCAGATCCTGATGATCCACCGGCCAAGGCACGAACTGGCTGCAGCCTGCCCGCATGGCCGTGATGATCGTCTGCGGGTCGGTGCGACGACTGACGCCCAACACGCCGCACCCCGGCGACATGTCCACGATCCGCTGCACGATGGCCAGCCCCTGCTGCTCGCGCTCGCCGAGGTTGACCGCCACCATGTCCAGCTTCCCGTGCCGCAACCACTCCCGGAGTTCGTCCCAGGTCGAAGTCTCGCCCATCAGCAGTACGTTGTTGAGCGTCTCGAACGGTGCACGAAACGGTTCCTCGGTCGAGAGGTCGGCGTCGAAGAGGCAGATGCGCAACGGGTCGGGCATGGTTTTTACCCCCAAATGTACGGGCACACAATGAACCTTGGCCGTGGGTTGCCTCACAGCCTGTATTACCAGATCGACTAACCAGGGGGCGGCATGAATCTTCAGTGAGCAAGTTGCATGGATTTGCGTCCGGCGAGCCGTTCGAGGGGGATTGGGAGCACATCCAAGCGGCGGCTCCGCCGACGGATACGACCGATAAAGATATGCCAAGTCGGGCGGTACCCCGGAGCGAGGCAAGACGCGGACATAAGACCGGATTGCGTGGGACGGGGCCGATGGCCTCCCAAGACAGATCGGGCGCGCAAAAAAAGCGACGCCCGCCGCAAACGCCCGGTGCCCTTCAGAGTATTCGATCGAGCAGCTCGCCCCCGAGTGTTACCACCGCGGAGACGTCCTCTCGGAATCAGCGCCTCGTTCAGAGTACTTGGCCTGCCAAAGTACCGCTCTTCTGGTTAAGCGGTCCCGCTTTGCCGTTGAGCCTTCTCCCGGCTGTGCGGATTTCCCTCAACAGGCGGAGCTGGTTGCGGTTAAACTACCAGCCGAACCCTCTCTTCGAGTTACGCCTTCCTCCAGAGTATCACCCTGCTCGACCTAGCCGACAGACCGCAGTCCGTCAGCCCCTCTCATGGGCTTTTGCTCCCTTCAGCACATCAGGAATCGAAGGTCCACATGCCGCGAGCGTTGCCTGCCCGCTTCGTTCCGCCTTCAGGGTTTGGTTACCCTCTTGACGGCTTACTCCCTTCGATACCCCGCCGGTTTTTTTTCGCACCGGCAGCGCTCATGGGATTCTCCCTTCGGAGCCAACCCGCCGCAGAAGGTACCCCGGCGTTCCCACCGGGATGCGCCCACCTACCGTTTCTCCCGCGAAATAACCCCCCGCCAAAGGCTGGAGGCCGGCTTCGCAGGCCGCGGTTCCTGGGTTTTAACCCTCCCGGGCGTCCCGTGACCCCCGGCATGTGTTTAGCACACCGGAAGCTGGCGACTCCCCTGGGATTCGCCCTCCTAGGGTTCGCACGCGAAGACCTCGGCCGGGATTTCGCCCCGCCTCCTCTCACACGCTCTTGCGAGCTCGCGATGAACGCAAGCGTCGCCCGGCGTCCCAGAGTATCAATCGGCCTCCGCCTGGCCTTGCTCACCGCCCGCCGTGCAAGCACACACGGGCAGGACCAAGGCAACCCTTACAGGGTTTCCGCACCGTCACAGTCCCTGATCGCATTCGAACCACGGCCCGATCCTGGCTATGGGTTCACCTCACACCGCGTCGCACATTACTGCCGACCGACCGGCGATCCTTGGATCGGGCACCCAGCTCTACCGGAGCTGCCGGGACTGAACTCGGGTGCCTGGCGTTCGCGACTTCGGCGTCGCAACCCAAATCTAATACATGTTTTGCCCCCAGGCAAATGGATTTCACGGCCCGCGGACAACTCACAGGCCGGCCCCCGCGACTTACGAGCACGGCCCGTTCGATAACCCTTTGCCCACTCCGCAGTAGGGTGATTGCCCCGAAACATAGGCGAAAATGCAAGTTTTTTTGGGGCGTGCGACAAGCCTTGCCGCCGGCGGAAGACCGTCTTCAACGCGGCTTCGAAAGGCTGCCTAGAAACTGCTCCAGCGTGTCATGAATCTCAAGAACCTGATGCAGGCGGGTCACCCGGATGGCATTGCGGACGCGAGGATCAAGGCCGACCAAGGCTATCGGCCTGCCGTCCAGCTTGAAGCTGGTGCTGAGCCGGACCAGCGATCCCAGGGCGACACTCGGGGCGAAACGGACCTGCGTGAGATCCAATACAATGGGCAGACGGGGGGTAGCCGCAGCCGCCGTCAGCACCTCGTCGACCAGGGCGGAAGTCGTCGTCTCGTCCAGCGAGCGTCTCTGGACGACCACGCATAAGGCCTTGTCCAGGATACGCACCTCGGTGACGGGTTCAGTGGGCATGCCTGAGAGTTCTCCATACTACGAGCGTCGCCGCTTTCCCCAGAGCCGCGAAGATCCTCCACGGCCCGCACCGCGCATCGCAGGCATGCCGGCTTCGTGGCCCAAACGGAAAGCGGGGCCAACGGCGTCACATGAGATATCCCAGGGTCGGGCAACGCCGCCCAAGTGTCAAGACTCTCGCTTCGATCGCCCCGCCTCACGGGTGCATCCGCCGTTCAGTGGCAAGTTGCCAAAGGCGAAGTATCGAGGGTGGCATGGGTTGGTACTCCGATCATCATCATCGGCACACTCGTAAATCGCCCCGAGGGCAAAGCATCGAGGGTGGCATGGGTCGGTACTCCGA
>JAAYDF010000217.1 GCA_012729395.1 Phycisphaerae bacterium
ACACAAGGCGATTCCGGCCTAAGCCGAAATCATACGCGAACGCGAGGCTCAACACCAGCAGTGCGGCCTGCGCGAGCGGTTAAACTCCGCGCGTCATGACCCCTCGCCGCACGGCAGTACCATTCGTTCCTGACACCTTTTTGCGGGGCGCTCGCGTCCTGGGTAGTATGCCGCAACGTCAGGATACGCAAGAGCCGCCGCGTGCCACCGGGAGGTCTGAGGATGGATGCCGATATCCGGAGCAGCGGTCGCCCCCCGACTTCGGCGAGCTCAGCCGAGCCGTGGCGACCGGAGTGCATGACGCTATCGCTGCCCAGCGGCCGCCGCGGGGGGCGGCCGCTACAGGTGTGGCACCGGCGTCTCGCCGGTGCGCGAGAGTGTCAGACTGCGAGTTGCCAGGCGCACCGTACAGGAATAGCTTCACACACCGGCCGCCGCGGCTCGGCTGAGCTCGCCGAAGTCGGGGGGCGGCCGCTACAGGGAAACGCGGCACTCGGCATGCGCTCGCTCCTTGGGCTGAGCGTGGTCCTCGCCATGGTGCTCGGGCAGCCGTCCGCACTTGGGCAGACGCTCAAGAGGATCGTGCTCGACGGCCTGTTCGAGGACTGGTCCACCATCCCCGCCGCCTTCACCGACCCGGCCGACGACCACGGCAACAGCCCGATCGACCTGCGACGCGTGTGGCTGGCCCATGATGAGCGTTTCCTTTACCTAAGGTTCGAGACCCACCGCCCACTCAATCTCCAACACTTCGACGGTGCCCTGCGTATCCACTTCGACACCGACCGCTCACCCGCCACCGGGCACCCAATCGGCCCCATCGGTTCCGACTTCGCTATCCTCCTGCCCGAGCGCCGCGGGGCCGAGCAAACAAGTCAGGCGTTCGAGGCGGCGATCATCAGGCATGTGGACTTCTCGCTCACTTGGGAGCCTACGCTAACCGGCGAGTGCTTCGAGATGCGCATCGCCCGCGACGCCCGCTTCCCACAGAGCGGCAACCCGATCTTCCCGCAGAAGAGCTTTGACATCGTGCTTTCCGCCCGCGGCATGCAGACGGATGTTGAAGATTGGGCACCCGACGGCCCCACCGCCCGCACTTATACCTTCGCCGAGGGCACCTTGCCCCCCTACCGCCCCATCCCGATCGATAAGCAAGACCCCGCTCACGTACGGCTGGTCAGCTACAACATGCTCTGGGGTGGGATCATCCGCCGGCCGGAATACTACAACCGCATCCTCCGGGCCCTGCGACCCGATGTGATTTGCTTCCAGGAGGTCGGCCACTCATGGCGGGAGAGTGACCCGCCCGACGTGCTCGTCAACGCCGAGACGGTCGGTGCCCGGCTCGACGAGATCCTACCGCTGGGCGACGGCCAACGCTGGCACCTGCACAGCCACCGAAGCTGTCTGATCGCCTCCCGCTGGCCCCTGGCCATGCAGGCCGACGACGTGCCCTTTGCCACCGGGGTCGGGCAGGCGATGGCCTTGGTCGATCTGCCGGATGATCGCTACCCGGCCGATCTGTACGTGATCTGCACCCACTACAAATGCTGCGGCTCGCTGGACAGCGAGGAGGACCGGCAGCGACAGATCCAGTCCGACGGCAACGTGGCCTGGCTTCGTGAGCTGCGCGAGCCCGGCGGGCAAGCCACACTCCCGCCTCGGACGCCGTTCGTCATCTGTGGCGATCTCAACCTGGTCGGCGGCCATCAGATCCTCGATACGCTGGTTACCGGCAATATCATCGACGAGGCCCGCTTCGGCCCTGACTCGCCGTCCGACTGGAACGACTCGCCGCTGTGCGACCTACGGCCGTTGCACAACTCGGGCCCCGCGGCCTACACCTGGCGCGACGACGAAGCCGCCTTCACCCCAGGACGGCTCGACGCCATCATTTACTCCGATCGTGTCATGCGGGCCGCCCACAGTTTCATCCTCAACACCCGAGATATGGCCGCGGAGGATCTCACCCGATGCAACCTGCATCGCGATGACGGCCCCAAAGCGTCTGACCACCTCCCGTTGGTGCTCGATTTTGAGATACTCCCGTAGGCCCGTCCTTGCCGGGCCTCGACAAGCTCTCCTCGACACAACGAGGCACTGATCGCACCGCCCATGGGTGCATCCGAATTTCAGGGGCACTGGGTGGCACTGGTCTGTACCCAGACCAGTGGTTGTCCCTGTTTGGCCACGGGTCGGAGTACCGACCCATGCCACCCTCGATACTTCGCTTTTGGCAACTTGCCACTGAACGGCGGATGCACCTACCGCCCATTCGCCGGCCACCTTGACCCCTCAGGTCGGCAAGGCGACAATCCCTGACGCGGAGCCTGGGGTGAGGTTTCGTTGCTGACGTGAATCCGCGGCGCGGCCGAGGGCGGCTGCCCGCCGCCGGAACCTTGCCTGACCTGCACAGAAACCGGCTCCCGGCCACGTGCGCGTCAGGTCGCGCTGGGTGCGCAGTTCACCGCCATAGGAGATCCCAACGATGCATCGCGTTTCCAGATTCACTTGGCCACTGGCGGCTTTGGCCTGTTTTCCAGTAGTGGCTATCCACAAGGCCGCGCTTGCGGATCAGATCCCCTCGCCCACGAGAGAGTTCCGCGCCGCGTGGGTCGCCACGGTCGCCAACATCGACTGGCCCTCGAAACCCGGCCTGCCTGTTGAACAGCAGAAACAGGAAATCATCGTGATTCTCGACAAATGCAAGGAGCTGAACCTCAACGCGGTTGTGCTCCAGGTGCGTCCCCAAGCCGACGCGCTGTATGCCTCGGACCTGGAGCCTTGGTCGTTTTTTCTGACCGGGAAGCAAGGCCAGGCCCCCGAACCACTTTACGATCCCCTCGAACTTTGGGTGAAAGAATCGCACTCGCGCGGTATCGAGCTGCACACCTGGCTCAACCCCTACCGTGCCAATCATCCATCGAATGAAGGCCCCCTGGCCGACAGCTCGATTGTCAAGGCCCGCCCCGAGATGGTCGTGAAACTCGGCGACCAGGGATACTACTGGATGGACCCGGCCCTCAAGGCGGTGCAGGACCACTCGATCGCGGTGGCCATGGACATACTGCGCCGCTACGACATCGACGGCATCCATTTCGACGACTACTTCTACCCATATCGTGAATACCACAACGGCCAGGATTTCCCGGACGACAAGAGTTGGGCCGCGTACGTGGGCGCAGGTGGCACCATGTCGCGTAATGACTGGCGTCGCGCGGCGGTGAATACGTTCATCGAACGGCTTTATCGCGAGATGAAGGCCGAGAAGCCTTGGGTCAAACTCGGGATCAGCCCGTTCGGAATCTGGCGTCCTGGGTATCCGCGGGGCACCACCTCCGGCATCGACCAGTACGACGTGCTCTATGCCGACGTACGTCTGTGGTTCAATGAGGGCTGGCTCGATTACATGACGCCTCAGTTGTACTGGCCGACCTCACAGATCCTCCAAAGCTATCCCCTCGTGCTCAACTGGTGGGTCGGCGAGAACACACGCAAGCGTGCGCTGTGGCCCGGCCTAACCATCTCGGGAGCGGATCGCGAAGGCGCCGCCGTCGAGGCCATCAATCAGATCATGATCACCCGTGGCATGGTGCCGGAAGGGCCGGGCAACGTCTTCTTCAGCATGAGGCATCTTGTCCAGAACCGCGGCAATCTCGCGACCATGCTGGCCGAGGGGGTCTATGCGAAGCAAGCCCTGGCTCCCGCGATGCCCTGGCTCGACGACAGCCTCCCCTTCCCTCCGCAAGTGCTTGTGAAGAGCGGCGCGAACGGTCTGGAGGTGTCCTGGCAGCCCGACGGTGACAAGCCCGTGGCCCTCTGGGTGCTCTACACCGAGCGGGATAAGAGCTGGGACTACCAGATTCTGCCGGGCTCGACGCTCAGCGTCGTCCAGCCGCTCGAGGGCAAGCCGATCACCCGCGTCGCCGTGTCCGCGGTCGACCGCGTCGGAAACGAAGGTCCCAAGAAAGTGCAGGCGATCACCCGCGGCGATCGCCGATGACTCGCTACCGGGGCATGTGCCGGTCGACTTCAGCCGGCATCCTGCCCGCTCCTTCTGCCGGTATCATCTCAGCGCAGCCAGTCCCCCTGCGGCCGGCACCACGCTTCGGCCACTGCGAGAGGTAGCAGCCACCGCGGAGTGCGATCCAGCACTCCCATGCTATACCAGGCCCGCGGTGCCGGTGGCGATGGGCTCGGTGACATAGTCGCGCGGGTCGGTGATCCGACCGGTGAGCGCGGAGGCGGCGACGGTCAGCGGTGACGCGAGGTACACTCCGGCGTCGCGATGGCCCATGCGCCCGGGGAAGTTGCGGTTGGTCGTGCTGATGCAGGTGATGGGCTCGTTGAGTCGCCCGAAAGTGTCCGCCGGCCCGCCCAGACACGCGGCACAGCCCGACGGCCCCACGTTACACCCGGCATCTTTGAGCACGTCCATGATCGACTTCTCGCCGGCGGCCTTCGGCTCACCGTGCAGATTGAGCCGCAGCATGTCCGAGTGGACCTCGGTCGAGCCCGGCACCACGAAGGTCGGAACACATACCTGCCGCCCGCTCAGGATCGCGGCGGCGAAAATCATGTCGGTGATCTTCCCACCGGTGCACGAGCCGATGTAGGCACGGTCGATCCGCACGTCACGGCAGTTGCGGGCCGTATCTTTGTTGTCGGGCGAATGCGGCTTGGCAACGAGCGGTTCAAGCTTGGCCAGATCCCACTCGTGCACACTGGCGAACGCGGCGTCGGGGTCGTTGGTGACCACCTCCCAGTCGGGCCGATTCGACCGATGCCGCACGTACTGGAGGGTCTTCTCGTCCACGTCGCAAACGCCGTTCTTGCCGCCCGCCTCGATGGCCATGTTGGTCAAGGTCATGCGGTCTTCGAGCGTGAGGCTGGCGATGCCCTCGCCCGCAAAGTACATGGCCTTGTAGGTCGCCCCGCTCACGGAGATTTCGCCAATGACCGCGAGGATGAGGTCCTTGGCCGTCAGGTACGGCGGAATCTGACCGTGGAAGACAAACTTCATGGTGGCCGGCACCTTCAGCCAAAGCTTGCCCGTGCCGAGCACGAAACCGGCATCGGTATTGCCGATGCCCGTGGCAAACTGCCCGAAGGCCCCCGCGGTGCAGGTGTGGCTGTCGGTGCCCAGCAGGATCTCGCCCGGGCGGACATGCCCCTCTTCGGGCAGGGCCTTGTGGCAGACGCCCTTGTACTTCGTCCGCGTCGGGTCTTTGTACGGGTTGGGCATGCCCTCGCCCTGGATGAAGTCCGGGTCGTAGTAGTAGCGGATGCCCTGCTCCTTGACGAAGGTCCGCAGGATGTCCACGTTACGATGGGCTTTGCTGTCGGCGGTGAAGATGTAGTGGTCAGGAATAATGACCACGCGATCGGGATCCCAGACGCGGGCATTGGCCCCGAACTGCTCCTTGAACACGCCGATCGTGCCCGGTCCGCAGACGTCGTGGGTCATGAGCACGTCGATGTGGACCCAGATGTTCTCGCCGGCTTGGACGGTGCCCCGGCCCGCGTGTTTGGCGAGGATTTTCTCGGTGATGGTCTGTCCCATGATCGTGTGGTCCTTACAGCTTCCCGAGGCAGGCCGCCAGCCATTCGCACCACGGCCGGGTGGGCAGACAGCCGCCCCCCGCGGCCCATCGGCCGCACCGGTCAGGCTCGCGGTGTGTCCGGGGAGTAACCGCCTCGGAAGGCGTCGATTGTAGCCCGAGGCATACGAGGGGGCAATGGCCCGCACGCTCTCGCCGACTGCCGCCCGTCGAGCCCCCGGCCGGCTCGCGGGAGTACCAGGGAGCTTGACAGTCCCAAAGGCGTAAGGTAACGCGACCATGATGCAAACACGCCGTACCATTCGCTGGGGCCGCTGGATTGGGTTGGGAGGCGGGTTACTGGTTCTGTCGGCACTCGTCACGGGATGGATGTTGTTCCAGCATATCCCGAGTTGGTATCAGCCGATGGCCATCCCACCGGACCAACGTCAGGCGGTACGCGACGATTTTGTGGGGACATTCGACAATCTGAGCGAAGGGCTCATCGAGTCCCGACGGTCCTTCGACTGCCGCTTCACCCAAAACCAGCTCAACGCCTGGCTGGCCGCCCGCGAGGAAATGTGGCCGGCCTCCAGGCACTGGCTCCCGCGCTTCATGAAAGACCCGCATGTCGTGATCGACAACCAGGGCATCCGGCTCGCGGTCAAGTGCCGCCAGCGCGGAGTGGAGATGATCCTGCACGCCCGCCTCCAAGCCCAAATGGAACCAGATGGGATCAACTTGCGTCTGATCGCGGTATCGGCCGGCTCTCTGCCCATGCCACGGAGGTTGATCGAGGACCAGTTGGCGAGCTTGGACGGTAGCCAGTGGCCCGCGGGGGAGAGGTTCTCGAGCCAGATCGGCAACCGCCCGGTGCCGCCGTTAAGCGCCCTGTTTGATGGCATCGTCATTCCAAACGGGTGGATCTGGCAGAACGGCGAACAGCCGTTCAAGATCACCGGGCTTCGATTCGGGCGCGGCGAGGTGGTGGTCACGTTTCAGCCGCTGCCTCGGTCCTCCTGGCAGGGAGCTCATTGACGGGCACGGACGACTCCGGGCTGGGCCCCGGCTGGGAGCTCGTAGACGCCCAGGAGCCGTCCCCCGTGCAATTCCACCACCCAGCAGTCAGGTGACCGCTCAAGCAGGCGGTACCGGCCGGCATCCACTTGTCTGACACAGCCCCGCCCCCCGGAAATCGGCCCCTCGTAGTCCAGGTAAGCCGCCCGGTGATCGGCGATCCGTCGCCCCGGCACGCCGGACGGTGCAAGGGCGGCCCCGGTAACCGTCGGATCGGACGCCAATTGCCAGGTCGCCAAAACAGATCCCACCTCGAACATCAGATCCCAATGAGTATTGTCCGATACACTATGTTGGAGGAGGACGAAACGCAGAGTGGGCGCGCTCTGTACGCTGGATGTACTCATGGGTACCATTATAGGCTGATATGTCCTTGCCCTCGCCCCTGGGCGGGATTACTATTGAGCAGTCGGCAAGGATGTCCCACGCCGGGCAGTCAGGGAGGCTATTAACCATGTCGGGACCATTTGACAGGCACGTACGCGTGGCTGGGGTGGTAGTTTTGGCCGCGGTTCTTGGCGGCGCCTTGTGTGGGTGCGCCCCGAGCATCCAGGAGCTGCGCGAGCAGGCGGTCGACCAGTTTCGCAATCGCCAGTACATCGAGTCGATGGCCACGCTGCGCGAGGTTCTCGAGATCCGCCGCGAGGATCCGCAGGCCAACTATTACATGGGCTTGAACTATCGCACTATCGCCGCGCGCAAGTTCCGCGATGGCGATATTCCATCCGCTCGCCGCGAGCTGGACACCTCGATCCTCTATTTCACCGACGCTCTCAAGAGCTGGCCCAACTACATGGCCGCCGCCGATGCCAAGAACGAAGCCTTCGAAGCTCGCGGCAAGTACGACGAGGCCTTGGCGGTCAGCCAGCGCGTGGCCTACAACAACCGCGGGGTCGCGGATCACTTCCTCGTCCTGGGCAACGAGTATCGCGAGCGAGGCGATTACGACAACGCGCTGCGGTACTACAAGATCGCCCTGTCCACGGCTCCGGATATGGATCAGACCTACGCGGCCATGGGGCAGCTCTACCTGCGGACGGGCAACCGCACCTTGGCGATGGACTCACTTCGCCGGGCGCACGAGCTGAATCCATCCGACGAGCAAGTGGCACAATACCTGGCGAGCCTGGACGCCGCCTATGAGGCCCATCCGGCGAGCCACGTGCCGGCCCAGGTACCGACACCAGCGCCCCAACCCTGACCCGAGCCCAGCTCGCAGCTTCGGGTAAAACGCGACGGTGCCGCGAGCGCAAAACGGGGCACCCCGCCATCCAAATATCAAAATATTCCCAATTGTGACTTGACGCGCCCGAGTCGAGCCATTAGCATAATCCCTGTATTTGTGAGTCAGGGGGCGTGCGCGTTGGGAGACGCTCACGCCCGGATGGGAGAGAGAGACCCACCAACTGGCTCGCGTTTTTTCATGGCGAAGAGTTGCAGGTCCGACATGACGGACTGCGAATCCGTGCTGCGGACCCTGGCACCTCTAGGGAGAGAGGAATCATGGCAAGATCACTACTCGCAGGCATCTGTGTACTGGGGCTGGTGGCGGCCGCTCAGGCAACGATCATCGAAAGCGAGCCCAATAACACGATCCCAACCGCCAACCCGATCGTCGTAGGCGCCAAACCTTGGGCGGATGTCGGGGTCATGTCGCTGGGTGGTGCCGGTGGCGACGTCGACTTCTTCGCCATCACACTGGTCAAGAACGATGTCCTGACCGTCGTGACGACGCCCCTGCAACCCATGTTCACGAAGCCGGACACGTTGCTGGCCCTGTTTGATGCGGCCAACGTACAGCTTGTGCTGGACGACAACTCGGCCAACAACGGCAGCAGCACGGGGTCGACGATCATGTTCTCGGCTCCAGCCGACGGCACGTATTACCTCGGTGTGACCGGCGCTGCTGATCTGGCATTCACGGGCGGCCACACAGAGACCGGCTTGTACATTCTGACCGCGAGTGTTGTTCCAATCCCCGAGCCAGCGACCGCGATGCTGCTGGCCACAGGGATGAGCGCTTTGGCTTGGCGACGTCGCTGATCGGCCAGCCAGCGTTACGGCGCAGAAGAACGTGTCAGGCGCCCTCGCTTTGGGGCTGGCGATCGAAGGATCGGCTAGACCCGAGCGAAGGTTCCTGGCACTTTTTTCTGCGCCTCGTGCATTTGCCGACGACTAGGCACCGAGGGTACGATGCCCTTGGCTGCGAGACGAAGCGGAAGGCTCTTGTTTCTCCTTTGCGATGGGCTGACTGAGCATGCAGGATCGGGATCGGGTATGGGCTATCGGGGTTGACCTGGGCGGTCAAAGCGTCAAGTTGGCGTTGGTTGACGAGACAGGGCGGATCGGGCCGCGGCGACAGGCGCCACTGGACGCCGGCCAGGCCGTTGAGCACATCACCGCCCTGATTGTTCAGGAGATCAACACCCTGAGCGAGGATGCGCGGCGGGCCGGCCTCGAACCCGTTGGCGTGGGCATGGTCATGCCCGGGTACATGGACGCAGCCCGCTCCAAGCTCGTTTTCGCGGCCAACCTTCCCACACTGAACGGGACCGATTTTCTGGGCGTCATCCGGCGAAGCCTCGATTTGCCGGTGGTGTTTGACGCGGACTCGAATGCGGCGGCCTACGGGGAGTATCGATTTGGGGCCGGTCAGGATGTGGACCGGCTGATCGTCGTGGCCATCGGGACAGGAATCGGCGCGGGGGTCATTTTGGGTGGGCGGATTCTTCGGATTTGGAATCACATCGCGGGCAGCCTGGGGCACGTGATCGTAGACGCGAACGGACCGGCCTGCCGATGCGGGGCCCGCGGGTGCGTCGAGGCCCACGCGTCGGGCCCGGTGTTTGAGCGTCGGGCGGGGGAACTGGCCGACGCCGAGCCGAGCTCCCGGCTAGCAGCCCTGCGAGCGGCATCGGGCCGATTGACGGGAGTAGAGCTCGGACAGGCCTTGCGCGAGGGGGATACCGCTGCCGCCAAGGTCGTTCAGGCCTGCGGCTGGTGGCTGGGGGCGGGCGTAGCGTCGTGGTCGGTGATTTATCATCCGGACAAGGTGCTGATCGGCGGGGGCATCGGTGCGTTGGGTGCCCCCCTGCTGGCCGCGATCCGGGAGGGTCTTGCCGAAGTTGGGCAGCCCAAGGCAACGCAACATGTAGCCATCGAGGCCGCATTGCTGGGAGCCGACGCCGGCGTGGTCGGTGCGGCTGCCCTGGCGATGGCGGAGACGGAGACGAACTCCGCGATGTCGGCGACGTGAGAACCGCCGTTGCCTGCCGCAATGTGCGGGGAAAGTGAGAGCGAAGCAGTGAGTGAGACAGCAATGAATAACGTATCGATTGCACCGGACACCCACGGACGGTTTGGAGCGTTCGGTGGGCAGTATGTTCCCGAGACGTTGATGGCCGCGATCCACCAGTTGGAAGCGGAATACGCTCGTGCCCGAGTGGATTCGGCGTTCTGGGCGGAGCTTGAGGGCTACCTGAAGGATTACGTGGGCCGACCGAGTCCGTTGTACTTCGCTCGCCGTCTGACCGAGCGGCTTGGAGGCGCCCGCATTTACCTGAAACGCGAGGACCTCAATCACACCGGGGCCCACAAGATCAACAACACCATAGGCCAAGCCCTGCTGGCGGTGCGGATGGGTAAGCGGCGAGTCATTGCCGAAACGGGTGCGGGGCAGCACGGCGTGGCGACGGCGACCGCCGCGGCGGTCCTGGGGCTCGAGTGCGTGGTGTACATGGGTGCGGAGGATGTGCGACGGCAGAAGCTCAACGTATTCCGCATGGAACTGCTGGGTACACACGTGGTATCCGTCGAAAGCGGCCAGAAGACACTCAAGGATTCCATCAATGAAGCGATGCGCGATTGGATGGGGAGCGTCGAATACACGCACTACATCATTGGCAGCGTGATGGGGCCGCACCCTTTCCCGATGATCGTGGCCGATTTGCAGTCGGTGATCGGACGAGAGACGCGCGAGCAGTTCCTGGCGGCGGAGAGGCGATTGCCGGACGTGGTCGTTGCGTGCGTAGGCGGCGGAAGCAACGCGGCGGGCATCTTCGCACCCTTTGCGGGTGACACCGCGGTGCAACTGGTAGGCGTGGAGGCCGGCGGCGAAGGGATCGAGGGCAACCGGCACGCGGCGACACTGGGCAAAGGGCGACCGGGTGTTCTGCACGGCATGTACACCTATGTGCTCCAGGATGAAGACGGCCAAACGCTGCCGGTACACTCGGTTTCGGCGGGGCTGGACTACCCCGGCGTGGGCCCGCTGCACTCCAACTGGAAGGACACCGGGCGCGTCACCTACGTCAACGTGAACGACCAGGAGGCCCTGGCGGCCTTCACGCTGCTCAGCGAAACGGAGGGGATCATCCCAGCGCTGGAGAGTGCCCACGCGGTCGCCCACGTCGCCAAGCTGGCTCCCACTCTGCCGCGGGACCAGGCGATTGTGATCAACCTGTCCGGTCGGGGCGACAAGGACTGCGTCGAGGTTGCCAGGCTCCTGGGCAAGCAAATTGGCTGAACGGAGGCCGTTTCCAGGACCAAGGCAGCTTGTTGGTGTTCGTTCCATCCGTTTGGACACGGCCATCAACAAGTTGATTCGGTCCTCAGCCGCGAGCGGCAAGGCGTCGTAATCGGCGGCGAATTGGCTACAATGCCCCACCATGGCCCAGATCGAAGTTGACCAACTCGGCAAGGTGTTCCGCGTGCCCGAGCGTGAAGGCGGGTTCAAGGCGGCGCTGCGCAGCCTCGTCAACCGGCGTTACCGCGAGGTACGGGCGGTGGACGGAGTCAGTTTCAGTGTCGAGGCGGGGGAGATCGTGGGCTTCCTTGGCCCCAACGGCGCGGGCAAGACGACGACGCTCAAGATGCTGGCGGGCCTTCTGCACCCCACAAGCGGGCAGGCGAACGTGCTGGGCCACGTTCCCTGGCGGCGCGAATCGGGCTACCTCCGGCGAATCAGCATGATCATGGGGCAGCGCAGCCAGCTTAGCTGGGATCTGCCAGCGATAGACTCCTTTCTCGTACACCTGGCCGTCTACCGTGTGGACCGGGAAGCGGGCAAGCGTACGATGGAGGAGCTGATCGAACTGCTCGAGATCGGCCCGGTCATCCGCAAGCAGATCCGCTCGCTGTCGCTGGGCGAGCGGATGAAATGCGAAATATGCGTGTCGCTCCTTCACCAACCGGCGGTCATGTTTCTGGACGAGCCCACCCTTGGGCTGGACGTAACCATGCAGGACCGCATTCGCGGCTTCGTGCGCGAGTACAACCGGCGGCACGGGGCGACAATCGTGCTGACTTCGCACTACATGGCGGACGTGACCGCTCTGTGCAAGCGGATCGTGGTGATCGACCACGGGCGTATTCTGTTCGACGGGCCGTGGACGGCCTTGAGCGCCCGGTTGGCCCCGTTCAAGGTGATCAAGATCGATCTGGCCCATTTGCCGGATGGATACGCGTTCGACCGGATGGGCGAAGTCCTGCTGCGCGAGGGCCTCAAGGTCACACTTCGGGTGGGCAAAGATGATGCCGCGGCGGTCACGAGCAGGTTGCTGGCCGATCTTTCGATTCTTGACCTGACCATCGAGGATCCGCCGATCGAGGACGTGATCAAGCAGGTGTTCGCCCGGGGGGTTGGATGAGCCACGGGACGGAGACGCACGCATGAGGACGGTCCTGTCGGCCATGCCCGCCTACCTTCGGCAATCGCTGGCCGAGATGTTTCAGTATCGCGGCGAGATCATCCTCTGGGCGGTCTGGGGAGTGGTCTACCCCATCATCGCCATGGCCATGTGGTCGGCGGCGGTTGAGGGCTCGCCCGACGGCAAGACCATCCGCGGCTTTCATCCGCACGATTTCGCCGCCTACTTCTGGCTGACCATGGTCATCGGGCACCTGAGCACAAGCTGGGACGTATACGAGATGGGCTACCTGGTGCAGAGCGGAGCGATGTCGCCGCGTCTGCTGCGACCCATTCTGCCCGTGTGGCAGAGTATTGCCGACAACTTGGCCTACAAGGTCCTGACGCTGGTGATCCTTGTGCCGATCTGGCTGGGGGTGATCTGGTACACACAGCCTTCGTTTGAGACGACGGCTCGGGACTTGGCCCTGGGCGTGCCTGTCGTGCTGATGGGATCGATCATCAACTACCTGTGGGGCTACAACCTGGCGTTATTGTCGTTCCGGTTCACCCGGATGGACGCGATCGGGCAGTGTTGGTTCGGGGCGAGCTTGTTCTTCGGCGGCCGGCTCGCCCCCCTGCCATTGCTACCCCCGATGGTACAGCGGATTGCCGATGGGCTGCCGTTCAAATGGGTCATCTGGTTTCCGTGCGAGGCGGTCATGGGCCGACTGCCCGCCGGGACGATCCATCGCGGCATGGTCCATCAGTTGCTGTGGATTGCACTGGGCCTGGCTGCTTTCTTCTGGCTCTGGCGACGGGGCGTGAGGCATTACACCGCCGTGGGCGGCTAAGACGATGATTCGCCATCTTAGACTACTGTGGCTGTTCGTGCGCGTGGGCATTCAGGACGATGCGGCCTACCGGGCCAACTTCATCGCCCACCTGGTGGTGACGTTTCTGGCGTTCGGGGCCGAGCTGATCGGGCTGTGGACGATCTTCTCGAACACCACCTCACTTGGCGGCTGGAACGCTTATGAGATCCTGGCCATGCTCGGCGTGTTCCGGGCCATGCATGGAATCATCGGCATGTTCATCTCCCCGAACATGAGGCGGAACATGGAGGAGATCCGCGACGGCCGGCTGGACTACATGGTCATCAAACCGCTCAACACCCAGTTCTACGCGAGCTTTCGGCGGATTGTGGTCTGGCGGCTGACCGATATCACCATGGGGCTGATCCTGGTGGGGATCGCCTGCGGGCATCCCTCCGCCGCGCTGACCGCTGGCCGGCTGGCGAGCTTCATTGTCATGCTCGCCGCCGGCGTGGTCATCATCTACTCCTTCTGGCTGATCCTTTCGACTTGTGCGTTCTGGTTCACGCGGATCAACAACATCGAGATGGTGTTCTGGAACGTCTTCGAAGCGGGCCGATACCCCGTGGATATCTACTCCCACCCGGTGCGGCTTGGGTTGACCTACATTGTGCCGCTGGCTTTCATCGTCACCTTCCCGGCGGGAGCATTGATGGGCAAGGCCCATGTGCCGGGTGCAGGGTTTGCGGTGGTCGCCGCTGTGGTTTCGTTCTGGGCAGCTTCAGCCTTCTGGCGCTACGGCCTGCGGTGCTACAGCGGGGCATCGGCCTGAGCAGGCACGCAAGAACGTCAAGCAGGGCCGCGACCGTAAGGGAGTGATCTTGACGTACGCAGCAGCTTCCCCCGAAGACCGCTTCCTTACGGTTGCGGCTCTGCGTGGGTGCGACTCTGCGTGGGCGCGGCTCCGGCAACTTGATGAGCTCACGTCGCTATGGGCATGGCTGCGGCTTCTTTGCCGCGGCGTTCGTTGACGAAGGCGAGCAGGATCATGCCGACGACGAAGAATATGCCGATGGCGAGAATGGCCGGACGCTGGCTGCCGGTCATGCCTGAGATGGTGCCGAACACCAGCGGACCGACGAAAGCCATGGCCTTGCCGGCGACACCGAGGAAGCCGTAGAACTCGGCGGCCTTTTCCTGAGGGGTGAACAGGGCGACGAGGCTGCGGGTGACCGACTGGCAGGAGCCCATGCCGACGCCGGCCAGCGTGGCCACGAGGTAGAACGTCCCCTTGCTGCGGGCGAAGTAGGCCAGCACGACCGCCGCGATCCAGATCGAAAGCGAGAGCATGATGGCCCGCTTCTGCCCGATGCGGTCGGCCAACCAGCCGAACGCCAGGGCCCCCGCCACCGCCACCACGTTCATAGCGATGAACAGCGTCATGACCTCGCCCGCGGTGAAGCCGATGGTCACCTTGGCATAGAGGGCAGCGAAGTAAATGACGGTCACGATGCCGTCGTTGTACACCAGGAAGGCAATGAAGAGCTTGAACAGCTCGCGGTAGTGGCGGATGTTGCGGAAGGTCTGGGCCAGTTCGCGAAAGCCGACGCTCAGGTACCCGGTGCCCGGCGGGAGGGGTCTTCTCACGCTACGGTCGCGCAGAAAGAAAAAGGTCGGGATGACCATGATCGCGTAGTAACCGGCAATGACCACGGGCACGAGGCGGGCAAGGCTCAACTGCTCGCTGCTTGGATCGGCCACGATGTTGCGGGCCAGCGGCAGGCAAAGGATCAGGGCCACCAGCCCGCTGGCGTAGCCCATGGCCCACTTCAGGCCGGAGATACGCCCGGCGTTGGCCGACGTGGAAATGCCCGGCAGGAAACTGTCAATGAACACCCCCCCGCCGGCAAAGCCGATATTGGCGATGATGAACAAGGTCAGCCCGATACCGACCATGCCCGGGCCGACGAACCACAGGGAGGCAGTGAAGAAGGTGATCACCGCCGCACAGACGCCGAGGAACTTCTTGCGACTGCCGGCATAGTCGGCGATGGCCCCGAGCACGGGAGCGACCAGGGCCACGACCACCTCGGAGATGGACGCCGCCCAGCCCCACAGTTGGTCCGCCCGGCTGGAGTCGCCGACCACGATCGTACCGAAGTACATCGCGAAGGCGGTGGTCACGATGACCGTGGTGAAGGCGGAGTCGGCGACATCGTAGAAGCACCAGCCGAGGATCTCGTGCCGGGTAACGGGCGGGGCGGTGCGAGCGCCAATATCCTGGGTCATCGCTTCACTCGTTTCCACGCTGGCGTCACTCCGTAGCCGCCGCCGCCAACCAGCGAATTGACACTACTCAGACTGACCGCTTGGCGGGTGCTGGTAATCGCAACTCCAACGAGCCGCGGGCTTCAGCCCGCGCGGAGCTTGTGCGTAAGGCAACGCCTGATCCCGGCGAAAAAGCCGCGCGGGCTGAAGCCCGCGGCTCATTAACCCGCACCGGTTTGTTTGTGTTACCCTACAGTCGCCCCTCGACAGCTTCGATGCGCCGTCGCAATTCCGACAACTCACTAATCAGCTCGGCCAACTCAGCCTGGAGATCGTCCAACTGCGTCTGCACATGGCTCACTTCGACGGGCGCCGCAGGGGAGCGCTCGATTGATGCGGCGGCTTCGCTTGGCGCGCAGGCGGGCGTCCTGAGAGCAGTCGACACCGCGGGCGGCGCGGAATCGACGGTCGGTTGCTCGCCCTCCGGATAAAATAGGTGGGTATAGCGGATCGCCGCTCGGCCGGGCTCACGCGGCAGCGGGGCCACTGCCGGCGGGTCCGCCGACCGCAGCATCTCCAGGACATTGCCGACAATGTCCAGGCTGTCGAAGGGCACCATGCGCGAGCAATGCGTGCGCAGCTCACCGCTGGTCTGCGGACCGCGGAGCAGGAGTTCCGCCACGACCGCCCGTTCGCGCGGCGACCAGGAGAACCGGGCCTCAACCTTGTGCCGAAACCGATCGGTCCGCCCCCCAGGTGCCGGCAGAACATGCTCGACCAGCCCCCGCTGACGCAGGGCATCGAGAGCCGCCTGTACCGCCACCTCGTCCAGGGCCATCACCGGGTCGCGATTCGACCGCTGGTTGCAGCCCGCGGTGATCGCGTTGAGGGTCATCGGGTAGTAGTCCGGCTGGGTCATGGCCTTCTCCATAAGAACACCAAGCACCCGCCGTTCGATTTCGTTGAACGTCTGATCCATGTGCAGGCTCCCAGAAACGGGATGCCGACTTGCCACTCGGCCCACCCCGTCTCGCTGGGATTCTACCCGCTCATGCGACCCGGTCCAGACAAGGGCGCGCACGGCGATCCACCCGGCCGGTCATGGCGCCTGAGCCCCGTCGGATGATGAAACGCGGCAGCGTCACCCCACAGGCCATCAGCCGGCGCACGCCGGATCGCCCGGTACATCCGCACCTGAGAAGCAATTGATGAGCCGCCCGAGATCCACCGCATCCACGTCCTCGTCGGTGTCGAAATCCGCATCGGCACACTCAGGCGAAGGCGGCGCTATTCCCGACCCGCTCAGACAGCTCTGCAAGAAGGCGAAGTCATCCAAGTCCACGTCCCGATCGCTGTCGAAATCACCGGGGACCGGCGGCGGCGTGTAGACGTCCAGCAAAGCCGCCTCCGAAGCGACGCTCCCGCAATCCGCGGTCACCACGCATCGGTAGCTACCCTCATCTGCCGGGGCAAAGTTGGTAATCTGCAGAGTCGGAGTCGTCGCCCCAGAGATCGAGCCGCCGTTGTTGAGATCGACCTCATTCTTCTGCCAACGGTAAGTCACCGTGCCCGCTCCGGAACCGGCGACGGTCAGGACCGCGGTAGCCCCAAGTTCGATGCCCTGCGACTGCGGATGCTCGGTGATGACCGTGGCGGCCTGCACGCTGAGGGCCGCGGCACTCGAAACGTCCGTTCCTCCCAGGCTGGATACGATGCAACGGTAATGCCCGGCATCCTCGTCGGCCACATCCACGATCTGGAGCGTGTGGTTGTCGGAACCGAAGATTCGGTCATCATCGCTGAGGTCACTGCCGTCCTTCTGCCACTGGTAACTGAGGATACCGTCACCTGTCGCGGTCACCGCGAAGCTCGCCTGCGCACCGGCGCACGCCAACAGTGCCGTAGGCTGGCCGGCAACTTGCGGTGGCGTGCTCGGCGGCGGAGTCATCTGCTCAAAGACATCCAGGTCAACGCTGAAGGGCCCGGCTGAGTCAACTACCGCGAGTCCGATGTGCTCGATCGTACCCTTGTTGTTGGCGGCAGCGAGGACGCCGTCACCAGTGAAACCCAAGACCGAATCAGCGAGCGGATCGAACGACAGCGTTTGCCATTGACCGCCCTGGTCGCTGATCACGACACCCTGTGGGGCGCCGGAAGTGCTCGATGCGGCCCCAAGCCATTCGATCGTGCCCGACGTCCCGCCGTTCTCGCCGATGGGCACATCGGTCCCCGTCTCGCGAATGCCCAGGCAAACCCGCAGCGAGCCGGTACTGTTGAGCCGAATGCGGAAGCGAATCGGGCGGGTGAGGTCCACGGCCGGATTGGGCAGGTTGCCCGTACCGCTGGTCGTGAGACGCAGCCACCTGCTCGGATCGGTGTCCAGAAAAGCCCAATCGACCTGGTAGATCTTGCTCCCGCCAAACGCCGAGCCGCTGACAACCCGCGACGTGTTGGGTGACGTCTGGAGATGCTCATCCGTCGAGCCTGAGTACGTCGGCTGGCGGAACATGACTTGGACACCGTCGGAGTAGCCCTCGAAGTCGGTGATGAGTGTGCCCCGAACGACCAGGGAGGCGGCGGCGGATGTGTCGCTGCCATAAGGGCTGGTCACGACGCAACGGTAGTTGCCTTCTTCGGCCACGGTCGCACTGGCGATGCTGAGCGTGGGCGAGGTCGCGCCGGAAACGCTGCCGCCGTCGGCGAGATTGGTGCCGTCTTTCTGCCAACGATAGAAGAGAGGCTCGTCCCCGGCGGCCTGAACCGTGAAGGTGGCGGTGGCACCTTCGCTCACAGTGGCACTCGCGGGCTGACCGGTCACAACCGGAGGCTGCGGCCCGCCGACTTCAACCACAACCTGCTTGGTGAGCGTAGGCCCAAACCACGTGACTCCCTCGCGGATCATACGCCAATCGGTGGTGTAGGTGCCGGGTGTTTCGGGCGCGGTCATCGTGAAGGTGAAGGTGTAGGTCTGCCCCGGCCGGACGGTGGTGCCTTCGATCGTCTGGCGCGTGGCGGCGAAGGGATCACTGTCGTCCACGGCACCGAGCTTGTAGTTGCGGGCGCTGGTCCAGAGCACACCGCGATTGCGGAAGGTGATGCCGACCACGTAGCTCTGCCCGGCCAGCATGGTGGCCGGGATCGTGTCACTGACGAACTCGCCCGAGTACTTGTCCCAGGTGGGCGTCCGGCCGAAGTAATCGCAGATACCTTTGTACTCGCCCCACGTGGTCAGGGAGCGGAACCAATCGTCGATCAGGTAAAGAGCGTCCTTGTCACAGCGATCGTGAAACGCCAGCTCGACCAGGCATGCCGGGCGATTGGGAATGCGGATCTCGCCAAATCCTCCGTTTGAATTGCCGATGCCTCGGTCCCGCCATGTGCTGTCGTACATCTCTCGGACGACATTGACGATGCCGGCCTGCACTTTGGTCGCCAGCGTCAGGCTGTTGGCAACGTGAGCCTGATAGGCCATGGCCGAATCACGGTAAGTAATCGTCCCTGTGCCCTCGGCGGCGTTGCTATGATGCGAGAGGTAAATATGCGAACCGCGGTAGTCGGCAAACAATGGGCGGGAACGAATATCGTCACTCGATCGACTCACCGACCCGGTATCGGTCGAGCAGAGCCCCGAAGAGTTGGCGTAGACCGAGCAGGGCAGCCCGGCGTTACGAAGCCAGATGTAGGCGGCCGTCTTCCACCAGGCATAGCCTGTGCTGTGACAACATGTGCTCTCATCGAGCGCGCGGCACACGTGGACTGTCGCCCCATCCTGAACAAGGTACTGGTACAGATACTGCATCAGCCGGATCGAGTTGGTGTCCTCGAGCACCGCTTCGCCGAACCCGCAGGGGTCGCTGCGTTGCCAGTACCAGCCCGAGCCGTTCCAAAACCGGCCGTGAGACGGACCGATGGTGATGTTCAAACCGCTCAGACCGGCCTGCTCGGCGCCAACTCCCCCTTCAATCAACGTCGGGGCCGCGGGCGCGGGAGCCACGTCAAAATCCACCTTGACCGGCGAGAGATAATCCGACAGCAACTGCCCGCCGCAGGTGAGCCGCATATCGCTCACTTCCGAACCCAACGCAAACGCGCCGCTGAACTCGCCAAATAGGTGAGCAAGCGTAGCCTCATCCAGCACGCTGAGGATATCCGCCGGGAAATCAATCGTCGCGGCAGATCCGTTAACGGATACACGCGGCAAACCCGCCTCAGCAGGCAGATGCAGGGTGACCGGCCAACCTTCCGGGATAGCGAAATCGCCTTCGATCGCCAAATCGGCCGTTGATATCGCCGCCTTCCCGCCCGACTCGGCCCGGGCATCCGCCGAAGCGAACATCGCAAGAAGACACCCGCACAGCAGAATTGCCACGCTCGGCAAGCAGCTTCGTTTCACCGTTCCCATTCCCTTGACCTCCCTTCGCCAGGTGCCTATTGCAGGCAATCCGGCTCACCGATAATGCTCGCACCCGAAAAGCAGTTGACGAACAGGCCCAGATCGACCTTGTCTACGTCCTGGTCATGATCCAAATTCGCCTCATCACAACCCGCGTCGGTTGGAGCCTGCCCGGAACCGTTGAGACACGCCTGTAAAAAAGCGAAGTCATCCATGTCGACATCGCGGTCATCATCGAAATCGCCGGGGATCGGCGGCGGCCCCGGCAACGAAAGCACCGCCTCCTCGGAGAGCGTCGTACCGCAATCCGCGGTGACGGCACAGCGATAGCTGCCGTCATGACCGATGCCGAAGCTGCTGATCTGCAATGTGGCCGTTTGCGCACCACTGATCACACCGCCGTCCACCAAATCGCCCCCATCCTTGCGCCACTGGTAACTGAGGCTGCCCGCACCAACCGCCGTCACGCTCAGCACGGCGGTCGCGGCATAGGCGATCGTCTGCGACGCCGGCTGCTGGGTGATCTCCGTCGCAGGCTTGACTGTAAGCACTCCCTGATTCGAGTAGGTGCTGCCGCCCGCGTTGGTCACCACGCAGCGGTAGTGGCCCGCGTCGGCGGCGTCGGCGCTCGAAACAAGCAGATTCGCCGTGGCCACGCCGGAGTAGTGTCCACCCTCCGTCAGATCGCTGCCGTTCCGCTGCCACCGGTACGACAGATCCCCTTCACCCGTGGCCGTCACGCTGAAATCTGCCGACATTCCCGGACAGATGAGGCTGTCGCCGGGGTTCGCGGTGATGATCGGCGGAACGATGGGGTCGGGCTCAGGTTGCTCGAAAAAATCGAACTGCACGCTCCATGGCCCAGCCTGATCGACGAAAGCCAACCCTACATGCTCCAGCACGCCCTTGTTGTTCGACGCACTGAGCACACCATCGCCGGTGAAAGCCCGCACGCTATCCGTACGCGGGTCGAACACAAGCGTGTGCCATTTTCCCCCCTCTTCGGAAACCAGTGTACCCTGGGGAGCGCCGCTCACGACGGAATCCGCGCCGACCCATTCGATGGTCCCGGTTTTCCCGCCATCCTGCCCGATCGGCACATCGACGCCCGTCTCCCGGATGCCCAAGCAGACCCGCAGCGAGCCGGGCGTCAGAAGGCGGCACCGAAAACGGATCGGGCGAGTCAGGTCCACCGCCGGGTTGGGCACGTTACCCGTCGCACTGGTTGAAAGACGAAGCCACCGCTGTGGGTCGGCATCCAGAAAAGCCCAATCGACCTGGTAGACCTTGCTCCCACCGAAAGCCGAGGCGGTCACGACTTGTGAGCTGTTGGGCGTGCTCTGAAGGTGGCCGTTGGTCGAGCCGGAGAAGCTCGGGTGGCGGAACAAAACCTGGACGCCGTCGGCATAACCTTCAAAGTCGGTGATCATCGCCGTCGCCGGCGTCGTCGGAACGGACACGACCACATCGTCCACCAAGGTCTTGGCTCCCGCGTTGCTGGCCCGGTAGTTGTAGATGAACGGCCTTCCCTTGGGCAGCGTGGCATCCTCGATCGGCGTCTCGGTCTTGAGCACGCCATCGATCCATACGGACAACTCGCTGCCGGAGACGGACAGTTTCAGCTTGTGCCAGCCGCTCACATCGGGGAACTCCCACGTCGCCAAAACGGTTTCGGTATCCGGCTCGAGCCGCAGTAGAACGCAGTGTCCGTTGGCTGCCACAGTGTCGTTACGCACGAAGGTCAAGAGATAACCGCTGCGTCTGGTGGAGCTGAAGAACTGCCGCCCGCGCACGCCGATTCCGTAGCGGTTCTTCACCGACGCCGTCGCGTCGTAGTACACTTGGGCCTCGAGGGCACAGGCGGTCAACGATTCATTGGCCAGCATGGGGTAAGCGTACTGGTGCCCGCTGGAGTCGGCGACCTGGAAAACATGTCCATCGCCGCTGGGGTTGCCCGCCTGGGCCTTCAGGCCGCACTGCGTCGTGAAGTTCCACGGCGCAATCCAGTTCAACTGCGGACCCGCCGCGGGGAAGGAATCATGCCAGGGCATGGTGATCGGCGGCTTGTCGAGCTGGAAGCCATCCAGGATGTCCCCTCCCGTCGTCCGCCGGCAGTAGCCAAGAAGCCGTGTTCCCTGGATATCCAGCCGAGTGAAGCAGTACTCGTTGTTCGCGTACGTCTGGACATAGGATTGGCTGTCGTCGGAGTTCTGTCCGAGGCTCTGCCCGCCGGTGCCCTGGAGCATGTAGGTCACACCGTTGACCATGTTGCGTTGGTATTCGTGGTAATGGCCGCAAAGGTACAAGTCGACGTCGTGCTGCTCGAACAACGGCACCAGATGCGTTCGCACGACACTGCTGCCTGACGCCGCCCCTCCCTGGCTGATGTAGGGGGCATTGTGGCCATACACGATCTTCCATGTCTTGTTTGTCGCGGCCAGATCATTCGCCAGCCACGTGTGCTGAGCGGATCCGGTGGTATAGGGCTCCCAGAACGTGACCAAACTGGCAAAGTGAACGTGGGCTTTGTCGAACGAGTAGTAAACCTCGGTGCCCGAGTTCTCTGTCGGCAACGACCAGTTGGCCAAGTACTTAACGGGTGGCACGTAGTCCGGGAACGAGCTCTCGTCGTACAGCTCGTGGTTGCCCAGGCAAGGGTACATGGCAACGTGCTTGAGGAACTCGCGGACGGGGTCGAAGAAGTGGGATTTCCAGTAATCGGTGATGTTGTCTTCGCCCCGGCCGGCCAAGTCGCCGACGGTGATACAGAAGCCGTTCTTGATCTCGGGCAACATGGCGTTGTAGGTCCGCGTAGCGTTGCCCGGCGCGCTGCATGAGTCTCCCACAAAGCTAAACGAAACGGCCGTCGCGGTATCCAGTGGAGCGGTCTTGAAGGTCGCATCCTCGGTGAGCGCCGTACCCCCGCAACGGACGCGATAATGGTAGAGCGTATCGGGTGTCAGACCGGTGATGGCGATCTCATGCCGCGTGGCCGACTCGGTCGCCTGCTTGACCTGCCCGTAACTGGTAGTCGCCCCCCACTCCACCTCGCCCACGCAGGCGGTGTCCGTCAGCCAGACAACAGTCATCGAGGTCGGGCTCTGTAACTGCAGATACGGACCTCGCGTGACCGTGGCCGCCGACGCCCCCCCCGCATAGACTCCCGCCAGCAATAAGCTTGTGATCCACGCCACAGAGAGCATTGGGGTTCGCATATCTCCTCCTAGACATCGATCCTTGCCAAACAAGACTCCGCGCGCACCCGTTCCGCGTGATGTGCTCCCGCTATCTTACCCTATCGGCTAAGTAGATCCAAGGCGGAACGCTTCTGGCGGCGGATTCTGGAAAACAGGCACCGGTGAGTTCGGTGCGCCCGGGTTGGCGAAGGGACCGGTAACCTGCGATCACACTCCGCTCCGGCGGCGTGACCGGCGACGTAAGCCTCACCCCCACCTCCCCGCACCGCGTCAGATTCGCTTGCGAAATCAAGGGCGATTGCACGATACTAACCGCATGGACTCCAAACCGATTGCGGTATTCGATAGCGGACTGGGGGGATTGACGGTTGTACGGGCACTGCGCCGACATTTGCCGCACGAATCACTCATCTACTTCGGCGATACCGCCCGCGTTCCCTACGGGATCAAGTCATCCGAGACGGTCGTGGCCTTCGCGGAGCAAGACTGCAACTTCCTCCTGCGATTCAACCCCAAACTGGTCATTGCCGCCTGCAACACGGTCAGTGCCCTGGCCCTGGAGGAGCTGACCCCCAAGGTTCCGGTCCCGCTGGTCGGAGTGGTCGGGCCGGGGGCGTCGGAGGCTGTACGGCAGGCCGGCGGACGAAGCATCGCCGTGCTGGCTACTGAAGCCACCGTCGCGTCCCAGGCGTACATCCGGGCCATTCACCACCTGGCCCCACGGACCCCGGTGACGCAGCAACGCTGCCCCAGCCTGGTCTCCCTGATCGAGGAAGGCCGCACAAGCAGCGACAAAATCCTGCTCATGATCCTCGATGAGTACCTGGACGGGGTACGGCAACTCGACCCGGCCGTCGTGCTGCTGGGCTGCACACACTATCCTCTGGTCGCCGAGGCGGTCGGCAAGCTCATGCCGCTGGCTCGGATCGTCGACTCGGCCGACGCCACGGCCCGAGTGGTCAGGGAACTGCTGGCCAACCGCGACGCCTTGTCCGCCTCGGTCGAGCCGGGTAGACTCCGCTGCTACGTCAGCGATAACCCCCAGCGGTTTCGCGAGGTAGGCGGCAGTTTCCTTGGGGAGCCGATACGCGAGGTCACCTGGATCACGCCGGAGCAGTTCTTCCATGAGCAATCCGTGTTCAAGCCCGTCCGCGAACTGGAAGACGCCATTGCCCGCGGATCGGACCGACCTGAAGCCGTTCACATCTCCAGCGGGCGGTAGACGACCATCGCCCCGCATGTTCCCATGCCTTGCCGCTCTGGGGCTCGCCGCCTTGGCCCTGACCCTCGCCGGGTGCTCCGACCACCAGAAACGGACTTGGCAACCTCGTTCGGCCGAGGAGAACTACCGCATCGCCCTGGAAGCTGAACATGCGGATGAGCGGCGTGACGCGGTCGCCCGGATCGCGGAGAGCGGCTACTACCGCCAGGAGGATGCCTTCCACGTTCTCGATGTCGTCGCCCGCACTGATGAGGCACCGCAAATCCGGTGCATCGCGGTTCGATCGCTGGCTCGCTACAACGACGAGCGTCCCGTGAAGACGCTCCTGCTGATCCTGCAAGCGACGCGCGGCTCTGGTGACGCCCTGCCGGCCAACGATGACCTGCGGTGTGAAACCGCCACCGCCCTGGCCGGCTTGCTCAGGAAGGGAGTGGTTGACGAACCAGTCCGGGATCTGACGCGTGACATCTTCATCAAGCTGGCCGAGTCGGATTCCTCCCGCAACGTGCGTATCGTGGCCATCGAGGCACTGGCCGAGTTCCGGGAGCCGCAGGTACTGCAGCCCTTGATCCGGTCGCTGCGTCATGAGGACTTCGGTATCGTGGACCGGGCGGAGCGATCCCTGATCGCCCTGACCGGTGAAACGCACTTTCACGATGCCGATCTGTGGGAGCAGTGGGCGGCGGCCACAAGCGAGCCCTTTGCCCGCGCTGGACAGTCGCCAGCGGTATCGCAGCCCGCCGGCCCCTCCTGGTGGGACCGTCAGACGCGCGCCTGGCGACGCGGGCTCAAACTCGCTCCGGATTAGACCACTTCACGTGGTTCGGCAACCTACAGACGCAAGACGCTCCGCCCGTCAGCCTGGAGACTCAGCCACCTTGGCCGTGGCTCGTTGCCGCACGGATTGCAGCCAGTCACTGAGAACCTTCTCAGCGGGTTTTCCACGAGGGGTGTAGTTGTAGTCTTCCGGACCGCCGCGGTCGTCATTCCACTCCCACCAGATCATACCGCCGACCTCGGGCGTATCCGCCCAGGTCTTCAGAAAGGCGAGATAGCAGTTGCGTTGCTCTTCGAGACCGGCCGGCGTGGCCTTCTGCTTGTGGAAGTAGTTCCATGGCTGGCTCGCCGCTCCCTCCTGGCTGCACCAGCCGATCTCGGTGAAAAGCAGCGGCTTGCCGACCCGCTGCTGCCAGCGTAACACGCCGCGTTTGATGGGCTGCCACGCTTCCAGCAGGGCATCAAGTGAAGGATTCGGCTCAGAGGCCAGTTTGTAGTAACTGGTCATGCCCACCAGGTCGAGCTCATCCCAGAACTCGACCACCTTGTAGTGATCCCAATTCGAGGAGTAGGAGAGCTTACCGTGGTAAACCTTGCGAACATCACGGATGAGATTCCGCCAACGGTCGGTGTATTTCTCGGTGCTGATGAGTTCGGAACCGACGGTCATCACCTCGACGCGGTTGGCCTCGGCAATGCGGGCAAAGCGGAGGACGAACTCGCGATAGCGGTCGAACCAGTCATCCCAGTTGGGTGGGTTGATGACCCCCCGCCACTCACTGCCGCGGGGATGACTGAGAAGCACGATGGGCATGAGGATGACCCGCAGGCCGTGGTGGTGGGCGAGCCGGATAATCTCTCGCCACTGCTCGTCACTGGGTGTCACCGCGGGGTCAATCTCGAACGTGTCCGAGCCGGCATGCTCCTGGTAGCCGGGGTTGCTGATAAGGACAGCGTTGGCGCCCAACTCGGCCATCTCGCCGAACAGCCGCCGAGCACGTTCCACAACCCCGTCCACATGGTGGATCTGCCACGCGAGGCCACAGTATGGCGCGTGCGCGGGCGCGAGCGGCCTCGCGGCAGGCAGCGGTTGTGATTGGTCAAACGTGGCTTTGACGGCCGGGACCACACCATGGCCATCCCCTGAGCACGCCCACCAGACGGCGGCGGCGACGGTCGCGAGGGGCAGCAGCAGCTTACCGGTGAAACTCATCTAGTATGATTCTCTTGGCGCGTCACGACATTTCACGGGATTCGCCCCGCACGGCCGGCGGGTACGCCACGACGGCTTTCAACTCAGGCGAGCACCAGCCAGACACCGGTGTTCCACCCACAGGGGCAAGACACTTTTACTTCGCCTCCGCCAAACCGAGAGCCCAGGCCACCCCGGCCAGCACATGATCCTGATAAAGCGGGTTGGTCCACACGTCCTCGCGATGCCCTAGCGAAGTGTAGAACACGCGGCCCTTGCCCTCCTCACGCGTCCAGGCCACAGGGTAGTACTCATCAGCCTTCATCCTCTGCGGCTCAAGGTTTGTCTTGCCCGTGTCAATGCTGATGAGCATCCTGACGTTGTCGCGAGAGAAACCCTTGAACTGGTAAATCTCGTCCGCCAGCACCCACTCCGCAGGCAGCATGCGGGTGGACGGGTGGTCCCGGTTCTCGACCTTGACCGTCACTTCCTTGTCACCGGCGCCGTGTGTCAGGAACGCGGCGCCGATCATCCGGACAAAGGCCTCATCGTCGGTGAAGCTATCCGTAGCCGCGTGGATTCCGACCAGCGTCCTGCCCGATCGCAGCCATTTGAGCAAGGCCTCGCGGTTGATCTTCGGGTTGCCCGAGGTGTACAGGATGATTCCATCGAACTGGTCGAACTGCTTCTCATCCTTCAGGTCATGGAAACACTGGGAGAAATAGACCTCGTAGCCGGCCTTCGTCAGGATGTCCTTCAGGATCTTCTCCGCAAAGGACAGCTCCCCGGTCAGCGGTCGGGCCACGACCGAATGTCGGAAACCATCGGACTCACTGTAGACAAGCAGTTTCTTCCTGGCTCCGCCCTGCTCGGCCGCCAGGCAGTAGAGCACGCCGGTCACCAACATCGCCGTTCCGATTGCCGCCAACACTCGCATATTCCGCATCGCGGTCATCCTCGTCTCAGGCGTGAAACGTCACACATGCCCTGCCCGCCGCCAGGCAAGGGGCACCTATCGGCAGACAGCCTACCACCCTGCATCCAGCGGTTCAATCAGCCGGCCGCCCCCGGGTTCCTGTCGTGAGGCCGCATGGCAAGCTGATCGTCCCCACGTCGCGCGTCCGCTCATCAACGCCATCGCCGCGACTTGTTCAGCCGGACTACCTGTGTTCCGGTTCTCCTGAACACGCAACCATGCCGAGTGCGACGCTCGACTTGCATGATTTGCCGTCCGGTGCCGTTTTCTCTATGATCTCCGCGTAATGAGGCACGATCCCCCCTGCCGCGGGAGGAAGACGAGGCACTTGCATCAAAGATCAAGGGACAGGATACTCCCGGGACATCGTGATGTCGCGTACTTGAAACTGCCAGGTTTGGGCCGGGCATACGCAAACCGGTACCGAGTGAGCTAACAGTCCGGCAGAGACGCGGAGCGATACAAGGCAGCCAGCCCAAGTCATCCGGTTTTCGGAGGACGCGGGCGGCACACCAGCACCTTTGAATGAGCGCTCCCCCACCTGCCTCGGCATACCGATCGTTCCTGATTCGAGTCCGGTAGAGGATACGCACCTGATGGCTCTGCACAGGATCTCCAAAGGTCTGGACCTGCCCATCGCGGGCGCCCCGCGACAGGCTGTGGACGGCGCGCCGCCGTGTTCGCGCGTCGCCCTGCTGGCGGATGACTATGTGGGCATGCGCCCCACCATGCACGTCAAGCCGGGGGACGCGGTACGGCGCGGCCAGTTGCTCTTCGAGGACAAGAAGCTGCCGGCGGTTCGCTACACATCGCCGGGAGCGGGCACGGTCGTAGCGGTCCATCGCGGCGAGCGACGGGCGTTGCAGTCCGTGGTCATCGAGCTCAGCGCCGGCGAGCGGGCCGGCCAACCCACCGAGACGGACTTGGCTCCCTTCGCCGCCTACACGGGTAAGCCCGCGGCGTCGCTGACTCGCGAGGAAATCCGGAATCTGTTGATCGAGTCGGGCATGTGGACGGCCATCCGCGCCCGGCCGTACGGTAAAGTTGCCGATCCCGCCACGACCCCTCGGTCCATCTTTGTCACGGCAATGGACAGCAACCCACTGGCGGCGTCGGCCGAGGTGGTACTCAAAGGTCGCGAACAGGACTTCACGACTGGGCTGGCCTGCGTAACCCGCCTGACCGAGGGCCGGACCTTCCTCTGCAAAGCGCCGGGGGCGACGATACCAACTGCCGACGGCGTGCAGGTCGAGGAGTTCGCTGGAGTTCACCCCGCCGGCACGGTCGGTGTGCACATCCACACGCTCGACCCCGTGTGCCGAACCAAGACCGTCTGGTACCTTAACTACCAAGACGTCATCGCGATCGGCAGGCTGATGAGCACGGGGCGACTCGACGTCGACCGAGTGATCTCTCTCGGTGGCCCCACGGTGAAGAAGCCTCGGTTGCTCAGAACGCGGGTCGGGGCCAGTGTGGACGAATTAGTCCGGGGCGAGCTCGAGGAGTGCGAGAATCGGGTGATCTCCGGCTCGGTCTTGTCAGGGCGCAAGGCCACGGGCGAGATTCTGGGCTACCTGGGCCGCTACCACCTGCAAGTCTCGGCCCTGCGTGAGGGCCGGGATCGCGAGTTCATGAGCTGGGTCCGGCCGGGACTGGGCAAATTCTCCACCATTCGCGCGTATATGGCGGCCTTCCTAGGCCCCCGGCAATGGGCCTTCACGACGAACAAAAACGGCTCGGACCGGGCGATCGTCCCGATCGGGATGTACGAACGGGTGATGCCCATGGACATCGAGCCAACGTATTTGTTGCGTAGCCTCGTCGCCGGCGACGTGGAGCGGGCTGAGCAGCTCGGAGCTCTGGAACTGGAGGAGGAGGATCTGGCGTTGTGTACGTTCGTCTGCCCGGGCAAGATCGAATACGGGCCGATCCTCCGTGACAACCTCACCACCATGGAGAAAGAAGGGTAATGAAAATCCTGCGCAAGATGCTGGATATCACCGGCAAGCCCTTCGGACATGGCCAGCCCCTGGAGAAATTCCACCCGCTTTACGAGGCGATGGACACCTGTGCCTATTCTCCCGGCAAGGTCACCGGCGGCGCCTCACACGTTCGCGATGCCTTGGACCTCAAGCGGATGATGGGGCTGGTACTCGTCGGTCTGGTTCCGTGCATTCTGATGGCCATGTACAACTCGGGGTACCAGGCGAATCTGACCCTGGCCGACAGGGGCCTTACTCCCGAGGGCTGGCGGGCGACGGTGGTCACGACGTTGGGCCTGGGGTTCTCGCCGGGGAATCTGCTGGATTGCTTCGTTCACGGCGCCCTTTACTTCCTCCCCGTGCTGGTCGTGACCTTTGCGGTGGGCTTGAGCTGGGAGATACTCTTCGCCATCGTCCGGAAACACGAAGTCAACGAAGGCTTCTTCGTGACCGGGATGCTGATGCCGTGCATCGTCCCGCCCACGATTCCGCTGTGGCAGGTGGCGGTGGCCGTCACCTTCGCGGTGATTCTCGCGAAGGAAGTGTTCGGCGGAACGGGCATGAACTTCCTGAACATCGCTCTGACGGCCCGGGCGTTCCTGTTCTTCGCCTACCCGGCACAGATCTCGGGCGACTTGGTCTGGGTGGCGGTGGACGGCTTCAGCGGCCCGACCATGCTGGCCCAAGCGGCCGTCGGTGGAATGGAAGCGATCGCCGCCAGCGGCTATACGTGGTGGGACGCTTTCCTCGGTTTCATTCCCGGCTCGATGGGTGAGACATCGACACTATGCTGTCTGATCGGGGCGGTCGTCCTGCTGGTCACCCAGGTGGCCTCTTGGCGCGTGATACTCGGTGTAGTGCTTGGAAGTTTGGGCATGTCCCTCACGCTGAGCGCCTTGGCCGGTCACGTCGCCAACCCGTACTTCACCATTCCCTTCCATTGGCATATCGTCCTGGGAGGATGGGCCTTCGGTACGGTGTTCATGGCCACCGACCCGGTCACCAGCGCGTACACGGAAACCGGTAAGTGGATTTACGGCTTGGCGATCGGGGTCTTGGCCATCCTCATACGAGCAGTCAATCCCGCGTATCCCGAGGGGATGATGCTGGCGATCCTGTTCATGAACGTGTTTGCCCCGGCCATCGACTTCCTGGTCGTCCGGTCGAATATCAAGAGAAGGTTGGCGCGCCATGCAGCGGTTTAGCACGCTTTACATCATCGGCTTTTCGACGGCGGTCTGCGTGGTCTGCTCGCTGCTGGTATCCAGCTCTGCGGTCGGTCTCCGAAGCCTCCAGCAGCAGAACATCGCCCTGGACCGCCAGAAGAACGTGCTCATAGCCGCCGGGCTCGTCGGCGAGGGCGAGAAGCTCACCGCGGCCCGGGTCAAGGAGCTGTTCGAGCAGGTCCAATCGGTGGTCGTCGACCTGCGAACCGGGCAAGAAACCGATATCGACCCGCAGACCTTCGACCAGGCACAAGCTGCCAAAGACCCGACCGCGAGCAGCTCCGCACCGAAGAACGCCGCCGGCGTCTCACGGCTGCCCCATCATGCGACGGTTTACAAGGTGTTGAAGGACGGCCGGCTTGACGAGGTCATCCTGCCTATTGAAGGCAAAGGGCTATGGTCCACATGCTACGGCTTCCTCGCCCTGGACGCCGACGGTACCACAATCCGCGGCATCACCTTCTATCAGCACGGCGAGACGCCGGGGCTGGGAGGCGAGATCGACAACCCCCGCTGGAAATCGTTGTGGATCAACCGCAAGGCCTTCGACGAAACCTGGACACCTCGCATTGAGGTGATCAAGGGGCACGCCGGCCCCGCCGCGGAGGAGCCTCACAAGGTGGACGGCCTCTCCGGGGCGACGATCACCAGCCGGGGCGTCAGTCATCTGGTCCAGTTCTGGCTGGGGGAGCAAGGATTCGGACCTTATCTTCAGCGGCTTCGAGATAACGGAGGACCCGGGCATGGGTAAGAAGAGCAAAGCTGCACTGCTGGACCCGCTGTTTGACAACAATCCCATCGGGCTGCAGGTGCTGGGCATCTGCTCGGCCCTCGCCGTCACCACCAAGATGGAGACCGCCGTGGTGATGGCCATCGCCGTGACGCTGGTCACGGGCGGCTCGAACCTCGCGATCAGCCTGTTGCGAAACAGGATCCCATCGAGCGTGCGAATCATCGTGCAACTGACGGTCATCGCCTCACTGGTGATTATCACCGACCAGATCCTCAAGGCATTCGTGTTCGACATCAGCAAGCAGCTGTCGGTCTTCGTCGGGCTGATCATCACCAACTGCATCGTGATGGGCCGGGCGGAAGCCTATGCCATGCAGAACGGCCCCGGCTTGAGTTTTTTGGACGGCATCGGCAATGGGCTCGGCTACAGCCTGGTCCTGGTGCTGGTCGGGCTTGTCCGGGAACTCTTCGGCTCGGGCTCGTTCTTCGGGATTCAACTGTTCAAGCTGGCATCGGAGGGTGGATGGTACACGCCCAACGGGTTGATGCTCCTGTCGCCCGGAGCGTTCTTCCTGATCGCCCTGTTCATCTGGGCTGTCCGCACATGGAAGCCTGAGCAGAGGGAGACAGAGTGATGCTGGAGCATTACCTGAGTTTGTTCATCAAGAGCGTGTTCATTGAGAACATGGCCCTGGCCTTCTTCCTGGGCATGTGTTCGTTTCTCGCCTGCTCGCGCAAGGTTGAGACCGCGCTGGGCCTTGGATGTGCAGTGGTGTTCGTGTTGGGCATTACTTGTCCGATGAACAACCTGATCCTGAATTACCTGCTCAAGCCCGGTGCTCTCGTCTGGCTGCCGGTGGTGGGCCCGCAGATGGCCGACGTGGACCTCGTCTTCCTGGGCTTCATCAGCTACATCGGCAGCATCGCCGCGATCACCCAGATCGTGGAAATGGCGCTCGACCGTTTCCTTCCCGCTCTGTACAACACCCTTGGCATTTTCCTTCCCCTGATCGCGGTGAATTGCGCCATTCTCGGAGCATCGCTGTTCATGGTCGAGCGGGATCAGACCCTCAGTGAAAGCGCCGTGTTCGGCTTCGGTAGCGGCGTGGGCTGGGCGCTGGCTATCGTGGCTCTGGCGGCCATTCGCGAGCGCATGCGTTACAGCAATGTGCCGGCCGGCCTGCGCGGGCTGGGTATCACCTTCATCGTGACCGGACTGATGGCTATCGGGTTTATGGCGTTCGCGGGCATCCAGCTTTGATTCGTGGGCATTCAGCTTGAAGAGGTCGTCTCGATGTTGATCGTACTCCTGGGCGTGCTGATGTTCACCGGGGTGATCGTCTCCCTGGTCGGGGTTCTGCTGATCGCCAAGGCTCGACTGGTCAGCAGCGGTGATGTCACCATTCGCATCAACGACGACCCAACCAACGATGTCCAAACGCAAGCGGGCAGCACCCTGCTAAACACGCTGGCGGAGCGAAAGATCTTCATCCCGTCGGCGTGCGGGGGCAAAGGCAGTTGCGGCGTCTGCAAGGTCGACGTGCTCGAAGGCGGCGGCAGCATCCTGCCTACCGAGCTAAGCCACATCACTCGCGGAGAGGCCCGCGAAGGGACCCGCCTGTCCTGCCAGGTCAAGGTCAAAAGCGACATGCGCATCCACATCCCGCCGGAGATCTTCCACGTGCGGCAGTGGACCTGCAAGGTGCGTTCGAACCATAACGTGGCGACTTTCATCAAGGAACTGGTCCTCGAGCTGCCCGCGGGCGAAGAGGTCCCCTTCCGGGCTGGCGGCTACATCCAGATTAAGGCCCCGCCGTGCACCGTACACTTCAAGGATTTCGACGTCGAGGAGATCTATCGTCCCGACTGGGACCGCTACGACCTGTGGAAGCTGTCCGCCACCATCAGCGAGCCCATCGAGCGAGCGTACTCCATGGCCAGCTACCCGCTCGAGAAGGACATCATCATGCTCAACGTGCGGATCGCCACGCCGCCGCCCAAGGCGCCGCCCGGCACGCCGCCCGGGCTGATGTCATCCTTCATCTTTAACCTCAAGCCGGGCGACGAGGTGGTGATCTCCGGGCCGTTCGGCGAGTTCTTCGCTCGCGAGACCGACGCCGAGATGCTCTTCATCGGCGGTGGAGCGGGTATGGCGCCGATGCGCTCGCACATTTTCGATCAGTTCAGGCGACTGCACACCGGCCGCAAGGTCACCTTCTGGTACGGTGCCCGCAGCCTGCGAGAGATGTTCTACGTCGAGGATTTCGACGCCATCGGGCGGGACTACCCGAACTTCAAATGGCATGTGGCCCTATCCGAACCCCTGCCGGAGGATAACTGGAAGGGCTATACGGGCTTCATCCATGACGTCGTGCGGGACAACTACCTCAAGCAGCACCCGGCCCCGGAAGACATCGAGTACTACATGTGCGGCCCGCCGATGATGAACTCGGCCTGTATCCAGATGCTCCTCGACATGGGTGTCGAACGCGAAAACATCATGCTTGATGACTTTGGAGGCTGACCGCCGTGCACACCCCGCCGCCGCAACGCAGACCGCGCCGCGTCTGGTCGGTGGGCATTGCTCTCCTGCTTGTTACCCTCTTGCTGGTGGCACGGTTCGGCCGCGCCGGCCTGCGGCTGTGCACAATCACCGGGCCCACCATGGGCACGACTTACAGTATCAAGCTGGTCGTCGATCCCGCGGCATTCGGGAGGGATGACGAGACTCTGCTGCGTGAGCAAATCGGCGAGTGCCTGCTGGTAGTGAATCAACGCATGTCGACCTACCTGCCCGAGTCGGAACTCTCGCGTTTCAACCAGCATACCAGCGAGGCGCCCTTCCCGGTTTCGGAGCAGACACTGCATGTGATCCGACGAGCCCTGGAAATCAGCGATTTGAGCGATGGTGCTTTTGACATCACCGTTGGGCCGATCGTCAACGCCTACGGTTTCGGGCCAGACCCGCGGCGGATGGATGGGCCTTCGGAGGACGAGTTGGCCGCCCTGCGCGAACGTGTGGGGTATCACCTGATCGAAATCGACACCGACGCACGCACGCTCCGCAAGAAGCATCCGCAGGTCTACTGCGACCTATCGGCGATTGCCAAGGGCTACGGCGTAGACCAAGTCGCCGAGACGCTCGACGATTTCGGGCTCGGCCGCTACATGGTGGAGATCGGCGGAGAAGTGCGAGCCCGGGGGCTCAACCTCGACGATCAGCCCTGGCAGATCGCCGTGGAGAAGCCCGATCCCGAAGGGCGAGGCATTCTTCAAGTCTTAGGCCTTCGCGATAAGGCGGTGGCGAGCTCAGGCGATTATCGCAACTTCTACATGCGCGACGGCAAGCGGATCTCGCATACCATTGACCCGCGGACCGGCCGCCCGGTCACGCACCTCCTGGCCTCCGTCACCGTCATCGCCGACGATTGCGAATGGGCGGATGCATGGGCCACCACCCTCATGGTCTTGGGCCCGGATGAGGGCTACAATGTCGCCGAGAGACAAGGCTTGGTCGCCCTGTTTCTCCGTCGGCACGAAGACGGGACCATCTCAAGGAAGCAGACGCCGGGCTTCGCCGCTTACCTCAGCGGTACGCCCGCGTCGGCTCCACAAGACGGCCCCAACAACCGTGGTCACCGCAGCGAGGGAGTCAGTCCGTCATGAAAATCAAAGAAATCCTGGCCGGCAAGCCCAACGCGATCATCTGCTCCATCGCCCCGGAACGAACCATCGCCGACGCGATCGCCCTCTTGTGCGAAAAACGCATCGGGGCCTTGATGGTCGAAGACACCGGCGGACAGCCGCTGGGTATTATTACCGAACGGGACATGCTCCGGGCCGCGAATCAGGACATCGCAGGTTTCGGTGACCGGCGCGTGGCGGACGTGATGACCCGGGAGCTGATCTGCGGGCTCCCGGACGATAACGCCCACTACGTCATGCAGGTGATGACCCAGAACAAGATCCGCCATCTGCCCATCGTCGAGAACCACCGGGTCATCGGCTTGATCTCCATCGGCGATGTCATCAAGAGCCAGCTCGAGAGCGCCCGAATTGAGAACCATATGCTCAAGGACTACCTGCACCTGCGAGGAGAACTCTAGTGTAGCCCACCAAGCAGTCTGGATCTTAAGGTGTGGCACGGGCGTCTCGCCATTGTGGGCCGGGGCGGCTCGCCTGGGCAAAACTGTGTCACAAGGTATCTGGCGGAGGCCACTAGCAGGGAAGTGTCGTTCTCGCACGACGGCCAATAAAGGATGAAGTCACCGGCCGTTACCGCGGCTGAATATCACGAGAAGGCTGATTGCATGACCACGATCTTGTTTGGCTGCCTGATCTTTACCTTGGCCGTCGTCCTGTTGGCCATCGGCGTTATCATCAAAGGCAAGCCCCTCCGTGGTTCCTGCGGCGGCCCCAAACCCGTGGGCCCCGATGGCGAACCACTTACTTGTGACCACTGCACGTGTAGCCAACAAGAGCCCAGCCAATCCCAACTTCTGCAGATCACCATTCCTACGAACTTGCCGCGGCAAGAGTAGCAGACAACGCCTGCCCAGAACACCATCAGAGCCGACCTGAAGGTTGCGGGTTGCATCGCGGTTGGGCGTTGTACGCATCCCGCACTGCTCACAGAGAAGTGCCAATGCAGAGCGGTGACACACCAATGCGAAGCGGCGACACGCGGTGCGCCCGGGGATTGGCTCCTCTTTGCCGGCCCGAGGGCTCTGCACGCAACTCAGTCACTCGACATGACGGCCCCGTCGCGTCGGAAAGCTTCAAGCCGAAGACGTGCCTGTCCCCATCCTCAACTGTCGCCCGCCCCGACTGTCTCCCTCCACGACTATGCCCTTGCCCGACTGTCCCCCGCCCCAACGCGAGACACTTGTGGGGGGCTACCGCTACGGGCTTCGATCGTCACAGCCTGCCCGCCGTAGCGGGGGAGCGATCGCTACGCGGTGTCGCGGGTCGGGCGGTATTCGTGGACGGCGTCGACAAGGGTGATCGCGTGGTCGATGGGCGTGTCGGGCAGGATGCCGTGGCCGAGATTGAAAATGTGCCCGGGGCGGCCGGCGGCCTGGGCAAGGATGCGTTGGGCGCGACGGCGGATCTCGCTCGGCGTGGCGAAGAGCACGACCGGATCGAGGTTGCCCTGCACCGCCACGTCGTAGCCGATGTCCGCCCACTTCTGGCCGAGATTGACCCGCCAGTCAAACCCGATGACATCGGCGCCGACCTCCTTGATAGCCTTGAGCAGCGTCGCGGTGTTGGTGCCGAAGTAAATAATGGGAATTCCGGGCTTGATGGCCTCGATCAACGTGCGGGTGTGCGGCAGAACGAATTCCTCATAATCCTCCGGGCTGAGGCAGCCGACCCAACTGTCGAACAACTGGACGGCCTGCACGCCCGCGGCGATCTGCTCGTCGAGGTAGCGGACATGTGCCCAAACGAGGCGATCGAGTAGTGCATGCCAGGCGCCGGGGTCACGATACATGAAGGTCTTGGTCTGGCGGAAATCGCGGCTGCCGCGGCCCTCGATCATGTAGCTGGCCACTGTGAATGGAGCGCCGCAGAAGCCGAGCAGCGGGACGGCCGGGTGCAACGCCCGCCGCGTGAGACGGATGGCTTCGGCGACGAAGGAGAGCGACTCGGCGGGCTCGACCTCCGCGAGAGCGTCCACGTCATGTCCATCGCGTACCGGCGGGGTGATCGCCGGACCTTCGCCCTCGTTGAAGGTCAGGCCCACACCCATCGGCTCGACGATGAGCAGGATATCCGCGAAGATGATGGCCGCGTCCACGCCAAGCCGATCAACCGCCATCAACGTCACTTCCGCCGCCAGTTCCGGGCGCTTGCACATCTCCAGAAAGGAAACCTTGGCGCGGATCTCGCGGTACTCTCGCTGGTATCGACCGGCCTGGCGCATGATCCAGATGGGCGTGTAATCGGTGGGTTCCCGACGGCAGGCTCGCAGGAAGACGCTGTTCTGCAATGGGTCTGGGCAGTCGGCGCACTCGTCGGCGGGCCAGACCAGATCGACTCGCGTCGCCCGACCGGTATCCACGCCCGCATCCGCCGACGCGCGTTTGCGCCGCAAGAGGTACTTGCCGTGACGGGACAGCCCGCGCACGAGGTCGCCCATCTTCGGTCGGTCCGGCTCGAAGTCCATGCCCAGCGCGAGGCGGCGTAGCGTTTCCGTCGTCGTCGGGCCGACCGAGCCGATGAAAACGCGTTTGAGGGCGTCGCGTAGCCGCTCCTCCAGGCCCATTTCCGCGGCGACGCGCAGCACGTGCCGGACCTGCTGGGCGCTGGTGAAGGCCACGACCTCGACTTCGCCCGCGACGATGGTTTCGATCGCCGATCGCAGGGGGGCGCAATCCTCCGGCAGATCCCAGGTGTAGACCGCGATCGGGGTCACCTCCGCCCCACGGTCGCGCAGGGCTTGGACCAGTTCTTCGTTAGACTCTCCGTACTCCTGCACGGCGATACGTTTGCCGGCGACTGGGCCGGCCGCGTCGATCGCCGCCAGAACCTCTCGCCACGTGTTCGGCTCGGTCGCCACATGGGTCGGTGTGATCCGCCACTCGCGCATAGCCGCCACCGGCTTGGGCCCGCGGGCCACGGTGACAACCTTGCTCAACGCCTGAAGGAACGCTTCTCGCGGGTGGGCTTCTTCGATGATCGCCAGCAGGGCCCGGGCGCCAACACCGGTCAGGAAGATAACCATATCGATCCGGCCGGCGAGCAGTGCCTCGGCAAAGGCCAAGGCCCCGGGGCTATGCGGCACGGGCAACTCGCGCATGGCCGGCGCCGACAGCACCTTTCCCCCGAACCGCTCGACCGCCGAGCGCATCTCGCCCGACATCCGGTTCTCGAACAGCACGACCCGCATTCCATCAAGACTCACAGCTACCGCGCCTCACGATCAAACAGGAGCGAAACCGCAATAAGCCGGGTACCCCTCGCACTTCCAACATGCCGCCCAGTGGCCAGGGCGGATTTCCTTCAACGGCGGATCCTGCGACTGGCAGGTCGCATCCTCCGAGCCCAGCGGGCAGCGGGGGTGGAACTTGCAGCCCGGCGGGAACTGCAGCGGATTGGGGACGTTGCCCGGGATCACATCCAGCCGACGCTTGAGGTCGCCGATCCGCGGGATGCTGCGGAAGAGGCCCTGGGTGTAGGGGTGCAGCGGATGGGCGAACAGTTCCTCGGCACTGGCCCGCTCGACTATTTTGCTGGCGTACATGACGCAGACTTCGTCGGCCATCTCGGCGACGACGCCCAGGTCGTGGGTAATGAGCAGGATGCTCATGTGCTTCTCGGCCTGCAGCTTGCGGAGCAGGTCAAGGATCTGGGCCTGGATAGTCACGTCGAGGGCGGTGGTCGGCTCGTCGGCGATGAGTAACGACGGATTGCACGACAGGGCCATGGCGATCATCACCCGCTGACGCATCCCGCCGGAGAGCTGGTGCGGGTACTCGTTGGCCCGTTGCTCGGGGGCGGGGATGCCCACCTGCCACAGCACCTCGATGACCAGGTTCCAGGCCTCGGCGCCACGCAAGTTCTGGTGCAGCTCGATGGCCTCGGCGATCTGATTGCCGATGGTGTAGACTGGATTGAGCGAAGTCATCGGCTCCTGGAAGATCATCGCGATGCGGTTGCCGCGGATGGTGCGCATCTGCTTTTCGCTGGCGGCCGCCAGGTCGAGCCCGCCGAAGAGGATCTTCCCACCGACAATGCGCCCCGGCGGGTTGGGGATGAGCCGCATGATGGACAACGCCGTCACGCTCTTACCGCAGCCGCTCTCGCCGACCAGGGCCAGCGTTTTGCCGCGCGGGAGCGACCAGGACACGCCGTCGACCGCTCGGGCTACGCCGTCCTCGGTATGAAAATGAGTCTGCAGGTCGCGGACCTCGATCAGGTTGTCACCGTTGGATACGGGCACGGGTCAGATCCTCAACTTGGGGTCCAGGGCGTCGCGCAACCGATCGCCGAAGATATTCAGCGCCAGGACGATGACGAACATCGCCGCGCAAGCCGCCACCGCCTCCCACCACCGTCCCACGACAAGGTCGAGGCGTGCGGCGTTGATCATCGTGCCCCAACTCGGGGTACCCACCTCCACGCCCAGCCCCAGGAAGGACAGGATCACTTCCGCGGAAATGGCCCCCACGAAGCCGAGCGTGAAGTTGATGATCGCCAGATGCAGAAGATTGGGCACGATGTGACGTACGAGGATGCGCACACGGCCCTGCCCGCTGGCCCGGGCGGCGGTGACGTAATCGAGACTCTTGAGCTTGAGCGTCTCGGCTCGAATAATGCGGCAGGTACCGATCCAGCTCAGCACACCCAAGGCGATGTACAAACCATGGATACCGCTGAGATTCAGCTCGATGAAGGTGCCTTCGAAGAGGATGATGCCCTGGAACGCGTATTTGAGGGCGATGAGCAGGATGATGCCGGGGATACTCGCGAGGGTGGTATAGAGCCAAACGACCAAGTCGTCAATCCACTTGCCGAAGTAGCCGCCCAGCACGCCCAGGGCCAGCCCGAGGGGCACGGCGATGGCGTTGGCCATGAAACCCACGGTCATCGAGACTCGGGCACCCAGAAGCGTTTTCGCGAGGACGTCCCGGCCGAAAACATCCGTGCCGAACCAGTGATCCGCCGAGGGAGGCAGGTTCCGTTCGCTGTAATTCTGCGTCTCCAGGAAGTCGGGGTACCAGTAAACGGCCCCGACGGCGAGCGCGACATAGGCGCCAATAACCAGGAAGCAGGCCACCGCTGCCGGGTCGCGGCGCAACCGCCGAAACGCGTCGCCCCAGAGGCTGCGGCCCTGCTGAACGGGGGCTGCCAGGATGGCCGGGTTGGGCGCTGTCGTGGTCACGTCAACTCCACTCTCGGATCAAAGATCACATACGTGATGTCCGTCGCCAACGTACCCAGCACGTAGATCAACGCCGTCAGAAACGTCAAACCGCTGACGATCGGCTCATCCCGGTTGGTGATGCTGCTGAGCAATAGGTCACCCAGCCCCGGGATGCCGAAGAACAACTCGAGCAACAGGCTGCCCATGATCAAAAACGGGATCGCCATGATCAGATTCGTCAGGATGGGCAGCATGCAATTCTTGAGGATGTGCTTGAACATCACGCTGGGCAGGGGCACGCCCTTGGCTTGAGCGGTGCGCACGTAGTCCCGGGTTGTCTCGTCCAGAATGACGGTACGGTAGAAGCGGACGCTGCCGCCCAACCCGGCCACCACGGAGATGACCACGGGGACGAAGATATTGAACGGGTTGGCCAGCCCGTAGGCCATGCTGGGAGCGACTTTGAACATCAGCCACTGACCGCCCATGATAAACGCGAGGTAGGGCACGCACATTCCCAGGACGGCGAGGAATACGCCGACGTGATCGATCAGGCTGGCCCGATAGTAGGCTACCAGAGTACTGACCACCATCGCCAAGGCCCAGCCCAAAGCCAACGCAGGTACGGTGATGGCCAGACTGTAGGGTGCCCGCTCCAGAATGGTGTCGCTGAGCTTCTCGTTGTTAATCAGGCTGCGCGTCTTGAAGGTGGCCGTTGTACTCACATAGTGGGCGAACTGCGTGTCGTACCAGCGGGTATCGGGCTGACGGTTGATGAGCAGAGGCCTGTCATACCCGTACTTCTTGAGCCACTCCCGCTTCTGCTGCTCGGTCGCTTTGGGGCCGAGGTGGGCACCGGCGATGTCACCCGCCACGACGCGGAATAGCAGGAAGGTCACCAACATCACCCCGAAGATGGTGAACACCGCCTGCACCAGTCGCCGGATAACGTACGCACCCATACTCGCTCAGCGTCCTCCCATCTCCCGCCGCAACTGAGTATCAATCCGCAGATGCTTCGTCATCCCATACGCAAAGGGATGCCGCTTGTAGCCTTTGACCCAGTCGTAGGTCAGAACGTAGTACATCGGCTCGACCAGCAGGAGCACCGGGCAGTCTTCGTTGAGCATGTGCACCATCCGGGCGTAAACCTCATTGCGATCATGCTCGTCGGGCATCACCGTGACCTGATCGTACAGCGCGTCGAACTCGGGATTACGGTAATTCGAGTTGTTGGTGCCCTTCTCAATGTTCGGACCATAGTAGAGTTGGAGGAAATTCTCGGCATCGGGGTAGTCGGCATGCCATCCCATGGCGTAGAGCTGGCATTGTTTGTTGTGGACCTTCTGCTGGAGGGTGGGCCAGTCGTTGAGCTCGATGCGGACGCGCAGGCCGAGAGGCTCGAACTGTTGCCGGATGAACTCGCCCATTCGCCGGGAAGTCTCGTCGCGCCCACCGAGGTCGACGGTCAGCAATGGGAACTGGTCGTTGGCGTCGAGCCTGCCGACCGCCGCCAGCTCACTTCGGGCTTGGTCGAGTTGGCGTCTGGCCTCCTCCATGTCGTAACGGTAGTACGGACCCGGGCCGGCAATCGGATGAGCGGGGAACGAACTCGGCAGCACGTTCACTGCTCGTCTTCCCCGCCCGTTGTACAGAACCTCGATGAGATCCTCCACATTGAACGCCAAGCACATCGCGTGCCGTAGCGACTTGCTGGCCCCCATGACGGGGTCATCCATGTTGAACGCGAGCCAGAAGACCGTGGGATCCGTGAACTTGCTGAGCCTTAACCCCTGCTTCGCCCACTTATCCAGCAGGTCGCGATCCGGGGTAATGACCGTATCGAACACGTCACGCGGGATGCCCGATACGTCCGTCTGACGGCTCAAGAAGCGCAACCACGCGGGCATGTCTTCGAGGATGCACTCGTAGTGCAGCACGTCGACGAAAGGCAGGGGTTTGCCCGCATCGTCGAGCAGGCCGGCCTCGGCATCGCCCGGCTCCCCCTCTGTCGGATAGAACCCGTGCCGGTACTCGGGGTTTCGCTCGAAGACCATCAACGCCCCTTGCTGCCAATGAGTGAGCTGGTACGGTCCGGTACCGACGATTTGCTCCACTTGTGTGATCTGGGCAGTGCGCCGGCTTATCGGGATGGGCCGGCGCTCATCACCGGGACCGGGCTCCGTGGCCAGGTGATAGTCGATCAGCTCGCGCGGCACCGGTGCGTAAGTCTGCATGGCCAGCACATAGATGAGTTGCGGAAACGGAGCCTTCAGGTGGATCCGTAGCGTAAGATCATCCACCGCTTCAAGGCCCTCGACCTCCATATCGTACCTTGAGAAGTCACCCTCCCGGTACGCCTCGCAACGTGCGCGGTATTCGTCCAGACCGACGATCCGTTCGCTCAAGAACGACCATGCCAACGGCGTTTGAAGGTGGAAATCGGCAACGCGCTTGAGCCCGAGGGCGAAGTCATCCGCCCGGACAGTGCGCGTGCGGAATGAGCCGTCCGGCTTGATGCCGAAACAGGGATTAGGGGCATAGTGGATGTTCGGCTTCAACCTGAATGTGTAAATCCGAGAGTCTTCGGAAATCTCCGGCATCTCGGCCGCCAACTGAGGGATGATTTCCACCGGACGTTTCAGGTAGTGGTAGGTGTAGAGGCTCTCGTAGACCTGGCCCTGCATGCTCGCGCTGGTGGTGTCGCCGCAGGTGGCCGGGTCGATCGATTTCACCTTCGCCGAGTAGGTCTGGTACAGAACCGTCCGGTCGCCGTAGTCGGCCTTCTTCCGCAATGCGAGGAACCCGACGGGCGCAAGCACCAGAGCCAATACCAGCAACCCGGCAATGGCGTAGAACTTACCCACAATCACCGACTCCCGCGAGGGTCAAACGCGTCCCGCAACCCATCGCCCACGAAGTTCAGAGCCAGCAGCGTCATCCCCAGAAACAAACACGGGTGGAGCAGCATCCACCAGAAGCTCTCCACCGTATTGATCGCGGCCACGCCCTCGGCGGCCAGCGAGCCCCAAGTGGGAACCGGCGGAGCCACGCCGATGCCCAGGAAACTTAGAAACGACTCCTGCAGGATCGCCTGCGGTACCGTGAGCGTCGCATAGACCACGATCGGCCCGATCAGGTTGGGCAACAGGTGCCTACTGAGAATCCGGACCGGCCCGATGCCGGCGGCCCGAGCGGCCTCGATGAACGCCATCTCCCGCAACGACAGCACCTGCCCGCGGATCACCCGGGCCATGGTCAGCCAGCTGACCGACCCGATGGCGACGAACAGAATCACTACGTTGGCCACTTGCTTGTCGCCGATCAACCTCGTCAGCGGCTGCTCGAAGGCGACCTTCAGCAGGATCACAAGCAGAATATAGGGTAGGCCATAGAGGATGTCTACCAGCCGCATCATCGCCCCGTCGACGCGTCCGCCGGCCAGCGCGGCAATCGCTCCCCACATCACGCCGACCGTCACGCTCAGCAGTGCGGCCCCAAGCCCGACGCTCAGACTGATCGTCCCACCGAACAGGCAACGAACCAAAAGGTCGCGTCCCAGGCCGTCGTGGCCGGCCGGGTTGCTCCACGCCGGCGGTCGTCGGTTCAACTCCAACCGCTGGGCATCGTAGCGCGACGCGGTCAGCGGCAGGGCCGCCAGCATCGACAGGACCAACAGCCCCAGAAACAGCCCGCTGACAACCGCGACGCGGTTGCTCAAGAACCGCCGCCAGGCTCGCGACGCGGGCGACTGCCCGTCGTTGGCGAGATCGGCGGCAGGTATGGCGATCGCTTCACTCATAACCAACCCTCACCCGCGGATCCACAAAGTTGTAGCACAGGTCCACCACCAGATTCATGCCGATCAACAGCGCGGAGTACGTCAGCACGGTACCCATGATCAGCCCACGGTCGAGGTTGAGCACGCTGTTGACGAAGTGCTGGCCAAGGCCGGGAACAGTGAACAGCTTCTCAACCACGAACGAGCCGGTCATCGCCGCCGCCAAGGCAGGCCCCACGAAGCTGAGCACCGGCAGGAAGGCGTTGCGCAAAGCGTGCTTCCAGATCACGCCGCGACGACTGACCCCCTTGGCGTAGGCAGTGCGAATGAAATCGCTGTTCAGCACGTCCAGCATGCCCATCCGCGTGAGCCGGGCTATGTAGGCCATGAAGGGTAGCGACAGCGTGAGCGCGGGCAGCGGGATCTGCGACAGTTCGCCCCACCCGCCCACGGGCAGCCATTGCAGCTTGAGAGCGAATACCAGCAACAAGGCTGTGCCGGTCACGAACGTCGGCAGCGACACACCGATCAGCACCAGACCCAGCGAGCCCACGTCGAACCATGAGTTCCGCTTGACCGCGCTGATGACCCCGATTGGCACGCCGACCAGCACCGCCAGCATCACCGCCAGCAAGCCGAGGGCGAACGACGTCGGCAGGGCTTGGGCGATGATCTGCGTACAGGTCCAGTCGCGATACTGAAAACTCGGCCCGAAGTCCAGCCGCACCGCGCCGGCCAGGTACTGCCAGTAGTAGGTCCAGTTGTTGTCGATGCCGTACCGGGCCTCGAGCGCCCGCTGCACGGGCTCGGGCATCTGGCGGTCGGCCTGCTGAAAGGGATTCCCCGGCACGGTCACCACCATCAGAAAGGTGATCGTGTAGATAGCCCACAGCGTGGGCACCGCCAACAGCAGCCGCCGAACGAGGTA